>DATHRW010000402.1:0-12913 GCA_035464955.1 Gemmatimonadales bacterium
ACCGGCGGAAGTCGAGCAACCGGAGGCGCCGACGCCACCGATCAAACCCAACATCGATCCGGGTCCGATGATCGGACCAGTGACCATCCCGAGGGACTCGACGCCAGAGCCCTCCATCGATTCCGCGCGGCTCGACCGTCCCGACGTCGGAATTCCCAGCGATGCTCCGGTGAAGCCATCGATCGACTCGGCCCGCGTGGGCGATCCGCTCGCGGTCTCGATGGACCGGTCGCCGCCCAAGGCGGAGGCACCGGTCCGTTTGAGCTTCGTCGGGGACATCAGCCTCGGCACGACGACGCTGCCGGACGGGGTTCCTGCCGACAGTGGGCGTGGGCTCTTGGCCGCGGTGGCGCCACTGCTGATCGGAGACATGGTGGTCGGCAACTTCGAGAGCGCCGTGGGAGACACCGGCTCTCCATCCAAGTGCCGGAGGGACGATGGAACCATCCGGCAGCAATGCTACGCCTTCGTGGCGCCGACGCACTTGCTGCCGCGTCTGGCCGAGGCCGGGTTTACCCACCTCAACTTGGCCAACAACCATGCCAACGACATGGGGTCCGAAGGCCGGAGCATGGCCGAGCGTTCGTTGGAAGCGCTCGGCATTCGGACCTACGGTCCGCTGGAGCGCCTGAGCATCGACACGCTCTACCGGGCCGACAGTATCACCGTGGTCGGGCTCATCGGCTTTGCGACATATCCCCATTCCTACAACCTGCTCGACGTCACGGCGAGTGAAGGCCTGGTGGCGAGCGTGCGACCGCTGGTGGACGTGCTGATCGTCACCTTCCACGGCGGGAGTGAGGGAGTCGACGCCGTGCACACGCCGGATGGCCCCGAGTTCCTGGGACGCGAGCCCCGCGGCGATCTCCGAACGTGGGCGCGCGCGGTGGTGGATGCCGGGGCCGACGCGGTCATCGGGCATGGCCCGCATGTGCTCCGTGGCATCGAATTCTATCGGGGCCGCCCGATCGCGTACTCCTTAGGCAACTTCGCCACCTACCGGGGTTTCAATCTGTCTGGACCCCTGGGCATCACCGCCATCTTGGGTTTGGAATTGGGGTCCGACGGTGCCTTCCGATCCGCCCGCCTCCAGCCGCTGTACCAGATACCCCGGGCCGGACCGCGCACCGACCCCGCCGGCCGGGCTATTGCGCTGGTGCGGCGCCTCTCGACCGAGGACTTCGGGGCTACGGCGGCGAGGATCGGCGACGGTGGCGAGATCCTGCCGCCGCCCGAGGCCAAGTAGGCCGGCCGGCTACGGAACGGGAGGTTCTTCCGGTGGCGGGGCCGTGCGTTGGTTCCGCTCGAACTCCTTCTCACGTTCCTTCCGCTCGCGAATCTCCTCGATCACCTGCTTGAACTCCTCGAGATTGTCCGCGCGTCGAGCGGCGTTGTAGATATCCGACCGCATGTCCATCAGATCGTTGTAGCGGCGGGACTGATCGATGTTGCCGCCCTGGAGCGGCAAGAGCGCGAGGACGGCAGTGGGAATCTTGAGTCCTGCGATGTAGATGTTGCTCCCGTCGATGCCGAACTTCTTGCCGCCAATCTCGGTCGTCCATTTCGGGAGTGACGCCACCACCGAACCAGGCACGGGTGTGACCGAATCCAGAAAGGCCTGCACGATGGCCGTGACCGCGCTGTCGACCAGTTCTTCATGCGATCGGGTAATCCGCTGGGCCAGTTCCTGCGGTGGTAACGGAAGCGGGCGGACCCAAAGCCCGCCTCCGGCCAGACTCGGAGCGATGCGTCCGATGGTCCGGCGGTAGGGGCTCGTCTCGGTCACGGTCACGGTCACCGGCGGAAAATCGTAGGCGACGGTATCGGGCTCGGGTATTTCCGCCGGGATGGCCGTACGTACCGTCGGCCGGCCCGCGGCAGGCGGGACTGCTGGGGCTCCCCCAAACGGCATGAGCACCTCGCGACGCTCCGCCTCCGGCGGGGAGAGCACGATGATGTCGGGACTGGGCCTGCGTGCGATGTGCGGCAGGTGGCCCTCGGCCCGGAAGACGAGAATGAACGCGATGTGAATGGCCACACTCAGGCCGATGGCCCAAGGCGACCAGCGCCGCGATCGCGGCATCCACAAGTCAAATGCGGGTTTCAACCGCTCCACCTCGCACCCGGTCCAGGGCCCGCCCCAAACGCTGACTTCCTTCGGCCAGCCGCGCGGGACTCACCGTGAGGGCGATCCGGAAGAACCCCTCACCCGCCGGCCCGAATCCACTCCCCGGTAATACCAAGACATCGCACTCCTCGAGCGCCACGCGTGCAAATTCAGCGGATCTGACTCCCGCAGGCAACGCGATCCACAGGTACATGGTCCCTCGCGGCGGGTCGACTGCGAACCCGGCTGCCCGCAGGCTGTCGACTGCAGCGTCCCGCCGCTCCGCGAGAGTGCGCACCACGGGTTCGATGAACCGCTCCGCATGGTCGAGGGCCACCGAGCCGGCGCGCTGGATGGCGAGGAACGGCCCCGTGTCGACATAGGTCTTCACCTTGGTGAGAGACGCGATCAGGTCGCGATTGCCGGCCACGAACCCAATCCGCCAGCCCGTCATCGAGAAGCTCTTGGACAGGCTGAAGTACTCCACCGCCACGTCCCGCGCACCCGAGAGCCCAAGCATGCACGGCGCCTCATAGCCGTCGAAGGTGAGGTCGCAGTAGGCGTTGTCATACACCAGCGCGATGTCGTACCGGCGACAGGTGGCGACCACCCGCTCGAGGTACTCGGGCGGCGCGACGGCCGCAGTCGGGTTGTTGGGGTAGTTGAGATACGCGATGGCCGCCCGCTGGAGCACGTCCGCGGGCAGCGTGTCGAGTTCGAGCAGAAAACCGTTCTCCGCCCGAAGCGGCACAATGTAGGGCTCGGCACCCGCCAGCACCGCCCCACCCAGGTAGGCCTGATACCCGGGCTCGGGAATGATGGCGACGTCGCCCGGCTCGACGAGGCCGAACGGCAGGTGGGCGATTCCCTCTTTCGAGCCGATCATGGGCAGGAGTTCCGCAACCGGATCGATCGCGACCCCAAAGCGCCGCTCGAGATATCGGACGGCCGACTGGCGAAACTCGGCCAGGCCTTGCTGGAATCCGTACTTGCTCATGGCGGGATCGGTGACGGCCTCCTGCATCGCTGCCACGACCTCGGCGGGCGGCGGCATGTCGTTGTCGCCGGCGCCCAAGTCGATCACGTCCCTTCCCTCCTGGATCAGGCGCCGTTTGATCCCCGGCAGCACGGCCAGCGGATAGCCCGGCAACGACAGGAGTCGGGTGTTTTGTCGCTTCATGCGATCGCCTCCGCCTCGACCGGATTGGTCAAGAGTCCCACGCCCGGGATTTCCACCTCCACCACATCGCCGGCCACCAGCGGCCCGACGCCGGCGGGGGTGCCCGTGGCCACGAGATCACCGGGCTCGAGCGTCATGATGCCACTGATATACGCGATCAGCTCCGGAATGGCGAAGTGCATATCGGCTGCCCTCCCCCGTTGACGCTCCTGGCCATTGACCCGGCACACCACCTCGAGTTCTTGCCAATCCATCTCCGGCCGGACCGGATCGCTGACGGGACAGAACGTGTCGAATCCCTTGGCTCGGGTCCATTGCCCATCGGGCCGCTGGAGGTCGCGTGCGGTCACGTCATTGAGGCAAACGTACAATCCGATGGCCGCGGCCGCTTGGTCCGGGGTGGCCCGGCGAACGCGTCGCTCGATGACCACGCCGATTTCGGCTTCATGATCGACCCTGGCGGATTGGCTCGGAATAACAATGGGCTCGCCATTCCCAACGAGGGCACTCGGGGGCTTTAGGAAGAGGAGCGGCCGCTCGGGAACCTCGTTCCCCAGCTCGGCGGCATGGGCCGGATAGTTCCTACCGACGCACACGATCTTCGAGGGATGCACGAGGGTCACCAGGTGGCTCCAATTCCATGCCGGGCAAAGAAGTCTTCACACGCGATCAGCACGTCACGCCAATGCCCGACGATCTCGGTCGCCGGGGGGAGTCCCGACCGAATCACGTTGCCGTAGCGTTTCGTGAGGATCCGCGGGTCGAGCAGCAGTACCACTCCGACGTCCTGCCGCGACCGAATCAGCCGCCCGAACCCTTGCTTCAGCTTCAACGCCGCGTGTGGCACCAGGTACTGCCAGAACCCGTCGCCGCCCTCTTCGCAGATGCGTTCCAGCCGTGCCGACGTGACCGGCTCGGAGGGGACTTTGAACGGCAACTTGGTGAGGACCAGGGCCCGAAGGGCCCGACCCGGCACGTCCACCCCTTCCCAGAAGGAGTCGGTGCCGAGGAGGATGGCATTCCCCGCCTCGCGAAAGCGGCGGAGGAGCGCGTCGCGTGGCGCCTCCCCCTGAACCAGCAGGGGCCATTGGACCGGGAGAGAGGCCCGGAGCAAGTCGCCCACGCGTCGCAGCGCGGCGTGACTGGTAAACAGCACGAACATCCCGCCATCGGAGGCCGCGGCCAATTGCCCGACGATCTCCGCGGTGGCGGCATCATGACCTGATTCATCCGCCCGCGGGTCCGGCATGTCGTTGGGGATGCCGAACAGGCATTGGCCGGTGAAGTCGAACGGCGACGGCAGGATTTCCCGCACGGTGACCGGCGACGGGGCCTCGGCCAGGCCCAACCGGCGTTCCAGGAAATCGAAGTCACCGCCCGCGGCAAGGGTGGCGCTCGTGAGGACGACCGTTTCCAGCCGGTCGAAGATGAGTTCACGCAGGATCGGGGCAAGATCGAGCGGGACCGTCGCCAGCCGCACGTGTTGGCCACGCTGCCCCCACCGCTCCATCCAGCGTACCACCGGGTCTCCGCCCGGCACCGGACGGAGCGTACGATTGAGTCCGTCCTCTTGGCTCTCGAGCCGGCGGTACAGTCCGCGCAGTTCCTTGAGCAACTGTTGCTGCCGTTCCGACTCCTCGCCTTGGGCGAGGCGGTCCGCGATTGTTTCGACCAGGTCCTTGATCTGCCGAAAGGCGCCGACCGCGCCGTCCAATTCGACGGCCAGACCTTGGGCCCAGATCTCGTCGGCCTGGAATTCGTCGGCCAGTCGGAGCGTCCGGCCCGACACGTTCGCCAAGTGTCCGTGCAATCGCGCGAACAGCGCGTCGGCCATCCGCCGGGCGGTGGAGAGGGCCGGGATGAGGCGCTCCCTGAGGAGGTCCAGGCTGGCCCTGCTCAGGAGATCGTCACGCGCGGCCAATTCCTGGGCGAGCGCCGGCGCCAGCCCCTTTCCATTCCGCTCGAATCGGCCGAGTAATCGTCGCACCCCCCAACTCGTGACCTGGGTCCCGAGATGCTCGGCCGCGACGTCCTCGAGATGATGGGCTTCGTCGAGGATGAGCCGTCGGTAGGGGGGCAACACGGCGGCTTCCAGCCAGTTGTCCTGAGCCAGACGCACCGAGAGATCGGCGGCGAACAGATGGTGATTCACCACCACCACGTCCGCTTCCGCGGCGCGCTGACGGGCCTGAAAGAGGAAACACTTCTGATACCACGAGCACTTGAGGCGGGTGCAGAGATCCGACTCCGCGCTGACCTCATCCCATACTTCCATTGCCGGGGTGAACGGCAAGTCGCTGAGCGTACCGTCTGCCGTGTGTCCCGCCCATTCGACCACGGTGAGGAGTTCCTCGAGCCGCTCCGGCTCGAGCAGCGTCTGCTGCGCCGAGGCCGCCTGCTCCAGCCGCGCCAGACAGAGGTAGTTGCGCCATCCCTTGAGCAACGCAAAAGTCGGCGTGTGGTCGGCGAACTGGAGCGCGTCCTTCAGCAGAGGCAGATCTTTCCCAACCAATTGCTCCTGCAGGTTGATGGTGTTGGTGCTGATGACCGTGCGCTCGGAATTGGCCCGGGCCCATGCCAACGCCGGCACCAGGTAGGCAAACGACTTCCCCACCCCGGTCCCGGCCTCCAGGACCTGCACCCCGCCTTCGTTGTAGCCGTCGGCGATGTAGGCCGCCATGTCGCGCTGGCTCGGACGATCCTCGAACTGGCCGAGCACACGGCTGACGGCGCCGTGTTCGGCAAGGGTCCCAACCACTTCGAAGGGATCGATCGCGTTGGTGACTCGTGGGACAGGGACTTCGGTCACGACGTACAGTTCGGACGCGTCGTTATTGATGATGCCGAACCCGATGCCGGCCTCGTGGAGCCGGGCGGCAACACTCAAATCGGCTTGCGACGGCTCGAGTTCTCCGGTGGGATGATTATGGAGCAGCATCTGACCCCGGCTCGCGACACCGGGCAGGGCAAGCACCATGTCGGGCGTCCCCCGAGCCACCGCATCGGCCGAAACGATGATCCCTTCGCCGTCGAGGTCGGCCACGAAACAGACCTCACGGCCGCCGGCGCGACCAATCTCCGCCCGAAGACGGGCACACGTCGCGCGGGCAATTCTTTGCACCGGGCTCGGCAGGGGAGTAGACATGGCCCGGAATAGTAAGGGGGAGGCGGCTTGGGAGGCTATTGGCTGCTTGAGGGAGTTGGGAGTCGGGAGTAGTGGAGTGGGAAGTGCAAGCAACGAGTAGAAAGTGAGGAGTAAGGAGTGCGAGGTAAGAAGGACCCCGCTGCTCGGAATGACAACGAACGCAGAGTCCGACTCCCTACTCCCGGCTCCCTTCTCCCCGGGCCGCTTTTAGCGGCCCTCACGTCTTCAACTCGCGCTTCTTCGCTGCCGGGAACAGAACGTTGTTGAGGATCAGGCGATAGCCGGGTGAATGCGGGTGGAGCGAGAGATCGGTTGGCGCATCACCGATCTGATGTTGGGGGTCTTCCGGGTCATGTCCTCCAAAAAAGGTCCACGTGCCCTGCCCCTGCTCGCCGTGAATGTATTTGACCCACGGCGTCCCCGCTTCCTCGGCAAGTACGGTCAGGCTCGGCTTGAGCGTGTGACGCGTGAAGGAGGTCGTCAGGCCATAGAAATCGGGAATGACTTGGCGATGGTTCTGGACCAACATGGTGGCAACCGGGTCGATCTTCGCACTGAAGCTGAACAAGGTGTAGGAACCAAGTGGTTGCCGCAGCGCCGGTGCGTTGACCTGGTGGCCGTCGATGTCCGAGAACTGCGACACCGTCGGGCTCAGCACCAGTCTCGCATCTCGAAATGCCAGGGCCTGGGTCCAGTCCATCTTCGCCGAGGCATTGGGGTCCATCGGATTGCCGTCTGCATAGTTGGCCGCAATGTCGACGTCGGCGCTGGCGAGGGCCAGGTCGATGGTCTCGGTCGCCGTGCACATCGCAAACAAGAACCCACCCTGATCGACGTACGCCCTGATCGCTTGGGCCACCGCACGTTTGAGCGCCGGCACGGTCGGGAACCCAAGCTGCCGCATCATCCGTTGATTGCGATCCACCATGTCCGCGAGCCATGCCGTGCCGGCATAGTTCAAGAAGAACTTGGAGTATTGACCGGTAAAATCTTCGTGATGCAAGTGCAGCCAATCGTAGCGACGGATGGCATCGCTCAGCACATCCTGGTCCCACACCTTCTCGAAAGTGATCCCGGCGTATTGGAGCGCCATGGTCACCGCATCGTCCCATGGCGGCGCGTTGGGCGGCGCGTATACCGCCACCTTCGGCGCCTTCTCGAGCGGGACGGCGTCCATGTTGGCCTCGGCGATCTCGGCCCGAATGTCCAACAATTCGCGTTCAGCGAGCGGCTCGAGCGTGACCCCGGCCAGTTGCGCATCGCGCGTGGTGGTGGAGTCGGCTGGAACCAGGAAGGCGCCGCCACGGTAATTGAGGAACCACTCGCCCTGCCCCCCGCGTTCGAGGAGCCGGAACACGACACCGTAGGCCTTGAGATGGTCCGTTTGGGCGTCATCCATCGGCACCAGCCACCACGGGGCTTCGCGCGGCGGCACGCCGAAGGTGCGCCCAAGCGGCGAGAGAACGGCGAGCCCTGCCGCCGTCCCACGGAGGAAGGTGCGACGCTTCATGTTCGCGGAACCGCCCCACGCACCGCATCGAGCAGCCGCCGGGCTTGCGGCACCAGGGCGCTGCCCGAATAGGTGATGATGAGATGTTCGAGGAGCTCGATCGCCTCATCGACCCGCTCGAGGCCGACCAAGAGACGCGCCAATTCGAGTTCGGCGGCCGGAGCCGTGGCCAGCGCATCGGCGTTGTCCGCCAGCCGAAAGAGCCGCTCAGCCTGATCGGTCCGTCCACGTGCGGCCTCCACACGGCCAGCCAGCAGATACACCTCGGCCCCACCAGCACCAAGAGGGAGCCTTTCTGCTACCTCCACGAGTGCCCGGAGCGCCGTCGCCGTATCCCCTCGCTCCAGCGCCGACAGCCCTTGGCCCAAGGCTGGAAGGCTGTCGGCTCGAATCGGCTGGATGAGCGCGAGCAGCGCCGTTCTCTCCGCCGCGTCCTCGCGCGAGCCGGCAAATGGCCCCGCGGCCTGGAGTCGCTCGAACGCGCCGCGAAGGTCGCCGCGAAAGAGACGTACCTTCCCCGCAACGGCGAGTCCCTCCACGGATTGGTCGTGCGCGACGGCCGCCTCCGCGCGGTCCAGGTTGCCGGCATCAATCCATCGAACAGCAAGATCGCGCCATGCGTTCGCCACGTCTTCCCCGCTCAGGCCATCCTGATGTCGCGCTAATCGCTGCTCCGCCTCTGCCAACTTCCCTTCGGCTGCGAGGATCTTGATGAGCGTGAGGGTCGCACCGGCCGCAAGGTCCGGTGGTGCTGCCTCGTCCTCAGCCAGTCCGGCCAGCATCCGGCGGGCGGCGGCGGCATCACCGCTCTCGGCGAACGAGCGGGCAGCCTCGAGTCGAAGGCGGGCATTCTGCGGGCCGGCGGTCCGCTGTGCTATGGCCTCGAGAATCCTGGCGCGAACCTGTTTCGCTTCGTCCCCTTGCTGTGCCCGGATCTGCTCCAGGAACTGTCGGTAGGCGTGAACCTCGGCGTCGGCACCTCGAGGAAGGTTTCGTTCGAGAAGTTGGAGCCCCGCCAACGGCTCGCCCCACTCTGCTTGCAGGCCGGCGGCCAACTCACGTCCCACAGGCGCACGCGCCGCGTTCAGCGCTTCGAGGATTTCCGGGCGCGCCTTCGCGGGGGCCTTGCCGAGCGCTGATTGGGCCGCGCTTCGATACCCGGGAAGATCGACCACGGCATGCACCCACTCACGGGCTGCCTCGCCGTACTTCCCCTCGAGCATGGCGAGTTGGGCGAGCTCCGCCGCCAGGGCAGTGGGGCGCCCCAAACGCTCGCGTCCAAGGTGATACGCCGCCCGGGCCGCACCACGGTCGCGCTGGAGAAGCGCCGCGCGGCCCCACTCCCGGTACGGGGCATCGTCGTTCGGTTCCACCCGGACCCATCGCTCGACCAGGGCTTTCAGGCTGTCGAGCTGCCCCAACTCGGCCCACGCCCGCACGCCGATCCCATGCGCCACGGTGAGCGTGGAGTCGAGCGCGAGCGCGGCCCGGACGGGCGGTAGAATGTCCGCCGATCGGCCAAGCGGGAGGAGCGACCGCTCCATGCCGAGTAGGGCCGGTACGTCGGTGGCGTGGGTGAGGAGGACGAGCCGATAGGCGTCAGCCGCCTCGGCGTACTTCCCTCGCCGTTCGAGTTCGAACGCGCGCGCCACCGCAGCTTCTTGCGCCGGCAACGTGCCGACCAGGCTCGAGGTGAGCAGAACGGATAGCACCAGATGCCGGGGCACCGGCTGTCCACAGGTCTTGATTCGCCACACCGGCGCCATGCCTCATGGCCTCCCGGCCGGCTCGGCCAGGCGGCGGAAGTACTCAACGACCAGCCGCCGTTCCTCGGGCGAGAATCGCTGCAACTCTTCCCAGGAGGGAATCTGCGGACCGCTCGCTCCCCTGTTCACCAGCGCTCCGAGCGCCGGGGGCAGCCGGATATTGTCTCCCGTCGCGGTTTGGCTCTGGCGTTCCTTCCGCTCGTCCTCTTCCCGCCCCTGTAGCGTGCGGCCGGCATCCAGCATCCGTCGGAACAGCCGTTGCTGGCGCTCGACTGTCTGCTGGTCGAGCCGACCGGCCTCCAGACGCCGAGCCAGGTCTCGCGCCTCTTCCGCCAGGGCACCGCTGTTCGGCAGCTGGCCGCTCGCGCGAATGCGCTCGAGCTCTTCGGCAAGCTGACGCTGCTCCTGCGCGAGGCGGCGCAACTGTTCGCGCAACATCCCTCCGCCGGCCAGCGGGATCAGCCCCCCGGCGCGTTCACCCAATTGGCCTTGTTGCTTGGCCAGCTCGCTCAGGCGCTCCAGCGCTTCCGCCAGGCCCGAGCCCGTTCCCGCTCCAGTCACATCGCCCCGGGATCGTACCATCTGGTAGGCAGCGGCATTGAGGGCGTCGACAGCCTGGCCGGCCTGCTCGGCTGCGTCGCGCACATTGGGCATGGCGGATGCCAGTCCCTCGCGGGCCCGTCGCATCTGGAGCTGGGCCTGAGCGAGCGCACCGGCAATGCCAGGAGATACCAGCGCATTCTTGCCGGAAGCCCGCTGCATTTGCTGGATGAGGTTCTCGACACCCTCTTCGATGGCCCCTTGGTCGGCTAGCACGCGGCCGGGAGGCGCGTCAGACCGGATCGCGCGCTCCAACTCGAGCTGACGCTCGGTCAGACGGCTCACTTCGGTGAGGCCGCGGTCGAGTGCCGCCGCGATCTCTTCCCGCCACCGCTGCTGCAACCCGCTCCGTTCGGCACCGAGCTGATCTCCCAGCGGCTGAAGCTGCTGGAGTGCCTGGCGCCCCGACTGCTCAGCGGCCGGCCGGTCGCCCGATTGCGCCTGCTCTGCCGCATCGAGCATCTGTTGGGCGGCTTCCATCGCTTGCCGGACCAGATCATTCGCGTCGGTCACCCCTTCGCGTTCGAGCGCATCGGCGAGCTGCTCCAACACCTTGGCGAGCGAATCGGTTTCCGCGGCCAGGTCGCGTTCCTCCGCGGCGGCCTGCGTGCTGTCGGCCGATCCCACTTCGCTGTTCCACTGCTCCTGCCGCGCGGCTAACTCACGGGCGTCCTGTTCGAGGTTGGCGAGGTCTCCCTCCAACGCCGCGCGGCGGAAGAGGTCGCGGCTTCGCTCCAGGACCTCGCGCAGCTCCCGTTGCGCCTCGGCCAAGCGCTCGAGCGCGTCGCGGGTGCGTTGGGCATTGAGCTCCAAGAGTGCTTGTTGCAGTTCCGCCAGCTTTTCCCGGATCTCGGGCGAGAGGGCCCGATCGAGCTGGTGCCGGATTTCTTCCAGTCGAGCCTGCCAGTCGGGATCGTCGAGCCCTGCCGCCTCCGCAGTCTCTCGCAACGCATCGAGGGCATCGCGCATGGCTTCAGCTTGGCGCACGAGAGCTTCGTGGTCCTGGGCCGCCGCCTCGGCTCGTTTAGCGTCCTCGAACGCCAGCGACTCCTCCTGTCCTGCGGTGCGTCCCTGTTCGCCACGTGTCCGTTCCCGACTCAGATCTTCCGTCCGTCGTTCGATGCGCCGACTTGCCTTGGCGAGCGAATCCAACCGCTGTTCCAATTCCGCGGTTGCCTCGCGCGTCCGGGCCCGTATTTCCCTGAGCGTCGGAAGCCGAAGGCGATACTCCCGCGACCGACCGATGTTGGGGCGCGGCGCATTGTCTACGACCTCGACCAGGTACCGTACCGAATCGCCGGGCAAAAGACTCCGGGCGCTCAGGTTGAAATCGTAGGACAGGATTGCACGGTCGGGTTGCCCTTCGGGCAGGGGTATGCGCTCGAGGCGGGGCTCATTCACCACTCCCAGTCGGGAAATCCGCCGGCTGGTGAGCCGGATCTCCCGAAGCCCGTGGTCGTCACGGGCATCGACCACGATCGGAATGCGCAACGTGCTCGGCAGCAGGGTGTCTCTGCCGGGCACGGGCACCTCGACCGACGGCGCACTATCGCTCACCACGCGAATCGGCAGCCGAGGGATGTCACCACCCAGGCTACCACCGTCCGCGGTGCGGATCGCGAGACGGTACACCCCGGAGTTCCGCGGTACGAATTGCCCCTGGAAAGTCGACGCCGTCACGGTCAACGGATGCGAGGTCGCGGCGCCAAGCCAGTTCGCCTCCGCTAGCATGGTCGTCGCCTCCCCCGACGTCGCCAACACGGTTCCGGCCGGCAGAAGCAGGGTGTCGCCTCCCGTGGGGAGCGGCTCATCAGCCAAGCCTAGGTAGGGCGGATACCGGGCCACCACGGCCAGCGCGCCGAGGAACGCGGGCAACCTGACGCGGACCGTGATCGTCTCCGAACTTCGCGTGCCGCTCACGAGACGCGCGTGGAGATCGCTCGCCAAGGGCTCCGTGGTCCGAGTGGCGTTCCCTGCTTCATCCAAGGCCACCGATTCGCTCCGCCACGCCTCGCCCGGCGACCGAGTCCACAGGGCCGCGCTCCGGCGTCCCACGGCCGCAAGCTCGAGGTCGACCGAGTGACCACGGTCCACGATCGTGTCCGATGCCTGGAGCGTCACCGGGGCCGTCGTCCGATCCCAGGCCGCCTTCGGGCGCCAGAGTTGCGCGGCCGCTCCGCGAACCGGGCCGGCGGAGGCAACCAGCAGCACACCGAAGAGGAATAGGGCGCCGGCGGCGGCGGCTCTGCCTCGGGCCGCCTGCGCCATCGGGGCGACTTCGCGTCGCCCACTCTCGGCGAGCTCGCTGGCACGACTGCGATCGGCCAGTCGGTACAGGTCGCTACTGGTTCCATCGACCGGAGGTACCAGGAGGCCCGTGAGTGCCCCTCGACGCGACACCCCGTCTTTCTCGAGCACTCGGGCAATCGCGTCGAGCGTCAGCCGGCCACGGTGGCGCCAGCCGCGCACCACCGCACCAAGCACGGCCACGACGGCGACGGCCCATCCGACCAGCACCCAGTACGGTGGATCGAACCAGCCAAGCCGAGCCAGCCACGCCGCGAGACCCAGGACGACGAGCATGCTGCCACACATGCGGACCAGC
>DATHRW010000403.1:0-17779 GCA_035464955.1 Gemmatimonadales bacterium
AGCGAGTCAAGGGACTGAGCATTGAACCCCAGCCTTCTCGCCGTGCTGTTCGTGGTGTTCGCAGGGCTCAGCGTGGAGGTGGTGCGTCGGGGCTACCTGCGTTGGAACCGTGAACGGGACGCCCTCGCCCGGCTTGGCGCCGCCGCGCCGCCGGATGTTGTCCGGCGGCACCGGCAAGCCGGGCGCCGGCTGGTGAGCCTCATCGTGGCGCTGGTGGCGATGATCGCCCTGGCGTTCCTGGCGCCGCTTCGGGCCCCGCGCGCGGCAATCGTGGCTGGCCAGATCATTGCCGTCGCGGCACTCGGCCTGGGTATTCACTGGACCGTCCGGTCATAGCGATCGATCCCTTCCCTGCGAGGAACGTCGATGAAGACCATCCGATTCGGCCGAACCGGCGACGACCTTCCCGCTATCGGCGTCGGCACCTGGCCGCACGGCGGCCCGCTCACGCGCGATGGAGTCCCGGTCGGGTGGGGCGGCCACGACGGCACCCTGGCCCGCCAGGCCCTGATACGGGCTCACGAGACGGGACTCATCCATTGGGACACGGCCGACGTCTACGGCGACGGACAGTCCGAAGCGATCATTGGAGCGGTATGGGGCGCGGTGCCGCGGTCGGACATTTTCCTGGCCTCGAAAGTGGGGTGGGACCCTGGACCGTACGGGCACTTCTATCACCCCGCCCAGATTCGGGCCCAGTTCGAGCGCTCGCTCCGGAATCTCCGGGTGGACGTGATCGATCTCTATTACCTGCATCACTGTGACTTCGGGCCGGGCGACCGGTACCTCGACGACGCCATCGATCTCGTCCGGCGGTTCCGTGACGAGGGGAAGATCCGCTTCATCGGCCTCTCCGACCGGGACAACGCCAAGGTGGCCCGGCTGGCCGACCGGGTGGATCCGGACGCCGTCCAGATCTACCGGAACGTGGTGGACGACAGTTATCACACCTCCGGACTCGCCGCCTGGGTGGATACGCACGACGCGGGAGTCGCCTTCTTTTCCCCCCTCAAGCTCGGGCTCTTGCTGGGGAAGTACCGGTCGCCGACGACGTTCGAAGTGGGGGACGTCCGGAACCGGGTGGATGGATTTAATGACGCGGGCGTGATCGAGGCGCTGCTCGCCACCAAGGCGGCGGTGGAACAGCGCTTCGGCACCATCCAGGAACCGGTGGAAAGCGCGGTCATCGCATCGATTCTCAGCGATGCCCCGACGGCGTGTGCACTGGTCGGTCTCAGGAATCCGGCGCAGGTCGACGCGGCCGCCCGACTGACCCTGGATCTCAGCGCCCACGACCTCGAGTGGGTACGCCGGCTGTTCCAACGCGTCCCCCACGTTGGGGGAGGCGAGTAAGGAGCCGATGCGCTTGCCCGACCGTTCGCGACGCGACAACATGCTGTGTCGCCTTTCGCCAGGATGACGTATGAGCCGAAAGATCCGGGACTACACAACTGAACACCTCAAGGTCACCTACGACCGACGGCGCTGCATTTACGCGGCCGAATGCGTCAGGCGGCTCGGCACGGTGTTCGACCCGGACAAGCAGCCGTGGATCCAGCCCGAGCACGCATCGCCGGCCGAGGTGTCGGAGACCGTGTCGCATTGCCCGACCGGCGCGCTCCACTTCGAGCGGTTGGATGGAGGCCAAGACGAGTGGCCCGATGCCCGGAACACCATCTCGCTGGCGCCGGACGGGCCGCTGTACGCCCGCGGTCAGATTCAGATCGTGCGGGCGGACGGGAGTCTCATTCTCGAGGACACCCGTGTTGCGCTCTGCCGCTGTGGCGCCTCGAAAGAGAAGCCGCTCTGCGATGGGTCCCATGGTGCGGCCGGATTCCACGACGCGGGAGAGCTCGGTCGCACGCCCAGGCCTGCCGAGGCCGTGGAACACGCCCCGCTCACCGTGACCGTCAGCCCCAATGGCCCGCTGATCCTGCGGGGGCCCCATCACGTGGTACCGCATGGGGTCGAGGGTGAGATCGGGCTCGAAAAGTGTGCCCTCTGCCGCTGCGGCCATTCCGCCAACAAGCCGTTTTGTGACGGGGCGCACAATACGATAGGATTCAAGGACGTCTGAACAGGCACCCACTGGCCGAGCTGCCGGGCCGGCCTCAGGTAGCCAGGCCCGCACCACTCGGCGTGGGGTGAACAGGTGATCCGGGTCGACCAACGGAGTCAGGATCCATGACCGATTTCGCTCATACGTTTATTGCCCGCTCGCGCTATTACCTGAGTGAAGACTTCTTCCCGAAGATCGAACGCTGCCTCGACGAGCTGTCGGAAGAAGACGTGTGGTGGCGGCCCAACGAGGCCTCGAACAGCGTCGGGAATCTGGTCCTCCATTTGGCGGGGAACGTGCGCCAGTGGATCATCAGCGGCATCGGCGGGGCCCCCGACCTGCGCGACCGCGACCAGGAGTTTGCGCAGCGGGCTCCGATAGCCGTCGAGCGGTTGCTCGAGCGGCTGTCGGCCACGGTACGGGAGGCGGATGCGGTCCTGGCCGGACTCGACCCGTCGAGGCTGGTCGAGCCCCGGCGGATTCAGGGGTTCGACATGACCGTGGGCTCGGCCATCTATCATGTGGTGGAACACTTCGGCATGCACACCGGGCAGATCGTGCTCCTGAGCAAACATCGCCTGGGCAAGGACCTGAAGCTGACCCGCCTCCCTGCGTCGGACGCGCCCGAAGAATGAAGCTCGCACGAGGGGATCGGTGACACGAGTCGCCTTCATCTGCATCGAGAATTCCAATCGGAGCCAGATGGCCGAAGCCTTTGCGCGGATGCATGGGGCGGGGATCATCGAGCCCTATAGCGCCGGCTCCCGGCCATCGGGCCGCGTCAATCCGCGCGCCATCGCGGCAATGCGAGAGGTCGGATACGACCTCTCGACGCACCGCTCGACCAGTGCCCAGGACCTTCCGCCTGGCGAGTTTGCCTACGCCATCACCATGGGGTGCGGCGACGAGTGCGGCTGGATCCCGGCGAGGCATCGCGAGGACTGGCCGATTCCCGATCCCAAAGACCTCGAGCCCGACGCATTCAACACCGTGCGCGACGAGATCGAACGGCGGGTGAAAGCCCTGATTGGACGGATCGACCGAAGCGAGCGGCAGGACACCGGGTGATGTACAGCTACAAAGTGGTCGAGCAGAAGCACAAGAGCATGCTCGGCGGCCGGTTCAAACCGGTCGACCTCGAAGACCTCTTGAACCAACATGCCATGGACGGCTGGGAATTCGACCGCATCATCGACGGCGAGATCGTCTCGGCCATGACCAGCGGCAAGGAAGTGTTTTTGGTGGTTTTCAAACGGCGGGAGTAGGGAGTGGGGAGTAGGGTGGGCAGGTACCACTCCCCACTCCCTGCTCCCCACTCCCTCAGTCCTCGTCCACCGGCGGCGCCTGGCTGGCCGGACCCAGGCCCACGCCAAGATGCTTGCCTTCGGAATAGATCCAGCGGATTAAGAACGGCTCGTCCATCCCGCTGAACTTTGCCGTCCGCCAGTACTGCGTCTGTCCGTTCCGCTTCTTCCAACTCTCCTCGATCACTTCCATTTCGAACCCGGCGCGCTCGGCCACCATCAGAGAAATCTCCGCATATCTGGCGCGCCGCTCCGCGGGGTCGTCATCGCCGCCATAGGAGGCCACGAGACTATCCACGTCGCCGGCGTAGAACCACGTGGTCCATTGCCGGGCCAGCGCCAGCGAGTCGGGTGCGCTGTCCGCCTGAGCCGCCGCGGAAGTGGGGATGGCCGCCAGACAAAAGGCGACCGCGGTCAGGATGAACGACCTCGTATTCATTCGAGTCCTCGGGCTAGGGGTTGGATGGGCCTACGCCACCCATGCCGTATTAGTTTCAAGCTGTAACAGGAATGACCTTGCCACGCCCGGAGGAGCGAGTCAACGTTCTCCTTGCTCTGATGGGGGAGTTTTGCCGCGTCGCGTCCCCCGTCGCAATCGCCCAGCGTGACCACCACGAGGCTCAATGAAGACTCAACGGATTCCACTGGAGCTTCGCTCCCTGGGGCCTGACGCTCCGGACGTCACATCGGTGGCATTCGGCGGGATGCCGCTCTCGACGGAGGGCCGCCCGGAGGAGCCTACCTCCCTGTCGGTGATTCGGGCCGTGCTCGACGCGGGTGTGACCCTGATCGACACCGCCGACGTGTACTGCACGAGCCACAAGGACATCGGGCACAACGAGCGGCTCATCGCGAAAGCCATCGACTCGTGGCCGGGTCCGGCTGAGTCGGTCGTCGTCGCCACCAAGGGCGGTCTCACCAGGCCCGGGGGCCGCTGGGAGCGAAACGGCCGGCCCAAGCACCTGCGCCGGGCATGCGACCAGTCACTCCAGGCCCTGGGCGTCGACCGGATCGATCTCTACCAGTTGCATGCCCCGGATCCCGACGTGCCGTTTACGGAAAGCGTCGAGGCTATCGCCGAGCTCCGTCGGGAAGGGAAGATCCGGTGGGTGGGGCTGTCGAATGTGTCGGTCGCCGAGATCGAACAGGCGCGGGGCATCGTCCCGATCCAGACCGTTCAGAACCGGCTGAATCCATTCTTTCGTGAGGCGTTGCGTGACGGGGTGGTGGAGCATTGCGAGAGGAACGGCATCGGGTTCCTGGCCTACAGCCCGGTCGGCGGCGGACGCCTCAACAAGAAGCTGCCGAGCCACGCCGTGCTGACACCTATCGCGGCGCGCCACGGTGTTTCCGCACACGTGGTCACGTTGGCCTGGGTTTTGGCTCAGGGCAGTACGGTCATCGTGATTCCAGGGGGACGGACGGTGGCGCATGCGCTCGACAGCCTGGTCGCCTCGACGCTCGCGCTCCACCCGGACGACCTCGCCGCGATCGACCGGGCGGAGTTCTCAATCGCCTGAGCCGTTCGATTCCCGCTTCTGGCGTACGCTGAGCTCGTGCTCGAGCAGGAACCGCTTCCGCCAGAGACCCCCGCCGTAGCCGTGCAGCTTCCCTTGGCTGTTGATCACCCGGTGGCAGGGTATGACGACGGCCAGCCGGTTGTCGCCGTTGGCCTTGCCGACGGCACGCTGAGCTCCCGGACGCCCGATATCCGCCGCAACCGCGGCGTAGGTCGTGGTCTCGCCAAAGGGAATGGCGAGGAGACGCTCCCACACCGCTTGCTGGAACGGGGTGCCCGCAATCGCGATGGGAACGGTGAACCGTGTTCGCCGCCCGGCGAAGTACTCGTCCAACTCCTGACGGAGCCGCTCGAGCGGGTCGTTCGTCCCGGGAACGACCGGCAGGTCGAACCAGCGCGTGAGCGTCGCCGCCTGGGTCTTGAGCGCGGGCCGATCGCCGAATTCCAGCATGCACACGGCTTCCGGCGTTGCTGCCGCGATGAACGGACCAATGGGCGTCGTCACCAGGGAGGCGGAGATATGGCGCGCGCCCCGGGCCCGGCCAGGCGGTTGGCCGAACAGCTGGCGGAACGCTTCACGGAATCCGCTGTTGGATTCAAACCCCGAGTTGAACGCGACGTGCATGAGATCGCCACCCTTGTTGATGGAGTCGAGCGCCATGCCCAGCCGGCGCGACCGCTGATACGCGTGGAAGGTCATGGCAAAATGGTGCCGAAAGTAGCGGCGCGTCTTGACTGGATCGATGCCCATCGCCCGCAAATCGCGATCGGTGATCCGCTCGGCCGGGGTCCGTTCGAGCCGTTCGAGCAGCCCGGTGACCCACGCGGGATGTTCACCCGATACGTCCGTTGGCCGGCAGCGTTTGCACGGGCGATACCCTGCGGCCTGCGCGTCCTCTGCATGCCGGAAATACTCCACATTGACCCGGAGCGGGGTGCGCGCCGAGCAGGTGGGACGGCAAAAGATGCCGGTCGTTCGCACGGCAACCACGAACAACCCCTCAAAGGAGCCGTCCCGCTCGGCCACCGCGCGGTATAAGGTCTGGGACGAGGGAAGCGCTGTCATGGCGTCAAGCTAGAGTCCCAGCCTCGCTCGCGCTACCGAAAACCGGACACCGATTTTTCTCGTGGCCGGGGTATATTTCCCGCCATGCCAGCCATCACACGGCGTCAGACGGTGACCACCAGGGTCGGGGACGTGCCCATCGGGTCCGACCACCCGGTGGTTGTCCAGTCGATGACCAACACCGATACCGCCGACGTGGAGGCCACCGCGGCCCAGGTGGCAGCCTTGGCCGAAGCCGGCAGCGAGCTGGTGCGCGTGACGGTGAACACCGATGCGGCCGCCCAGGCGGTGCCGGCAATCGTGGACGCACTGGCCCAGCAGGGGGTTTCGGTTCCCATCATCGGCGACTTCCACTACAACGGGCACCTCCTGCTGACCAAGTATCCGGACTGCGCCCGGGCGCTCGCGAAGTACCGGATCAATCCGGGCAATGTCGGGGGTAAACGTCGTGATGAGAATTTCCGGACCATCATCGAGACGGCGCTCGCCCATGACAAGCCGATCCGAATTGGAGTGAACTGGGGATCGCTCAATCAGGAGCTCCTGACCGAGCTCATGGACGAGAACGCCCGTCGGCCAGAGCCGCGCGATGCCCGGGCCGTCACCATGGACGCGATGAGCTTGAGCGCACTCAGGTCGGCCGAATTCGCCGAGGCGCTTGGCCTGCCGCACGATCGGATCATCTTGAGCGCCAAAGTATCCGGCGTCCAGGACCTCATCAGCGTCTATCGCATTCTGGCGGGACAATGCGACTATCCGCTCCATCTCGGCTTGACGGAGGCAGGGCTGGGCGCCAAGGGTATCGTGGCCAGCACGGCCGCGCTAGCGGTGCTGCTCCAAGAGGGCATCGGCGATACGATCCGGATCTCGCTGACTCCCGCGCCGGGCGGCGATCGGACCGAAGAAGTGCGAGTGGGCCAGCAGATCCTGCAGTCACTGGGGCTCAGAAGCTTCATGCCACAGGTCACTGCCTGTCCGGGGTGCGGCCGAACGACCAGCACGTTCTTCCAGAAGATGGCCCAGGACATTCAAGAGTACCTGCGTCGCAAGATGCCGGTGTGGCGGAGCGAGCGACCGGGCGTTGAAGCGATGACGGTTGCCGTGATGGGATGCGTGGTGAACGGCCCGGGAGAATCGAAGCATGCCGATATCGGGATTTCGCTCCCGGGAACATTCGAGGACCCCAAGGCGCCGGTTTACGTGGACGGTGCGCTCACGGTCACGCTCAAGGGAGACAACATCGTTCCCGAGTTTCTGGCGATTCTCGATGACTACGTGGCGACTCGGTACGCTACCGCTGCCGAGCCGGCTTCTGTGGCCCGGCCGCGCGAACGGGCTGACGCCCGCGGGTAGCATGGTCCCGGTACTCATGACCGGCTCCTCTCGGAATCGGCTCCTTATCCTGGTGGCCGCTGCACTTCCCCTCGCCGGCGTGGCCCGCGCGCAAGACATGACCGAGGTCGGGGTTGGCATGCCGGCACCCGTCGTGAGCATCAACGATCTCGGTGGACGCCCGGTCAACTTGGGCGATTATGTGGGGCGTGAGCCCGTATTCCTCCTGTTCTGGGCCACCTGGTGCGAGCAGTGCCAGGCGCTGTTGCCGAAGGTGCGGGACGCAGCTCGGGCATATGGCGATCGGATAAAGTTCTTCGGCATCAACGTGACCGTCGGCGAAACCCCGGCGAGAGTCCGGGAGTACGTGGCCAAGCACGATCCCCCGTATCAGGTCTTGTATGACACGGAAGGCGTGAGCCAGCGGGCCTACGGAGTCCTGGCGACCGCCTTCGTGGTGATCGTCGATCGACGGGGGACCATCGTCTACACGGGATACGGGCCAGGCCAGCGGCTCGACGAGGCGCTGGCGCGGGCGATTGGGGGTTCATGATGCGTTGGCAAGTCGGGCTAGGGGCGGCCGCCCTCGGGCTGGTTGGTGTGGTTTCGGGCGTGGCGTTCAACGCGGGGAATCTGAGTGCACAAGGAGCCGACGGCCCTTCCGGTCCGGAATGGCGTCTCGAGGGTCTGGAGCCCAGTTTCTGCGTCGACTTTCTCATCGAACCCGCCCCGGCAGACAAACGGCTTCCCAAAGGATTTGAGCCCGTAGCTGCGGCTCGGTTTGCGCAACTCCATCCGGCACTTCGGAGCATGATCGACGCGGAGCCTGTCTACCGCAACTGGATTCCCTCGGCCCTCTGTACCTATGGCGCCGCGGTCGTCGAAGTGGATGGTCGTCGCTTTGGCCAAAGTGGGTCCGGCTCTCGGCAAATGGTTGGGCTGTGGGCCATCGCCGGAACCCCTGAGGACAACGGGACCGATAGCCTGTGGGTCGTGTCGGAGTTCCTGACGGGCAACGACCGGATCAAACGAGCAGCCGAGGGGAGTCTGCTTCGCCTTCGGGAGATCGACGAGGTGGTGGGGGAAGACCCCGAGAGTGGCGAGGACTTGCACGGGCTCAAGATTGGAAAGACCAGGGTCACCTGGATTGGCCATCTCGGGGGAGACTCGACCAGGGCAGTGGAACCCAGACACGAGGTGTGGTGGCTCAAAGGGAACCGCGGAACGACGTGGCTGGCCCGGCTCTCAAGAGAGCCGGTGTGGCGCCAGCCGATGGTTGGCGGACTCCGGGTTGAGGGCAAGGGCAACCTGGCCAAAGCACTCAAGTCCTCACCGATCAGGATGTTGGGTCCTGCCTTCTGGGGAGGTGGAGCAACACTGGTCTTCGAGCGCCAATAGCGATGTGGACCCAGCGGCCCGATGGTGCATGCCAACGCGACAGTGGCGTCACCGAGTTTTCAACATCAGACCGATTCCTCAATGCTTTGTGGAATAAGATGTTAGAGAACTCACTTCGAGTGGAAAACAAGATAGGACCGTAGGGCCTGTTCCTCAGCGGCTCAGCCCATGTTTTTCTGGTTTTCCAGATCGGTCACTGTGGAGAAAAGTGGTTTTCCACATCATGTTGGCGGCCGATTCCGAGCCCGAGAATCCGGCCTCCGGCGGAGACGAATGGAATGTGGAAAAGTTGAAGATCCCGCCCTGACCTCTGGGTAGCTCCGTTTCACTTCCTTCACGCGTGAGGATGGCTCATTGCCCAACCGTACCAATGTTCGGCGCACCAAGATCGTTGCCACCCTGGGCCCGGCAACCTCCACGCCGGAGGCGATCACCCAGTTGTTGGAGCGTGGCGCCGACGTTTTTCGGGTCAACGCCTCCCACGGCACCCCGGAATCCCGCCAGCGACTCATAGCCGACGCCCAGCGCATCATTGCCGGCCGAAAGGAAGCCGGGGCTATCCTGGTGGACCTTCACGGGCCCAGGATCCGGGTGGGGAGCCTGCCCGAGCCGATCCAGCTCGTGCCCGGCAGCACGGTGGTGTTCGGGTTCGAGGGCGAGGTGGCCCAGGGCGAGATCCCTACCACCTACCGCGAGCTGGCAGAGGATGTCAGACCCGGGACCCGGATCCTCCTGAACGACGGTCTGCTCGCGGTCGAGGTGACCCGAATCGTCGGCAACAAGGTCGAGGCCAAGGTCCGTCACGGTGGGGAGTTGTCCTCGAACAAGGGAATGAACCTTCCTGGGACCGAGGTGAGCACGCCTGCGGTCACGGACTCCGACCGGGAAGAGATCACCCGCGCGGTGGCTGCCGGGGTCGACTACATCGGCATTTCCTTCGTGCGGCGGCCGCACGAGGTGGAGGAGATCAGGAGTGTGGTGCCGAGCACCGTCAAACTGGTAGCGAAGATCGAGAAAGACACCGCACTGGAACACATGTACGAAATCGTGGAAGTGTCCGATGTAGTGATGGTCGCCCGTGGGGATCTCGGTGTCGAGCTGGCCTACGAAGAGGTCCCCATGGTCCAGAAGCGCCTGATACGAGCCGCCAATCTCCAGGGCAAGCCGGTGATCACCGCCACCCAGATGCTGGAGTCGATGGTGCACGCCCCACGACCAACCAGAGCCGAGGCATCGGATGTGGCCAATGCCATCCTCGATGGCACTGACGCCGTCATGCTCTCCGCCGAAACCGCCGTCGGTGAGTATCCGGCGCTGGCCGTCGAGGCCATGGACCGGATTGCCCGCGAGGTCGAGAGCAACCGACAGGGTCGGAGTCCTGCCTTCGACCTGGCGATCGGCCGCCGGGGCAGTGGAGAGGACCGGGCCCAGGGTCCGGCGGTCGCGGCCCGGACGTCGGCTGAAGATGCGATCGCGGTCGCCGTGGTCGCCGCCGCCGAGTTGCTCGGTGTCCCGCTCATCGTGTGCTTCACCAGCAGCGGTTTCACGGCCCGGACGGTGGCCCAGTACCGGCCCAAGGTCCCGATCGTCGCGGTCACACCCGAGCCTTCGACCTACCGTCAACTCGCCGTGGTCTGGGGCGTGGTCCCGGTGCTGGTCGATCACTACCCGACCTACGACACCTTGCTTCCCGTGGCGCGCGAGCGCATTCTCGCTCGCGGACTCGCGCGCGAGGGTGATCAGGTGGTGGTGACAGCCGGGGTCCCGTTCGACATGCCGGGCACCACCAATCTCCTCAAGATCGAGTCGGTGTAGGGTGGGGATGAAGCTCACGTTCCTCGGTACCGGCACGTCCTTCGGCGTGCCACAGATCGGGTGCCAGTGCCCGGTGTGCTGCTCGGTCGATCCGCGTGACAAGCGCATGCGGGCCTCGGCGGTGATCCAGACGCCGCGGGCCACCATCCTGTTCGATACCCCGCCGGAACTACGGCTCGAACTCCTCGCTGCCGGACTGAACCATATCGACGCGGTCTGCTACACCCATGAGCATGCCGATCACGTGAGCGGGATCGATGATCTTCGGTTGTTCACTGTCCGCGACCGGAAGCCGATGCCGATCTTCGGACCGGCGGAGACGCTCGATCGCCTGCGCCAGGGGTTCCGCTACATCTTCGACGATTCGGTGGAGGCGCACCCGGGCACGAGCAAGCCCCGGCTGATTCCCGAGGCCGTCGAGCCCGGCCAGGCGTTTGAGGTGGCGGGTGAATCGATTCTTCCGCTGGTGTTCGCCCACGGGAACATGCGCGTCTTCGGGTACCGGATCGGTCGCGTGGCCTATGTGACCGACGTGAAGACGGTGCCAGCCGGTGAGCGGGCCGCGCTGCAGGGGCTCGACGTCTTGGTGTTGAACGCACTGTGGTGGCGCTCCCATCCGACCCACATGAGCATCTCCGAAGCCGTCAGCACCGCGCAGGACCTCGGCGCCGCCCACACCTATCTGACACATCTCACCCACGAGACCGGGCACGCCGAGCTCGAAGCGGCGTTGCCGCCCGGCATCTCACCGGCGTACGACGGACTGACGGTGGAGGTCAGCTGATGCGCATCTCATACGGGCGGATGTTCGCGGATCGCCTGGACGGCCGCCACGGGTTGCCGCGACCGCGGCTTAGCGAATTGGCCGCACGATTCCCTGTGGTGCAGTCGGAACTCCGCGACCGCCGAGGGAATGGAGAGTACGGGTTCTATGACTTGGTCGACCAGGGCTCGACCGTCTCCCAGATCACCGAGTTCGCCGAGGGCCTCGGCCAGGCGTTCGATCACGTGGTGGTGCTCGGGATCGGAGGCTCGGCCCTCGGCGCTCGGGCGCTGCTCGAGGCGCTCAAGCCGGCCGGATGGAACGAGCTCGACGATGAGGCGCGTGAGTTCTATCCGAAACTGACCGTGCTGGACAATATCGATCCGGATACGGTCGCGACCACGCTTGCGCGCATCGACCCCCGGCGCGTGTTGGTGAACGTGGTCTCCAAGTCGGGCGGAACGGCCGAGACGCTGGCCCAGTATCTGGTAGTCAGACGGTGGCTCGAGGATGCTTTGGACGACGCTGCGTATCGCCACCTCGTCTTCACCACTGACGCCGACTCGGGTGCGCTCCGGCGCATTGCCACGGACGAAGGGATCCCGGCCTTGGCCGTTCCGGCCAACGTGGGCGGCCGCTTCAGCGTGCTGTCGCCGGTCGGGCTCTTGCCCGCCGCACTGGTTGGTATCGACCCGTCGCAATTGATCGAGGGCGCGCGCCGGGCGGTGGAGCGGGCCGAGTCGGACCAACTCGAGGCCAACCCGGCCGCGTTGTACGCGGCGCTCTTCTGGGCGGCCGATCACGACCTGGGCGCGCGTATTCACGTCCTCATGCCGTATTCCGACCGGCTGCGCTGGTTTGCCGAATGGTTCAGGCAGCTCTGGGCGGAAAGTCTGGGCAAACGGCTCAATCGCGGTGGTCAGGATGTGTGGGCCGGTCCGACGCCGCTTGGTGCGGTGGGTGCCACCGACCAGCACAGTCAGGTTCAACTCTTCATGGAAGGTCCGTTCGACAAGGCGATAACCTTCATCGTGGTCGATCGGCCTCGATCCGACCTTCCCATCCCGGACTCGCCCGGCCTCCCGCCCGAGTTGGCCTATCTGGGCGGACACACGCTGGGCGAGCTCCTCGCGGTGGAGGCTCGGGCCACGGCGGGGGCGCTGGCACAGGCCGGGCGGATGAGTCTCACGATCCGGGTGCCCGAGCTCTCGCCGAGTATCATGGGCGAGCTGCTCATGTTCTTTCAGCTGGCGACCGGATACGCCGGGATCTGGTACGGCGTCAATCCGTTCGATCAACCCGGCGTGGAGTTGGGCAAGCGGCTCACATTCGGGGCCCTGGGCCGCGCCGGATACGACGCGGTCGAGGATGACGCAATTCTTCCAGGGGATGAGGTTTAGCTCGTTTGACCGGGGTCCGTCGCCGGTCTAAATTTTGCACGAATGGGTTGAGGATTCTTCCAAGGTAAGTGGCGACATGACCGATCCAACGCAGCAACTCGTTGACCTGTACGCTGGTGCAGTCTCGCTCGTTCCCGGTGGTGTGCGGCTGCGCGATGCGTCCAAGCTACAGTCCGAGGCCACGGATCGCGTGGTCTGGCAAGCGGTGTTCGGCTCCGAATCGGAGCGTGAGGCTGCGCGGTGGCTGCTCTGGGAGCTGGGCCAGTCGACCGGCGCCCGCCCGGCCTCGATCAATGAGCTGTACATGGCCCGCGGCCGCGGGGAGTGCAGCGGTTTCACGGTGCCGGCCATCAATGTCCGGGCCATGACCTACGATGTGGCTCGGGCCATCTTCCGCGCCGCCCGCCGCGGTCAAGCCGGCGCCAGCATTCTCGAGATCGCGCGATCGGAAATCAGCTACACCGCCCAGCGGCCGTCCGAGTACGTGGCGGTGTTGATCGGGGCGGCCCTTCGGGAGGGGTACACCTCGCCGCTCTTCATCCAGGGCGATCATTGCCAGGTCAACGCCAAGAAGTACGCCCAGGATCCGGAGGGCGAGGTCGGTGAGGTCAAGAACCTGATTGCCGAGGAGGTCGCCGCGGGCTTCTACAACATCGACGTCGACACCTCGACCCTGGTCGACCTGTCGAAGCCGACCCTGGAAGAGCAGCAACGCGCCAATTTCGAGCGCGCGGTCGAGATCACCCGCTTCATCCGCGAGCACGAGCCCGACGGCGTCACCGTGTCGGTCGGAGCCGAGATCGGTGAAGTGGGGCAGAAGAACAGCACGGTTGAGGAACTCCACGCCTTCATGCAGGGCTACAACCGCGCCCTGGGGGACGGGATCGAGGGGATCAGCAAGATCTCCGTCCAGACCGGAACCAGCCATGGCGGGGTCGTGCTGGCCGACGGGTCCATTGCCGACGTCAAGCTCGACATCACGGCGCTCGAGGCGCTGTCCGAGGTGGCCCGGACGGAGTATGGCCTCGCGGGGGCGGTGCAGCATGGCGCCAGCACGCTGCCGAGTACCGCGTTCGGCAACTTTCCCCGGGTCGAGACCTGCGAGATCCATCTCGCCACCAATTTCCAGAACATCATCTTCGACCATCCCAAGCTGCCGGCGGACCTGAGCAAACGGATCCACGAGTGGCTCGACGAGAACACTGCGGGCGAACGGAAGCCGGAAGACTCCGATGCGCAGTTCTATTACAAGACCCGGAAGAAGGCGATCGGGCCGTTCAAGCGGGAGTTCTGGTCACTTCCGGCCGATATCCGCCAGGCGATCGCTGCAGATTTGGAGAAAACGTTTAGCTTTCTGTTCGACCAATTGAACGTCAACGGCACAGCCACGCTCGTCGATCGCCACATCCATGCGCCGGTGCAGCACCATGCGGCGCTGAAGCCAGTTCTGGCCGTGGCGGTCGACGATCCAGACGCGGGAGAGTAGGGATGAAGAATCAAGACGACTACGACGACGTGGTGTACGTCGTTCGCGAACAGGAAGCGCCGCTCAAGTACTTGTTCTGGGGCGCTGCTATCGGTGCCGGCCTGGCGCTGCTCTTCGCACCCAGCAGTGGCACGGAGACCCGCCGGCAGATTCGCAGCAAGGCTCGCCGGTTCCGCGCCTTGGCCGAAGAGAAATACGATGAGTTCGAGGATCGCCTGGCCGACGGCAGTTCCCGGGTCAAGGAATTTGTGGAAGACGGGGTCGAAGACCTGAAGATCCAGGCCGGCGAGCTGACCGACGCGGTCAAGGGTGCCGGGTCGACGGCACGGGACGAGCTCGAGCGGCGGCTCAAGGACGCGCGGGCTCGGCGCCGCGGTCAGCCCGAGGCCGAGTCGGCTGAGGAAGTGGAGCCAGTGACCTGACCGAACTTCGTCTGGGGGGCTGGCACCGCACTGTCCGCGGCTTCCTGCGCCGGACCCTCCAGGCGGCCGACGAAAACAACGTCTTCTTTCTCTCCAGCGCGTTGAGCTTCGACGCGCTGCTCACCGCCGCACCGTTCATCCTCCTTCTCCTGATCATCCTGCCCATGATGATCCAGGTGCTGACCGGCGGCCCGGCCCCGACGCTGGATCAGCTGGTCGAGCCGTTCATGCCGCCCCATCAGGCGGTGCAGGGCACCGACCCGTTCGAGGTCTTCGTCGAGCGGCTCCGGCTCATCACCGCCTATCGCGGGCAGATTTCGCTCTACGCCATTCCGTTGTTCATTTGGTTCAGCAGCCGCCTGTTTGCCGGCATGCGTACGGCGCTCAACCACATCTTCGACGTGTCCGGCCGGCGCACCTTCCGCGGCGGCATCATCCAGAGCTATCTGCTGGGCAAGGCCCGCGACGTCGTCATGGTGTTCGTGACCCTGGGCCTCTTCGTCGCCAACACCGCCTTCAGCGCCTGGCTTCGGGTCCTCGAATTGCGAAGCCAGCAGGCGGTGCCCGATTTCCACTTCTTCGTGACCACCGCGGGTCGCCTGCTCGCGCTGCTCCTGGCCTACGGCTTCTCGCTCTCCCTCTTCTTCGTGCTGTACAAGTTTGCGTCCAGTCGGCCATTGGGGTGGCGGCCGGCGCTGGTGGCCGCCGCCTTTGCCGCGGTGGCGTTCGAGCTGGCCAAGCAGGGGTTCGGGTGGTACATGCAGAACGGGGCCGCGGGACCCGAGCGGCTGTCGGTCGGGTACAACGTGGGCGCCATCATCCTGTTCGTGCTCTGGGTCTGGTATACCGCGCTGGTGTTCCTGCTCGGCGGGGTGGTGGCGGAAACCTGGAAGCTCCGGGCCCTCCAGCGCGAGCAGCGGGCCATGCTGGCTTGAGGCCTACTCTCCCCACCCCCCGCTATCAGCTGGCGGAAAGAGGCTCGGCGGTTCAGCGGATCATCAGGGGGGCTTGCACCTCCAACCGCCCATCCGCCTCGTCCTTACGCCTACCTCACTTCCCACTCCATAGTGAGGCTCGGTCGCGCGACTGTGAGCACCAGCCGCTCAGTCACGGCGTCGGATGATCAGCTCGATGCCTTGAAGGCTGGCCCCTCCGGGGGTCGGTTGGACCCGGAGCCGAATCGGCTCCGTGGTCTCTGCGGAGACGTCCAGGAAACCCTCGCTCACGCTCATCTCGTACTCGCCTGGCCGCACACCCAAGGCATAGAACTCACCATCGCTGAAGGTCGTGATTTCCCGGCGCTCGCCGGTCTTCAGGTTGGTGAGCACGAGGATGAGGGAACCGGCAGGGACCGTGGCGTCGCCGATCCGGCGGATCACGCGTCCCTCGATGACCGCCGATTCGATGAGCGGTAGGTCCAATACCCGATAGGAATTTGGGCTCGGTACGATGCTCACGGCCTCGTACCGAGCGACGAACAGTGGATTGGGCAGGCTCAGCGTATCAATCTGGACGACAAGGGGCTCGAACGGCACCAGGTCCCATCGGTCGAAGCGGCCGGTCGAGTCGGTTCGTGCAATGCTCGACCCTACGATCACCCGCACGTTCGCAATGCCGTCTTCTCCTGGGTCCTGTAACCCGTTGGCATTCTCGTCGAGAAACACTCTCCCCGAAACGCCGCTACGGTCGACCGACAGATTAGGAAAGAACTCCATCCGGTCTGCCGCTTGGTTCCAGACTGCCGATCCGCGCACGAGCTGGTAGCCCGTGATCCTGCCCCCGACGGGTGCGCTGATGGCCGTGGATGAGAGAATGGAGGCTAACTCAGATGTGAGGGCCAGAGTGAATGTCGTTCCCATTCCGCCACGCTGCCACCGGACTCCGCTTTCGATTCGGCTTCCCAACCCGAGGGACCGGGTGACCGAGAGGCCGGCCCGCATTGGGCGAAGCGAAGTCTCGACCTCGAGGTTGGTCCGAACCCAGAATCTCCCGAGCGACCGGGCCCACGCCGAGGTTGGGGCAAAGAACGCAGTCATGCCGGCGAAGCCTCGAAGATTTGTGAGGCCCGCGTTCGGCTGATCCCACTCCCAGCGAACGAAAGGAAGGAACTGCACCCCATGCGCTCGCGCGGATGCGCCCAGGGTGGCGCGAGTGAAGGTGCCGCTCGCCGTGTGGGACCGATTGAGGGTGCCCTCGAAGTACCAGGCGCGGTTCTCCCGGTTCGGGCGGTAGAATCCTTGGAGGATCATGGTCGATCGTTGTGCCGACGACGTGAGCAGCGGGGCGGTCGTGTGGTGGGCAAACCCGACGACCTCAGCAGAGATTCGGAGATCGATCGACGGCTCGTAGCGGAGGATCCCTCGCCCGAACGCCTGATGGGCCCCCTCCACCTCCAGTGTCCATGCGTTGCTCGGGCTTGCTGCAACGGAAAGGTAAGGATGATCGAGGTCCGGGAGCGTGTCGCGCCAGAAGCGGTCGAACCCGGCCCGGAAGGTGAGGCGTTCGGTCGCGCCGTAGCGGATGTCGGCGTTCAGGGTCCCCTCGCACGCGAGGCCCGCGCATGCGCCTGCCGCGGCGCCATACTCCCACCGACCCTTGGGCAGGAGACTCCGGCTCATGCGGTAGGTGCGGTTGAAATGTCGTTCCTCACCAAACGGACCGTAGGCAACGAGATCGACCGGGTTCTCGCCGTACTGAACCGGAAGCTCGACCCCGTACATCCCCGTTGTTCCGACAGAGTCGAACGCGACGAGGCGTCCCTGCTGGTATGCCTCGACCTGCCACCCCGGATCGAGCCGGCCGTCGTAGACGATGCTGCCCAGGAGAGAGGAACGAAGGAACGGAGAGTTGGTGACCGATACGCCGCGCAGCCCACGAAACCTCGGACCGGTCGCGAATCCGTCCCCCACACGGAGTTGTTTGAGCCAGGGATCGTCTTGCCACACTCCTGACCAGGAGCCCCGGACGCGAACGCGACCTTCGCCCGCGCGGCCTTCACTTTCGGCCGTCAGGGCCAGTGATCCGCCGAAAGCATTCGTTCCGAGGCCCATCCGATACTGGCTCCCGGCGAACGGCTCGTCGCTCGGCAGGAGCCACGAATAGTCCATGACCAATCCATCCCACCGGTTCCGCCGCGGTCCCAGCGTGAGGTCCGGCTCGTGGCCGTCATCGCGGCGGAGGAGCGCATTGCGAGCGTGCTCTCGCTGTAAGCGCCG
>DATHRW010000404.1:0-18845 GCA_035464955.1 Gemmatimonadales bacterium
TCCTTTCCGGTCAGTCCCTTCGGGCGCAGGTCGACCAACATGAGGTGGGTGTCGGTCCCGCCGGACACGATCACGTAGCCGCGGCCGGCCAGCTCGGCCGCGAGTTTCTGGGCGTTGGCCACGACGGCCCGGGCATACGCCTGGAAGTCGGGAGTCAGTGCCTCGGCAAACGCCACGGCCTTGGAGGCAATGACGTGCTGCATCGGGCCCCCCTGTGTCCCCGGGAACACCGATCGGTCGATTGCCTTGGCAAACTCCTTCCGGCAAAGAATGATGCCGGACCGAGGGCCGCGCAGTGTCTTGTGCGTCGTGCTGGTGACCACTTCGGCATGGGGAATGGGAGACGGGTGAGCACCGCCGGCCACGAGTCCGGAGAAGTGGGCCATGTCGACCAACAGGATCGCCTCTATTCCATCCGCGATGTCCCGGAACACCTCGAAATCGATGATGCGCGAATAGGCGCTGCCCCCGGCGACGATCAACCGCGGCCGCTCGCGCCGGGCCAGATCTCGAACCTGGTCGTAGTCGATCCGACCGGTGGCCGTGTTCACCCCATAATGGACCGCGCGCCAGATCTTGCCGCTGTGGTTGACGGGATGCCCGTGGGACAAGTGCCCCCCGTGAGGCAGCGACATGGCCAGGAGCAACTCGCCGGGCTCGATGAGGGCCATGAAGGCGGCAAAGTTGGCCTGCGCGCCCGAATGGGGTTGCACATTCGCATGTTCGGCGCCGAAGAGGCGTTTCACCCGATCGATGGCCAGCTGCTCGATCTGATCGACGATCTCGCAGCCGCCGTAGTAGCGCTTCGAGGGGTACCCCTCAGCGTACTTATTGGTGAGGAGAGTGCCTGAGGCTTCGAGCACGGCTCGGCTGGCGAAGTTCTCGCTGGCGATCAGCTCCAGGCCTTCTTGCTCCCGCCGAAGCTCGCGCTCGATCAAATCGGCGATGTCGGGATCGACATCCCTCAAGGGGGCGCTGTGGTCAAGGGTCATGGCTCAGCTCACTCCTGATCGATCTCGCGCACGCGGCGCTCGTGTCTGCCGCCTTCAAACGGCGTTGTTAGCCATGCGTGCAAGATCTCCACCCCTTCCTCCTCGCTGACGAACCGCGCCGGCAGAATCAGGACGTTGGCATCATTGTGCTGGCGAGCCAGCCTGGCAATGTCCGCATTCCATGTCACCGCGGCGCGAACCCCGTGGTGGCGGTTGGCCGCGTAGGACATCCCGAGCCCGGTGCCGCAGAGGAGGACCCCCCGCTTGGCCTCTCCTCGTTCTACTCGGCTGGCGACCGCATGAGCGAATTCCGGGTAATCGGCCGCGTCGGCGTTGTAGACGCCCAGATCGAGCGGCTCGAACCCCAACGTCCGGAGCTCGGCCAGGAGCCTCGTCTTGAGGGCGTACCCGGCATGATCCGCACCAATTGGAATCGTCTCACCCATGGACGGCAATATACGACAACGGCGATGTTATCGTCGCGCGCGGGGCAGCCACATCTTCGACATGGCCCGGACGGCAAGGACGCGCTCCTCCGCCAAGCGATCGGCTGCCTGGTTGGACGGGATACCTTCCCGCTCCGCGATCGCAAAGATCTTCAGGATCGCGTCGTAGATCTCGGCAGCTTTCTTTTTCGATCGCTCCGAGGACCACCCATTGATCTCTCCCCACACATTGATCAACCCGCCACCGTTGATCACGTAGTCCGGGGCATAGGAGATGTTCCGTGCTTCCAGCTCGGCGCCGTGCCGTGCCTCGGCCAGCTGATTGTTGGCACCGCCCGCGATGATCTCGACTTTGAACCGGGGAATCGTGTTGTCGTTGACGATGGCGCCAAGTGCGCAGGGGGCAAAGACATCGGCTTGCTGATCGTATATTGCCTCAGGGGCAACCGCGGTTGCCCCGGTCGCATCGACCAGCCGTTTGACCTTGCTGTCATCGACATCGCTCACGATGAGCTTCGTTCCTTCTTCGTGCAGGTAGGACGCCAGCCACCGTCCGACGTTGCCGCACCCTTGAATGGCGACGACGCGCTTGGCGAGGCTGTCTGTTCCCCAGTGTGTCTTGGCGGCGGCCTTGATGCCGACATAGACGCCGTAGGCCGTGACCGGGGAAGGATCGCCCGAGAGGCCTTGAAGGCCGGTCACGTGATTCGTCTCGAAATGCACGAAGTCCATATCGGCCGGGCTCGTACCGACATCCTCCGCCGTGATGTAGCGGCCGCCCAGCGATTCGACGAAGCGGCCGTGGGTCCGGAACAGCGCCTCTCGGTCGTTGCGCTTGTTGTCGCCGATGATCACGGCTTTGCCCCCGCCCAACGACAGCCCGGCGACGGCGGCCTTGTACGTCATCCCTCGCGACAGCCGAAGGACATCGACCAGCGCTTCCTCGGTGCTCTTGTAGTTCCAGAACCGGGTACCGCCGAGTGCGGGCCCGAGCGTCGTGTCGTGAATGGCTATGATGCCCTTGTAGTCGCAGGACGGCTCGTAGCAGAACACAACCTGTTCATGGTTCCGGGCTTGGATGGATTCGAACATGTCCATAACGGTGTATGCTCCCCTGTTTCAGCCGGTTGCCGTGTATTCGTAAAAGCCGCGGCCACTCTTTCGCCCGATCGCACCGGCCGCCACCATCCGCCGAAGCAACGGGCACGGTCGATACTTGTCGTCTCCCAGCCCACGGTGTAAGACCTCGAGAATCGCGAGGCACACATCGAGACCGATCAGGTCTGCCAATGCCAGTGGCCCCATCGGATGGGCCATACCAAGCCTCATCACCGTGTCCACCGCTTCCGGTGCTGCAACGCCTTCCATTACACAGTACACCGCTTCGTTGATCATGGGCATCAACACGCGGTTCGACACGAAGCCTGGATAGTCGTTGACCTCGACCGGGGTCTTGCCCAGGTCGCGCGCCAGGTCCATCACCCGCGCGGTGGTGGCATCGCTGGTTGCGTAACCTCGAATCACCTCCACCAACTGCATGACCGGCACAGGGTTCATGAAATGCATGCCAATCACTTTGTCGGGGCGATGGGTGTGCGCCGCGATCTCGGTGATCGAAATAGAGCTGGTATTCGTCGCCAGCACCGTGTCCGGTCCTGCCTGGGCATCCATGGACGAAAAGAGCGAGAATTTGACGTCCGGATTCTCGCTCGCCGCCTCGATCACGATGGTGCTTCCCGCGACCGCGCCGATCTCGAGCGAAGGGCTGATCCGGCCGAGGGCCGCTCTGGCATCCTCCGCGACCACCTTCCCCTTCTGCACTTGCCGGTCCAGGTTCTTCCGAATCGTGGCGATCGCAGCGTCAAGAGCGCCTTGGTCAACGTCCACGAGCTGCACGTCCCATCCGCTCAGCGCGAAGACATGGGCGATGCCATTCCCCATGGTGCCGGCCCCTACCACCGCTGCCTGTGTCATGCCGTGTTCTTTCGTGCCCAGCGTACCGCAATCATCGTTCCCGCCCCGAGCGCGAGGGTCGCCAGCAACCCGCCTTCCGGTCCGAAGCTCCCGCCGGTGAGCCACCCCGGCCCGCCCGGATGGTAATCCACCGCAGGAATATCGAACGGTACCCCGCTCACCGCCGCACCGGATACGGCGAAGGTAACATTCCATCCGAGATGAACTGCGAACGCCGTCCAGAGCCCGCCGGGACAATAAAAGGCCGTGCCCAGAAACAGACCGGCCAGCACTACATTGGCCACTCCTTGGGGAGTGACGTTAGGGTTGAGCGCGTGGGCCAAGCCGAAGACAATCGCCATCAGCAGCACGGCCGGTGCGCGTCCGAGCAGCTTCGACGCCAGGACGAGCGGCACGCCGCGGAAGATGAGCTCCTCGCTCAACGCGGCGGGAGCGAGCACCACGAGCGTCTCGAGCGCGCGCGTCATGAACTGCATGAGCGTCCCGCCGTCTCCGACCCACCGCGCGCGTCCCACCGCGACCGAAAGCAGCACCGTCAGGGCCGCGGCGGCTACTCCGAGCGCGAGCCCCCACCGCACGGGCCGCGCACTCCAGTTGGTGCCCTGCCACCGCAGCGTCTCGAGATCCATGCCGAGGATCCTGACCCCGATCACGTACGTAGCCAGGAGTGCGCCCGCGGTCAACGAAACGCCTTGCAGCAAGATCTGGGCGGGGCCCGACACCCGAAGCCATTCAGCCCCGGACTCGAGTCCGCCAATCATCGCGGCGGCGCTGACCCCCGCCAGGGCCATCGCAAGCACGAAGGCGAACACCAGAAACCCTACCGCCCATGCAACCGCCTTCACGGCGTGACCCTGGTTGGTCCCCACGGACGGCTCTTCACCGAGCAGCGAGATACGAGCGGACCGAAGGCGTCAGCCGGGCGATGAGAACGCCCGCGATCGCGATCTTGAGCACATCTCCAAAAAGAAACGGGAGCGAACCCCACCGCCACGCCTGGGCCGCATCGCCGCCGAGGATCGTCAGTTGGGCGATACCGCCCAAGTGGATCACAGCCATCCCGGCGGCGGCCGCAAGGCTCGAGCGCCCCAATCGGCCCGGCGCGGCGAGCGCTCCGACGAGTGCCGCGGCGATCGGGAACGCAAGCACATACCCCCCGGTAGGTCCGAGGAGATAGGCCGCTCCGCCGCCGGCTGCGAACACGGGCAGGCCCATCGCGCCCGCCCCAACGTAGCCGGCAAGCGCCCCGGCCCCGCCACGTGCCCCGAGGATACCACCGACGATCAGAACGGCGAGCGGCGACAGCGCCATCGGGACCGGCGTTCCGGGCACCGGCACTGCGAGGCGAGCGGCCAGGGCTACCACCACCGCCGCCACGACCAGGGTGATGCCCCACCGTAGCGTGAGAGCCGGTGTCCGACCGGCCGTGTGACTAGCGTGTTCCAGGTATGCCATCGACTCCTCGGTCGGTTAAGATCGCTGAACGCTCAAGGCAACCGCGTTGCCGCCACCGAGACACAGGGTGGCCAGTCCCGTTGCGGCGCCTCGGTCCTGCATGGCGTACAACAGCGTGGTAAGCACGCGCGCGCCGCTCGCCCCGATGGGATGGCCCAGGGCAACCGCGCCACCATGCACATTCACCCGGTCCCAATCCCATCCCAGCGCGCGGCCGTCGGCCAGCGCCTGCACGGCGAACGCCTCGTTGGCCTCGATCAGGTCGTAATCCGAAATCGTGGTTTTCGATTTCGCCATCAGGTTCTTCACGGCCTCGATCGGCGCGAAGAAGAGGTCCTTGGGTTCTCCGCCGCCGGTCGCGTATCCGGTCACGGTGGCGAGCGGAGTCAGACCGTGCGCCTTCGCAAATGCCAGCGAGGTCACGACCAGAGCGCTGGCACCGTCGTTCAGGCCCGGCGCGTTACCCGGCGTGACCGTGCCGTCCTTCTCGAAGGCTGGCTTGAGCTTGGCCAGCGCCTCGATCGACGTCTCTTTGCGCGGGCTTTCATCCGCGGACACCACCGTGGTGCCCTTCTTGCCCGCAACTTCCACTGGAAGGATTTCCGCCTCGAACTTCCCCGCTTCCATCGCGGCAATGGCTTTGCGATGGCTGTGGTAGGCGAATTCATCCTGGTCGGCGCGGCTGATCGAGGCCTTGCGGGCGGTGTATTCGGCGTAGGACCCCATGTGATTGTCGCCAAAGGAATCCCACAGCCCATCATGGATCATCCCGTCCACGAGGGTCTGATTACCGGCCTTGATGCCAGCACGCAGGCCGTAGAGGTAGTGGGGCGATGCCGACATGGCCTCTTGCCCTCCCGCGACGATGCATTGCGCGTCGCCCGCGCGGATTGCCTGGGCGGCCAGCATTACGGCCTTGAGTCCGGAGCCGCAGACCTTGTTGATCGTGAGTGCCGGGATGGTGCCCGGCAGTCCGGCGTGAATCATGGCCTGCCGTGCGGGGGCCTGACCGCTGCCACCTTGCAGCACATGGCCCATGATGACCTCGTCGACGACCGAGCCGTCGACGCCGGCTCGGGCCACGGCTTCCCGAATAACCATGCTGCCGAGTTGGGGGGCGCTGAATGAGGAGAGGCCGCCCAGATATCGTCCCACTGGGGTCCGAACGGCAGCCAGGAGTACCGCTGTTGTCGCGTCGCTCACGGGGACCTGCCTTCCACCGGGTTCACTATGTGCTGGGTCTGGGAACAGCCCGCCCGGGGGGACGGCAGGCCCTGAATGGTAGCCCGCTCCGGGGCTCGGTTCAAGCAAGGCCCGAGGGGCTCGCTAGGGCGCCAAGGCGCGGGAGCGGACCTGGTCGGTCACCCGAGCGACGAAGGCGTCGAGCGTGACGTTTTCCTGCTTCTTCCCGGCACCCCGGACCCGCACGGCCACGCTGCCGGCATCCATCTCCCGCTGGCCAATGACCGCCATGTAGGGGACCTTGGCGACTTCACCCTCGCGAATGCGGTAATTCAACGTCTCCGGCCGGTCGTCCAGATACACCCGGAGGCCCGCGGCGCGCAGGGCCTCCGACACGCGCCGAGCGCCGTCTGCCTGACCATCCGAAATGGGGATCACCCGCACTTGTTCCGGCGCGAGCCAGACCGGAAATGCCCCGGCGAAGTGCTCGATCAGGGTTCCAATGAACCGCTCGAGCGTGCCGTAGATCGCGCGGTGGATCATGATGGGCCGGTGTGGCTGATTGTCGGCCCCGATGTATTCCAGCTCGAACCGTTCGGGGAGCTGGAAGTCTAGCTGGATGGTCGGCCCCTGCCAGGCACGGCCGATAGCGTCCAGGAACTTGATATCGATTTTGGGGCCGTAGAACGCACCGCCGCCCTCGTCGATCGTATAGGGGATCTCCTTGCGCTCGAGCGCGCGCTTCAGGATGGCTTCCGCCTCGTCCCACGCGGCGTCCTCCCCCAACTTTTCTTCCGGCCGAGTCGACACCTCGAAATCGAGGGTGAACCCGAACGTGCGCCGGATCATGCGGTCGACCTGGTCGAGACAGAGGAAGATTTCGTCTTCTGCCTGCTCCGGCGTGCAGAAAATGTGGGCATCGTCCATGCACAGGCCCCGCACGCGCAAGAGCCCGTGCAAAGTTCCCGATCGCTCGTTGCGATACACGTTGGCCACTTCCGAAAGCCGCACGGGCAGATCGCGGTAGCTCCGCTGCTTCGACGCGTAAATAAGCGTGTGCATGGGGCAGTTCATGGGCTTGACCCGATAGTGCACATGCTCGGCTTCTTCGTGCCCGGCCCCCATGGCTGGATATTGCTGGGCCTCGTAGAGGGGCAGGTGGCCGGAAGTCCGGAACAGATCCTCGCGTGTGATATTGGGGGTGTACACGAGCTCATAGCCCGCCGCGAGGTTGTCATCCTCAACCGCGCGCGACAGCAACCACTTCACCATCGCTCCCTTGGGGTGCCAAAAGACGAGCCCGGGACCAACCTCTTCCTGGATCGAATACAGGTCGAGCTGACGCGCGAGCACCCGGTGGTCCCGTTTCTTGGCCTCCTCCAAGCGGTGGAGATAGCCCTCCAGATCCTCCTTGGTGAACCATGCCGTCCCGTAGATGCGCTGCAGCGACTGGCGACGCTCATCACCGCGCCAATAGGCGGCGGCGGCGTGCAGCAGCTTGAAATGCTTGACTCGGCCGGTACTCGGGATGTGCGGGCCGCGGCACAGATCCGTGAACGGGCCATCGGTATAGATCGAGATCACCTCGTCGTCCCCGAGTTCTGCGATCCGCTCCAGTTTCAGGGCGTCGTCTGCGAATCGAGCGTTGGCCGTCTCCCGATCGACGACTTCCCGCAGGAAGGGGTCGTCGCGCACGATCACCGCACGCATGCGCGATTCGATTTCCTCGAGATCCTCCGGCGTGAACGGACGCGGAACGTCGAAGTCGTAGTAGAAGCCGTCCTCGATCGGCGGTCCGAACCCGATACCGGCCTCCGGAAAGATCTCGCGAACCGCGGTGGCCAGAATGTGGGCCGAGGAGTGACGCAGAACCTCGAGGGCCGCGGGATCGCGATCCGTGAGGATGGCAAACTCCGCATCTCCCTCGAGTGGCCGGTGGAGGTCCCACACCGTCCCATTGACTCGCGCCGCAATCGCGGCCTTGGCGAGCCCCGAGCCAATCTGCCGGGCTACCTCGGCCGGTGTCGTCCCCGGCGGCACCTCGCGAACGCTGCCGTCCGGAAGGGTCAACCGAATGCTCACGGCCGGCCTCCCACCGCACCCGGGACCGAGCCGCTCTGGCTCGAGCCAAGAAACCAGAAGAACAGCACGAGCCCTATGAGTACGATGGCCAGAACGGGCAGCCACCGAGCCCACTCCGTTGTTGTCACCCTCACCTTTTCCTCGGCCATCGCGTACCCCACGCCAGATTGGAAAACCGACCTCTCAATTCGGTGCAGAACCGTGTTAACTTAACCGCAGAACAAAATCATATGTAAGAGGAAAGCGTGTACCGGAAAGAGCACTTGAGCCCGAGCCAAGCCGCCGGATGGTCCATCGCAGGATTTGCGGCGGGACTCATGGCCGGCCTCCTCCTCGGCGAGTGGTTTGGGCCGACCCCACCCCGCCGAGGCCGACGCGGCCCGTCCCGCATACCGAGCGGGCGCCGGGCAGCGCTTCCGACGGCCGGCAAGGTGGCCGCGGAGGCGCAGGCGGCGTTGGCCGGAGATCCGGCATTCGCGGCCCTGTCCGCCCGCACGGTGGGCCCGCACACGGTGGAAGTGACCGGATGGGTGGCCGACCGCGCTGCCCGGACCCGAGCCGCTCGGCTGGTGCACAGCCTGTCTGCCGTCGACACCCTCATCAACAGCGTGCTGGTCCGGGGCGAAGATGACCAGCGCCGCATTCCCGACCTGAGGCTAACCGACCAAAGCGCATGAGCCACACGCTCCGGCGCGGTGCGACCATCGAGGGCGGGCTCCCCGGCATCGCGGGCAAGCTCTTGGGAACCGCCTCGCACTACGCACCAGGCGAGATCGAAGGCAGCCTGTACCACTGGTGGTCGGCGGCGCACTTCTTTGCGGCCGACCGGACGTCGCCACGGCCCCGCTACGTGATCATGATGCCGCCACCCAATGTGACGGCAAGCTTGCACATGGGTCACGGCCTCAACAACACCGTTCAAGATGTGCTGGTCCGGTTCGAGCGGATGCGCGGCAAGGAAGTGTTGTGGCTTCCGGGCACGGATCACGCGGGGATCGCGACGCAAAACGTCGTGGAACGCCTGATGCTCCAGGAACACACGACGCGCCACGACATCGGCCGAGCCAAATTCGAAGCCCGGGTCTGGGCACACGTTCGCGAGACCGGGGCCACGATTCTCGACCAGCTCAAAGCCATCGGTGCGAGTTGTGATTGGTCCCGCACGTACTTCACCTTGGATCCGCAGCTGTCGCGCGCGGTCCGGGAAGCCTTTGTGCGCCTGTACGAGCGAGGCCTGATCTACCGCGGCAACTACATCATCAATTGGTGCCCTCGCTGCCACACGGCGCTGTCCAACGAGGAAGCGGAAAAGCGCGACGTGGACGGCTCCCTCTGGTATCTGCGCTATCCGCTTGCATCGGGCAGCGGGCACGTGGTCGTCGCGACCACACGCCCTGAAACCATGTTGGGAGACACCGCGGTCGCCGTGCATCCCGACGATGCGCGCTTTGCCGCGATGATCGGAAAAACCGTGCGCCTTCCTGTGGCCGACCGCGAGGTTCCCATCGTCGCGGACGCCGGGGTCGACCCGTCGTTTGGCACCGGCGCCGTCAAAGTGACGCCGGCGCACGATCCCCTCGATTTCGAGATCGGACTGCGCCACAACCTGCCCGTCGTCGATATTCTCACCCCCGAGGCGCGCATCAGCGATGCCGCCCCGGCTCGCTTCCACGGCCTGGATCGCTTCGAAGCCCGGGCCCGTGTCGTGGCGGAGTTCGATGCTGCTGGATTGCTCGAAAAAATCGAACCGCACCGGCACGCGGTTGGGCACTGCTACCGGTGCCACACGGTCATCGAACCACGCTTGTCCGAGCAATGGTTCGTCAAGATGGCCCCGCTGGCCAAGCCCGCCCTCGAGGCCTACCGCGCCGGCCGGCTGTCATTCATACCGGCACGCCGCGGCGACGACTACGCGCAGTGGATGGAGAATATCCGGGACTGGTGTATCTCGCGGCAGCTGTGGTGGGGCCACCGCATTCCGGTGTGGTACTGTGCCGATCCGGCCTGCGGAACGATGACGGTGAGCCGCACCGACGTGACTGCCTGTTCCGCGTGCGGCGGCGACGTTCGGCAGGACGAGGACGTGCTCGATACGTGGTTTTCCTCGTGGCTCGTCCCGTTCAGCAGCTTGGGGTGGCCGGACAAGACGCCCGATCTCGATGCATTCTATCCCGGCAGCACGCTCGTGACTGCACCCGAGATCCTGTTCTTCTGGGTGGCACGCATGGTCATGGCCGGCATCGAATTCATGGGCGACGTGCCCTTCTCCACGGTGTATCTCCATGGCACCGTGCGCGACACGCAGCACCGCAAGATGTCCAAATCGCTGGGCAATGGCATCGATCCGCTCGAGGTCGTCGAACATTACGGGGCCGACGCGCTCCGCTTCACGATGATCTCCGGCATGGCGGTCGGCACCGACCTGATCCTCGATCCCGACGACCTCGAATCCTCCTTTGCCGCGGGACGGAATTTTGCGAACAAGCTCTGGAACGCCGCCCGGTTCATCCTGACCAACGTCGACGGACCAACCCGGCCACTCGCGGGGCCCGATCCAGCCGCGGTCCGGCCCGAGGAACTCACGCTGCCCGATCGGTGGATCATCGCCCGATGCCAGAGCACCGTTGTCACGGCAACGGAGGCGTACGAGCGGTTCAGGTTGAATGACGCGGCCAACGCCGTGTACCGCTTCCTCTGGTCGGACCTTGCCGACTGGTACCTCGAACAGGTCAAGCCGCGGCTCTACGGAGACGAGCCCGGCGGAGACGTTGCGCGGGCCGTCGTGGTGAAGACCTTTGAAGTGGCGCTCCGGCTGCTCCATCCCATCATGCCGTTCATTACGGAGACCCTGTGGCAGCAGCTGCCGGGACACGCCGCAGGGGCGAGCATCATGCGCGCGCCATGGCCACTGCCCGACCCGCGGGCCGCCGATCCGGAAGCGGAGCGCGCCTTCTCACTGGTCCAGGAGTTGGTCGGCGCGATTCGGGCCATTCGATCGGAGTACCACGTGGAGCCGGGGCGCCAGGTGCATGTCCGCCTCGCGTGGCGGAATCCGGTGTTCGAGTCGGAGGGAGAGACGATTCGACGCCTCGCGAAGGTGGCCGACCTGCGCTTCGGGGAGCCGACTGAGGAACCGGGCGCGCACGACGTACTGTCCGATGGCAACGGCATCTTCGTCCCGCTGGGCGATGCGATCGACATCGCGCGCGAGTGCGCCAGGCTGGGCACGGAGATCGAACGGCTCGGGAAACTGATTACGACCCAACACCGCAAGCTCGCCAATACGCAATTCGTCGAGCGAGCCCCGGCCCTAGTGGTGGACAACGAGCGCCGCAAACTCACCGCCTGGGAAGAGCAGTCGACGGTGCTGGCGGAGAAGCGACGGCTGCTCGGCTGCGCATGACCTCACGGGCCGTCGGCGCCACCCTGCTCCTGCTCCTCGCCTGCGCCAAGATGGAGCCACCGCCAGGCGGCCCGTCCGATTTCCAACCTCCACGCGTCGTGGCCGTGCGCCCAGACTCCCTGAGAGTGCTGCCCGGTTTCGACGACGCTGCCGAGTTCCTGTTCGATGAGGTCGTGTCCGAGGGAACGAGCCCGAATCAGGGGCTCGGCACCGGAGACCTCGAGCGTCTCATCATCCTGTCGCCCTCGGACGAGGTTCCACGTGTTGGATGGAAGCGGAGCCGGATCACGGTAAGGCCAAAGGAGGGTTGGCAGCCGAATCGGGTCTACCGAGTCGAGCTCCTGCCGGGCATCGTCGACCTGCGACGCAACCGATCCGATACATCCGTGGTCATCACGTTCACCACCGGAGCTGCCGCGCCCCAGCACCGTCTCGTGGGACGCGTGTTCGATTGGACCCGCGGCCAGGCCGCGCCACGGGCGCTGGTGCAGGCCGAATTGCTGCCCGACCGCCTCGCATACCGGAGCCTCAGCGATTCAACCGGCGCATTTGTTCTCGACCCGCTGCCCGACGGGGACTACGTGGTCGTGGGCGTGCTGGACGGGAATCGGAACCAGCGGCGCGATCCGCGCGAAGCGTTCGACACCGTTCGCGTGGGACCCGGCCAGACCGAAGTGGGAGAAATCTGGACGTTTCCCCACGACACGATCGGTCCGCGGATGCAGAGCATCGCGGTCAGCGACAGCGTGAGCGCTACGATCACGTTCTCCCAGTTTCTGGACCCCGCCGCGCGCTATGACTCGACGGCGGCTCGGGTCTGGCGGATGCCGGATTCGACCGCGATCGGCGTGACCGCGATTCGGACTCCGGCTGAGGACGACTCCGTCACCCGAGCACAAGCGCCAGTGGATACGCTGGCAGCAGTCGATGCGCTCGAAGCCGCGGACAGCGCGGCCGGCCCGCCGCCGGCACCCACACCGACGCCGACGCCGCGTCGCACCGAGTCACGGCCTGCGCTGTCCGATCGACTGGTGCTGCGAGTGACCACCCCGTGGATCCCGGGTGGCGCCTATATGATTGAGATGCTCGGCGTACGAAACGTGAATGGCGTCGCGGCCGACGCGTCGGCTGGCCTTCTGGTGCCGGAACCACCTCCCCCCCCGCCTGCCCAACTGGACTCCTTGGCCCCAGCGCCGGCGACGCCGGGTGATTCCCTGCCCCCGGCGCAACCGGATTCCGGCGCATGACATCCGACGACGACCCTCGGCGGCGCCTCCCGTCGGTGGACCGGCTGCTCCAAGAACCATCGCTCCAGCCGCTCTTGGCCTCAGCGCCGAGGAGCGCGGTCGTTGCCGCCATCCGCGAGGCGGTGGACGAGGCCCGTCGCCGAGGTGGCCCGCAACCGGTGAGCTGGGCCGACGACATTCGGGCTCGGGTTCTCCACCGTACCGCGCCCTCGCTGGGCCCGGTGTACAACGCCACCGGAGTCGTGCTGCACACCAATCTGGGCCGCGCGCCGCTGGCTCGTGTTGCGATCGAGGCCATGGCGAGGGTGTGCGCGGGCTACTCCACGCTGGAGTTCGATCTGGAGAGCGGCGCGCGTGGTAGCCGCAGCACGCACTGTCGCACGCTGTTGGCCGAAGCCAGCGGGGCAGAAGCGGGCCTGGTTGTGAATAACGCCGCGGGGGCACTGGTCCTCGGGCTCAATGAGATCGCAGCCGGCCGCGACGTCCTCTTGTCACGAGGGGAGCTCATCGAGATCGGTGGCAGCTTTCGGATTCCAGACATCCTCAGGAAGAGCGGAGCCCGGCTTCGCGAAGTCGGGACCACCAATCGCACCCATCTCGAGGACTACCGCGACGCGCTCAGCGACGCCACCGGTGTGATCCTCACCGTCCACCAGTCCAATTTCGCCCAACAAGGGTTCGTCGCGTCTCCAGCCCCGGCTGACTTGGCACAACTCGCCCACGAGGCTGGTTTGCCGTACCTCTACGACGTCGGCAGCGGTCTTCTTGCCGACCTCACACCCTGGGGGTTGCACCACGAGCCCAGGGTGCAAGAGGCGGTCGCCGTTGGAGCCGATCTCGTGATGTTCAGCGGCGACAAGTTACTCGGCGGACCGCAGGCCGGGTGCCTGGTCGGGCGGCAAACGTTGATCGATCGTTGCCAGAAGAATCCGCTTGCTCGCGCCCTTCGGGCCGACAAATCGACGCTGGCTGGACTCGAGGCCACACTGGCCCTCTACCGCGACTATGAATCGGCCATTGCAGAGATTCCGGTCCTCCGGATGCTCACGCTCGATGCCGACGCCATCGAAGTCCGGGCCCGTGAACTGTCGGGGGTATGCCCCGAATCGCTCCGCCCGACTGTCCGGCCCGGAGAGTCCGTGGTGGGCGGCGGTGCGTTTGCGGGCGCTTCACTCCCGACCAGCCTCGTGGTGCTCGATCCCGGACCGGGAGCCGCCACCCGTTTTGCGCGCGCGCTCCGTCTTGGCACGCCGGCCGTCGTGACGCGGGTGGCCGATGACTGTATCGTACTCGATCCCCGCACGTTGCCCGTCGAGTCATTCACCGACGTCGGTGCCGCGTTGGCCCGGGCGTTGGAAGCATGAGCGGCGCGGCGGTCTTCCTGGATCGCGACGGTACCCTCATCGACGATCCGGGGTTCTTGGCCGACCCAGCGCTCGTGCGGCCCCTGCCGGGGGCCGCCCAGGCGATAGCCAGTCTCACGCGGGCCGGTCTCCTGCCAATCATCGTCACCAATCAATCGGGCATCGGCCGCGGACTCATTTCGGAAGACCAGTATCACGCCGTCCGCGCCAAGGTGGAGACTGTGTTGTCGGGCGACGGCGGACGGATCGCCGCGTCACTGCATTGCCCTCACGCCCCAACCGTGACCGGCCAATGCGGTTGCCGCAAACCGGGCACCGATTTGTACCATGAAGCGGCCCGGCGCTTCGACCTCGATTTTGCGCGCTGCTGGTGGGTCGGGGACCGACTCACCGATGTCGAGCCGGCCCGGGTGCTCGGTGGCCGGGGCATTCTCATCATCGGGTCGAGCGAAGCCCTCCTCGCCGCCGCGGAGTCGAGCGGATTTGAAACTGCCTCCGACATCCGCGCAGCGACGGATGCCATCCTCGCGCACCTGGTCGAGCATGACTAGGCGGTACTCGGGCGGCGTCCTTCTCCGGCACGCTGGGTCCCTGTACCTTTCCCGGCGATGTCGTACCGGATAGCCGTGTGCGCGTCAGGCGGCGGCAGCAACCTGCAAGCGCTGCTCGACCGATTGGGGCCTGACAACCCGGCCGCCGTGGTATTGGTGTTGAGCGACCGCGGTGGCGCCCGTGCACTCGACCGCGCGCGCGCAGCCGGCGTTACCGCGGAGGTGTTCGACCAGCCAAGCGACGCGGCGGAATGGCTGGATCGACTCGGCCGTCGAGAAATCGACCTCGTGGTCTTGGCGGGGTACCTGAAGTTGGTCCCAGCGCCCGTCGTGGCAGCGTATGCCGGCCGCATCATCAACATCCACCCGGCGCTCTTGCCGAAGTTCGGAGGTCACGGGATGTATGGCCGGCGAGTCCACGAGGCGGTGCTGGCGAGTGGAGACGCCGAGTCGGGCGCCACCGTGCATCTCGTGGACGAAGAGTTCGATCATGGAACCGTGTTGGCGCAGGCGCGGGTTTCCGTCGAATCCGACGACACGCCGGATTCGCTGGCGCGACGGGTCCTCGACCAAGAGCACCGTTTGCTGCCGGCCGTCGTGTTGGCCGCAGCCCGGGCCGGCCGGCCGGTCCCGCTCACCGAACCAGTGAACCCGCAGCCGTAGGCGAACGCAACATGCCGCGTGCACTCATTTCCGTCAGCGACAAGCGTGGGATCGTCCAATTTGCTCGTGGCCTCGTCGATCTGGGCTGGGAGATCATCTCGACCGGGGGCACCGGCGCCGTTCTCCTCGCGGGCGACGTGCCGGTGACCTTCGTGGACGACGTCACAGGCTATCCGGAGATTCTGGACGGCCGGGTCAAGACGCTACACCCTTCGATCCACGCTGCACTCTTGGCTCGTCGCGATCTCCAGGAGCACGCGCTGACCCTCGAACAGCATGCGATCACGCCGATCGATCTCGTGGCCGTCAATCTCTATCCCTTTCAAGCAACAATCGCCAAGCCCGACGTCCCGTTCGAGGACGCCTTGGAAAACATCGACATCGGCGGGCCAACCATGCTCCGCTCCGCGGCGAAGAATCACGAGTTCGTGATCCCCGTGGTGGATCCGCAGGATTACACCCGAGTGCTCGCCATGCTCAAGCAAGGCGATGTCCCCCAGGATTTCCGTCGGGAACTCGCCGCCAAGGTCTTTGCCCACACCTCCGACTACGATTCGGCGATCGCCCGATTCCTGCCCGTCGAGTCAGATGGTCTGCCCAGTCGATTGGTCGGCGCCTTCGAACGGATGATGTTGCTGCGATACGGCGAGAATCCGGGCCAGCGTGCCGCGCTGTATACGTCGGAGGAGCCCCGCGGCATTCGGGACATGAGTCAACTCCACGGCAAGGAACTGTCCTTCAACAACCTGCTCGACCTCGACGGCGCGGCCTGGGCCGCGTCCTCTTGGGCGGTCCGGCCAGCCTGCGTGATCGTGAAGCACACCACCCCCTGCGGTGTGGCACTGGGAACGACCTCGGAGGACGCCTTTCGCAGAGCCTTGGCCACCGATCCACAATCCGCCTTCGGCGGCGTAGCCGCATTCAACACCGTGGTCGACCGGGGAGCCGCGGCGGCCATGACCGAGCTGTTCCTCGAGGTCGTGTGCGCACCCTCTTTCCATGAGGACGCGGTCGAACTTCTGGCGACCAAAAAGAACCTCCGGGTCGTGGAGCTCCCCGTGAGCCGGGGCGAGCGGGGATTGGACGCGAAGCAGGTGCGCGGCGGCTTTCTGGTTCAGGACCGGTTCATTTTCGACCCGAGCGAGGACAACTGGCGCATTGCCACCACGCGCGAGCCCACCGACCAGGAATGGAACGACATCCGGTTTGCCTGGGCGGCCGTGGCACCGGTCAAGTCCAACGGGGTCCTGCTGGCCAAGGACGAGATGGCGATCGGGATCGGCGCCGGTCAAATGAGCCGGGTGGACGCGACCTACCTGGCCATATACAAGGCGCAGCAGCAGCACCACGACGTCGCCGGCAGCGTTCTGGCTTCCGATGGCTTCTTTCCCTTTGCCGATAGCGTCGTGGAGGCCGCGAAAGCCGGTGTCACGGCCATCATTCAGCCGGGGGGCTCCATTCGGGACGCCGAAGTGGTGGCGGCGGCAAACGACAACGGCCTGGCCATGATCGTCACCGGCCAGCGCCAGTTCCGCCATTGACGGTCGCGCCGTGAACGACCCGAAGCCATTCCCTCCCTACGGGTGGGCCGCCGGCATGGCGCTGGCCATCTTCGCCATCTACCTGGCCTCCTTAGCCCCGACAACCGCGTTCTGGGACACCAGCGAGTACATCGCCGCCGCCGCGGTGCTGGGCATTCCCCATCCGCCGGGGAACCCGCTCTTCACACTGACCGCCCACGTCTTCGGACTGCTGCCCCTTGCCGAGGCCTACGCGGTCCGTATCAATCTGTTCGCCGCCGTCACCAGCGCCGCGGCGGCCGGGCTGTGGTTCCTCGTCGCCGAACGCTGGCTGCGTGAGATCGTGCCGGTCCGCTGGGCGCGCCTCGCCGCGGCCGCCGCGGGCACGCTCGTCGCCTCGACCTCCTGGACGGTCTGGAACCAGTCCACCGTGAATGAAAAAGTGTACACGCTGTCGGTGTTTTCGATGGCGCTCGTCATCTGGCTCGCCGTTCACTGGGGAGACGATACGCCGGGACCCCACCGGAATCGCTGGTTGGTGTTGATCGCCTATATCATAGCCCTCTCCTCCACCAACCACATGATGGGCGTCCTCGCCGTTCCGGCTGTGGCGGTCTACGTGCTCTGGACCGATTGGCGCGCGGCGACCGAGCCGTGGGTCGTGCTCATGGCCGTCGCGTTAGCGCTTGCCCTGACGGGTCAGTGGGCCACGGTGGTCGGGCACCCCCCGAGCCAGTGGGGTGCGCTGGTATGGACCGTGCCGGTGGCGATCGGCTATGCCGTCTGGCGCGCGCCCGCGGACTTCAAGCGGCCGCTGCTGTACGTGGGCCTCGCCGCCGTCATCCTCGGCGTCTCGCTCAACTACATTTACCTCCCGATTCGCGCCGGACAGTTCCCGCCGATCAATGAAGGCGAGCCAACGACATGGTCGAGTCTGCTGGCCGTCCTCAACCGAGAGCAGTATGCCAAGCCATCGGTCTTCCTGCGGCAGGCGGACTTCGTGGCTCAACTGGCCAACTACGGCCAGTACTTCTCCTGGCAGTTCGCGCGGGACTGGGGCAGCGTCGCCCGCGTCGTGACCGCGCTCTTCACATTTCTGGGGCTCGGAGGACTCGTCAGCCTGCTGCGACGGGACCGCCGTGCCGGCTTGGCCGCGGCCGCCATGTTCGGCACACTGACCCTCGCGCTCATCTTCTATCTCAATTTCAAATACGGGTTCTCCATCTATCCGGACCGCACCGACTTGGTGCGCGAGGTCCGCGAACGAGACTACTTCTTCGTTGGTTCGTTTGCGTATTTCGGTGTGCTGGTTGCGCTGGGCTTCGGCGCGGCGCTCCGGAGCATCGCCGGGTTCCTGGAATCGCGCCTGGCGGAGCGCACCCGCTGGCTCGCCGCGAGCCCGATCCTCTTGTTCGCGATCGTGCCCCTGCTCGGCAATCGTGTCACGGCCAGCCGGGCGCATGAAACGCTGCCGCGCGACGTGGCCATCGATTTGCTGGAATCGGTTGAGCCCTATGGCATCCTCGTGACGGCCGGCGACAATGACACCTTCCCGCTCTGGTATGCCCAGGAGGTCGAGGGTGTCCGGCGCGATGTGACGCTCGCAAATCTTTCCCTCATGAATACCGAGTGGCACCTGCGGCAGCTGCGGCGGCGCCCGGAGGTACCCTTCGACCCTAACCGCTCAGTCCCGCTGTGGCGGGACCGGTCGTGGGTCCAGCCGACGCGTCCGGTGTTCAGCATGAGCGAGCAACAGCTCGATAGCCTCCCGCTCCTCCTCCCCGTTCAGCGCGGGAACGTGATTCAATTCGACAGCGTACGCATCCAGTTCGGCGAGGATTACTTCGAGAAACGCTACCTCGCGATGCTGGCGCTGATCCGGGACAACCTCAACCAACGGCCGATCGTCTTTTCGTGGAGTGCGGCGGGGTACCCCGATCAGTCCTTTACCCTCACACCGTACCTC
>DATHRW010000405.1:0-4999 GCA_035464955.1 Gemmatimonadales bacterium
TGCCCAGCCTAGCCAAGGGATCCCCGAATCTCCGCCAATCTTCTATTCTTCAGGGACCATCCACGCGTCATCGAGACACTACTCCGACGCGACGCACCTCATCGGCTAGCTGGAGCGCCCATCGTGGAGAGCAAAAAGGAAGAGGGAAACACTGCGAAAACGACCGAGCTCACGGAGTGGACGATCGCCGCCTTCTGTCAGCTGGCCTCACGTCACCTCGCCACAGAGCACCAGCCGTTTGTCCCTTCCGAGCGCTTGCCATCCGACCTGAGAGACGAGCTGGGCATTGCGCTCGCGGAGCAGGGCTCCGGTCTCGAGGAACTCGTCGGCAAGCTCGAGCGTATTCTTGCGGCGACACCGTCCTCGTCCAGCCGCCGGTTTTTCAACCAGCTGTTCGGTGGCCGAGACCCGGCCGGTCTGCTGGCCGAAATGCTTACTCCACTCGCCAACAGCTCGATGTATACCTACAAGGTCGCCGGCCCGGCGGTGCTCATCGAGCAGGAGGTTATTGCGCGCGCCCTTCAGAAACTGGGCTACCTGGATGGTGAGGGCATGTTCTCCCCGGGGGGGTCCCTCTCCAACCTGACCGCAATGCTCTTGGCCCGGAATGAAAAGCTAGAGGACGCGCGGGAGAACGGGCTCACGGGTCAGCATCTCACGGTGTACCTGTCCGATCAGGGCCACTACTCAATCCGAAAGAGCGCCGGGATACTAGGCCTGGGCCGGAACAATGTGCGACTCGTCCCGACGGATGCCAACGGATCCATGGACAGCGCGGCGGCGCGGCAACTCATCGAGCGCGACCAGCGCAACGGCTTAACACCGCTCATACTCGTCGCGACGACCGGCACTACGGTGCTCGGAGCATTCGATCCGATCGGCGAGTTGGCGGACCTCGCTCGAGAATTCGACCTGTGGCTGCATGTCGATGGGGCGCTCGGAGGCTCGGTCATGTTGTGTGACGAGCATCGCCACTTGATGGAAGGCGCCGAGCGATCGAACTCTTTCACTTGGAACGCGCATAAGATGATGGGCGTCCCGCTTTCCTGCTCCATGCTGCTGGTGAGTCGCCGTGGCCTCCTGCAGCGGCACCTGGACGAACCGGCGGAGTACCTTTTTCAGACCGGCGATAGCGACCTGAACCCCGGGCGCCGCTCCATCCAATGCGGCCGGCGGAACGATGCCCTCAAGCTATGGGCCGCCTGGCAGTTCCACGGAGACGCCGGATTTAGCCAGCGCATCGAGCGACAATTCGCCAATGCTCGGCTCTTCACGTCGATGATCCAGCATGACCCCCGACTCATCCTCGCGAAGCCGCCGCAATCGATAAATGTCTGTTTCGGGGTGAAGGGGAAGAGCAGCAGAGACATCTGTACCGTGTTGGACCGAGCGGGCCGGTTGAAGATCGGTTTCGGCACGGTGGACGGGCGAGACATGATTCGGATGGTCTGCGTCAATCCCGACGTGACCGAGAGCGACCTGAGAACCGTCCTGGAGGAGATCAAGTCGGTGGCAGCCGAACTGCCGCCAATCTCCGATCCCCCAACAGGATAGGCAAGCGATCCGTGCGGCACGACAAGCACATGACTGGCATCAATGTGAGGGAAATACGATGACAGCACGACGCATCATGGGAACCGTGATCGCTCTGGCCTGGGCCGGGCTCGTTCCCCACATGGCCGTGGCAGCGCACGCACAGACTCCATCCGAGGACGATGCTCTCCAAACCGCCGAGGGTGTCGTGAACCAACTCTACGAACTGGTCACGATCGAGGCCGGACACAGCCCCGACTGGGACCAGGTCAGATCGCTCTTCCTCGACCAGGCGGTCATCGTATTGCGAACCAGTCGAACTGCAACGACGGTATTCTCGGTGGACGGCTTCGTGAACGACTTCGTCTCCTTTATCGAGCGTGCCAACGTGCAGGAGACGGGGTTCACGGAACGAGTCTTACGCACCAAGCCGACGGTCTTCGGCGACATGGCGCACGTGTGGGTGCTCTATGCGGCCAGCATTCCCGGCTCGCCACGGCCGCCGCAGCAGGGAGTCGACAGCTTCTCGTTGATCAAGCAGGACGGCCGGTGGTGGATCGCCGCGGTCACCAACGAGATCCCGACTGCGACGCGGCCCGTTCCACCGCCGCTCCAGGAATAGCGGCAGTGGCGGTGCCCCAAAACGGCCGGCGGCGTCAGCTCTAGCGGCGCTCCCAGCTCGCCCTGAAGTCCCGGGTTACCTGGACCACCAGGGCCTCGACCAGGTCAGCGTACGCGCGGTTCGGATCCTCGGCATCGAAGGCAAAATCTCCTCCCCCGAGGATCCTGACGTGACCGACCCGCCGGGTGGCCCTGGCCGAGCCGCTCCAGAGCGATGCCCCGGAGGCCGTTTCGATCAATTGAACCGACAGGGTCGCATCGACGTCGGCGGCGACGCTCGACCGCAGGAGCCCAGGGTCGATCCGAACGTCGGGCCTCACATCCGAGATCTCGAGCCGCCCAGCGAAGAGAGTCTGAACCTGGTGCCGCTCGCCGAGGGCTTGGATAGCGGCTGCATCCAGCCGCGGCCGCCCGACGTCCTGCAGTGCCGTGGTCTGGGATCCAAAATCGGTGATTCGGACCAGGCCCTGGTCCCGGCGCGCGACGTCGATGAACCTCCGGGTCGCATACGGACCAAGGTCGCCTTCGCTCGAGGCCGTGAACTCGAGCACTCCCACGATTTCGTGCTGCGTCAGATCGATTCGGGGCGGGATCATCACCCGGGTACCGCATCCTGATGCGATCGCACCCACGGCCGCCGTTGCGAGCATTGCACCGCATTTCATGATCTACTCTCGTTGGGCAACGCCGAGCTTCTCCAAGATCTGCTCCATCAAGCACCACCTGGTCATGCTCGACTGGAGGAGGTTCAGCCCGACGAACGCCGTGAAGAGGTACCAATAGGGACTCACCCAGTATCCCAGGGCGAGCGAGATGAGGATGAAGCTTCCAGCGATAGCACGAATCGTGTAGTGCATGTTCATGGCACTCTCCCGGACGGATCGATCATTGTCGCGGGCCGCCTGGGCCCCGTCGCATCAAAAAAGGTGGGAGGATCGAGTCGCCCCCCACCGTTCGCATCCAACTCGAGGTAATCTCCTACTTGGTCGGCTGCGGTGTCACTCTGAGGTAGGGCTTCTTGGCATCGAAGCCCGGGAACTTCTTCATGGCCTCCTCATCCGACACGCCGGTGCCGATGATCACATCCTCACCTTCCTCCCAGTCCGCCGGTGTCGCGACCTGGTACTTGGCAGTGAGCTGGAGCGAGTCGAGCGAGCGCAGCAACTCATCGAAGTTCCGGCCCGTGCTGGCCGGGTAGGTGAGCGTGAGCCTCACGGTATTGTCCGGCCCAACGATAAACACGGACCGCACGGTGAGCGTGTTGTCCGCGTTGGGGTGGATCATGTCGTACAGGTCCGAAACCTTGCGATCGTGGTCCGCAATGAGAGGAAAGTTGAGCTCGTTCCCCGTGACGTCCCTGATATCCTTGGCCCAACGTTTGTGACTATCGAGCGGGTCGACGCTCAGGCCGATAACCTTGGTGTTTCGCTTGTCGAATTCCCGCTTGAGCCCGGCGACTCGGCCCAACTCGGTGGTGCAGACGGGAGTGAAGTCTTTGGGGTGCGAGAACAGCACGGCCCAACCGCTTCCCTTCCATTGGTGGAATTCAATCGGGCCTTCGGTGGTCTCGGCGGTGAAGTTCGGGGCGATGTCGCCCAATCGGATTGCCATGGGACGGCCCTCGGCACAGAGGTTTGCAAGGCGGCGCATGACCAGCGCCTCCGTCCGGCCGTGGCTGCCGAATCGGAGCGCGGGCGCGCGATTGTTGAGAGGCTTGTAGGGTATGACCGTATTTGCGGGCTGTCAATTCCGGTGCGAGAGCTCGGGCACCGAACCGCGCATAGCCGCCTCGCGGACGCCCGGTGGCAGGCCCAAGCCAATCTTCCGCACGTCGAGCGGAATCCCCTTCCGCTCGTCGAGCACCAGCGCGATCGCCCCTGTTTCGCACTGTCCCTCGCACACCCCGCACCCCATGCACGACTCCCAGGTCACGGCCGCACGGCCATTCACCGTGATGGCGTCGAAGGGACAGGCTTCTTCGCAGTCGCCGCAGGCAATGCAGGCTCCCTCGTCCACCTCCGCCACGAAGCCCGAGGAGGCCACCATGGGGACCGCGTGCCGCTGCATCGCAATCAGACCGCCGCAGCAGCACCGGCAGCAGTTGCAGATCGCATAGAAGCGATGGTCGCACGCGTCCTTGAAGTACGCCGTATGCACATGTCCCCGCTCGTGCTCGGCCTGGAGCAACTCCAGCGCCTCCTGCTGCGTCGCCCGGCGAGCCCGGTCGGGGTGATGCTCCAGCACCCAGTCCCCGCCTCCAACCAGCATGCACACCTGCGTCGGCCGACAAGGATTGTCCCGCGCTGCCCGGCACGGACACTCGAGCAGCGTCACGCCGGGGGAGCTGGTCAGCACGATGTCCCGCGCCGTGGAGTACGGGATGATGTGCTCGAGGTCGGTGCGTTCGATGTCGTGATCGAGCCGGATGATCTCACAGGCCAGGTTAGTGGGCAGCACCTTGCCGTGATAGTGCTCGGCCCAGACGCGCTTGAACCCGGATGACATCCAGGGCGCCACGCGATAGACGAAAAACTTGATGTACTGGTAGGGCCAGCGGCCGTATACGTAACCGTGGAGCGCGTTCCAGAGCCCGCCCCGCCTACCGTCCTGGCGCGACGTGAGCGCCTCGCGGGTGGACGGCAGCAGAAGGTGTCCTCGCTCGCCGATGACCCACAGGGCAGCGAGGCTAAGCAGGATGAGGGTGGGGATCAACAGGAGCCAGAGCATCGGAGCCTCCGCTCGGAGTCAGCAACCGGCGGTCGACTCCCAAGCTAGGGCCCCGCGATTGAAGGTCGGATGAAGGTTGCCTGAAGGTGCGGGCCTATGGCTGGCCGACGACACGCAC
>DATHRW010000406.1:0-14609 GCA_035464955.1 Gemmatimonadales bacterium
TTCCCCGGACCGGACCAAGATTGCGTTTGCTTCCGATCGGTCCGGCGATTTCGACATCTATCTCATGGATTCCGACGGCGAGTCGCTCGTCCGCCTCACGGAAGATGCCGGTGACCAGACGCATCCGGCCTGGATGCCCGATGGGCAGTCCATCGTGTTTGCGAGCCAACAGAGCGACCGGTCACAGATTCTCATCACGGGTGTAACCGTGCAGAACATTCGCGCACTGGCAACCGCACCCGAAGGCGAAACCTACGACCGGCCCTCGATCTCGCTCGATGGCGGAACGCTCTCGTTCATCGTGTCAGGCTCTGAGAGCAGCGATCTCGCGGTCTTGAACCTGACTGGAGCGTCACGGGGCATCCGGCGCGTGGCCCGTGACGTTGCCCCCGAAGTTCGGCCCGTTCATTTGCGAGACGGGCGGGTCCTGTATGCCAGAGGCACGGACGGACGGGGCAGCGAGATCTCTCGCCTCGATCTCCGCTCGGGCACGAGCACGGCGGTCTACTCGACGGACCGTCCCGTCAGTGCCATGGCCGTCTCGCGCGACGAGGAAACGCTCGTCTTCGTCTCCGATTCCCGGCTGTGGCGGGCGTCTCTTGCGACGATGGACCCCGTGATACGACTATCCTTGCCGACGTTCGAGCGCGTGACCGACCCTTCCTTCTGACACTACCGCGGGGTGCCATGAAAGCTCTCGTCCTCACGGGCCCAGGCGGCGCGGAGCAGCTCGCCGTGGCCCAGGTCCCGACCCCCGTCATCACCAAGCCGGACGAGGTCTTGGTGCGTGTCCGTGCGGCGGGGCTCAACCATCTGGACCTGTTCGTGTTGAGCGGGTTACCGGGAATCACGCATGCATGGCCCCACGTGATGGTCGGGGACGGTGCCGGGGTTGTCGAGGCCGCGGGCGATGCGGTCGACAATGTCCACGTCGGCGATCGCGTGATGTTCAACCCAGGGCTGTCCTGTATGCAGTGCGAAGCGTGCGAAGCCGGAGAGCACTCGCTCTGCGACACCTATCAGTTGCTCGGGGAGCATCGTCCCGGCACCGCCGCGGAGTACATCGTGCTCCCGGCCCACAACGTGGCGGTGATTCCGGAAAGCATGCCGTGGGATCGCGCCGCTGCATTCTCGCTGGCCAACCTGACTGCGTGGCGCATGCTCACGACCCGGGTCAGGCTCCACGCCGGCGAGACGGTGCTGATCTGGGGTATCGGCGGCGGGGTCGCCCAGGCGTCGCTGCAGATTGCCAAACTGGTGGGCGCGACTGCGATCGTGACGAGTTCATCCGACGCGAAGCTCGCCCGCGCCATGGAGTTGGGGGCGGATCATGGCCTGAACCACGTGACGGCTGACGTTCGCAAGGAGGTTCGGCGGCTCACCGGCGGCCGGGGTGTCGACGTGGTGGTGGACAACGTCGGCGAGGCCACGTGGATGGAGTCGCTCAGGTCGCTCCGTCCCCAAGGCAGGCTGGTGAGCTGTGGAGCGACCAGCGGACCCATGGTGACGACGGACGTGCGGAAGTTGTTCTGGTACCAGTGGGAGATCTACGGCTCTACGATGGGGAGCCACGCGGAGTATCAGGCCATTGCCCGGCTGGCCGGCCAGGGCAAGCTGTGGCCCGTCATCGATTCCGTGGTGCCGCTGGCGGACGCGCGCCGGGCCCTTGACCGCTTGGCAAAGGGCACGCAGTTCGGCAAGATCGTGATCGAAATTCCGAGCTAGTTCGCGGCGCGTTCCTGTCGGCGCGCGGGCAACTCGAACTGCAACAAGAGGACCCTCTCATCGAATGGCTCGGCCACGAGAGCCGCGCCCGGTGCTAACGCGCGCACGCGCCCCCAACCGGGAATGTGAACCGCCATCACCAACCGCCCCGCCGAATCGATGACCTGGTATTGCTGCATCGTGTCGGCCGGGGCGCGGCTCCGCTCCAGCCAGACGTCGCCGTCGGCAGTGGTGTTCCCGGCAACAAAGGCGGGCTTGATCGCGGCGAAAGGAAGCTTCCGCGCGGTGCTTCGCAGCGCCGGCGGGAACCCTTCGAGGAACTGATCGCGATCGACTTGGGTCACCGGGAGGACTCTATCCGGCAGGAGCGGCCCATCGCGTTGCTGCCCATCCGGCGTATACCAGGTCACGCGATTCTGACCGACCCGCGCGACCCATACGGCGCCGTCCCTCCGGACTCCCCACACGTCCTCCCCACTCAGGATGCGCCGTTCGAGGCGCACACCGCGCTCGCTTTGGACCTCGACCATGTCGAGCGGCGCCAACGTCGCAATGGTATCGGCCGACTGCTGGCCGGGCGCCGTTCGCACTACGGCGGCCGAGTCGCCGCTGGCCGCCCCGCGAGGCGGGAGCTTGCTATAGAATCGGCCCGCACCATCGGCCGCCTGCGGGAGGGCTCCACGCAGGGCGGCGAAGGACGGAAACGAGTCGAGCAGGCGGCCGGTGCGATCCCAAGCCGTAACGCGTCGAAGGCCCCAATCACTGACGTAGAGCGTGTCGTGCGCGGCAAAAATGCTCAGGGGGTTGCGATAGGCCGGGTGGCGGCGGCCACCGAGCGTGTCGACCGATCTTGCGGTGAAGTCGACCAGGGCGACCAGGTCCTCGTTGGGCGCCAGGACCGCCCACCGCCCGCCGCCGAGCCATGTTGCCGCCGTAACGATGATGAACGGCACGATGATGGTGTCGCGAGCCGGTGTGAGGGCAGCGATCGGGAGATCGGGGCTCCCCTCGCCGCAGGCGCCGGTGGCTGCGGCCAAGCCGAAGAGTATGGTGACACGTCCGAGGGATCGCATGCCGACAAATCTAAGCGCGGAGAGGTCCGAGGGCCGGGGTCGGGATTGGGTGCGTCCGGTGGCTCGGGCGCAACCTTTCGCCGATGGATCGCATCTAAGACATAGGCAGCGAGGGCTCTTGATTGCAGGGACCTCAGTCGAGATTTCCCATGGTTCAGCTTTCTTCTGACGACTCACAGAGCGTTGTCGTATACGACACGAAGGGTGTCCGCCTCGGCAAGGTTCGTCATCCGGCGGGGCGTCGAGTGCTTGGCCCCGGCGAAGGCACTGTGTATCTGGAGCGATCCGTCGCTCGAACGCGCTCGGACTCCCGCCGCTTCCCGCTCCGGCCCAACCGGCAACCATCTCGGGACTGAGTTCGCGACCAAATCTCCCTCTGCTGCATCGTTCTTCTTGAGTCGAGCGCCGGCCGTATCACACCGGCGCCTTATCGATGTCCACTTGCCTTCTTCCGTTTCGCACTCCTAGGCTTCCGCATCGGTGGAACCCGTCGGAGTGGTGTCAAGGAGACTCTCGCATGATTCTGGTACCAGTTCGCATCCCCGGCCCTCTGGCCGTACTTCGCCTGTGCGCCAGCGTTCTCGTGACGGTGGCGTTCGCCGCCGCCGCAACTGCCCAAGAGAACACCCCCACGGTCAGACTCGGCCAACCGAACGCGACATATGATGAGCCGTTCAGTGCCCTCAGCGGTCTTCGCGAATTGAGCGACGGCACCCTGCTGGTGGGCGACCGCATCGACCAGGTCATCCAACATGTCGACTTGGCGAGCGGCTCAGGCCGGCCGGTGGGCCGGAAGGGTGCTGGGCCGGGCGAGTACGACACCCCGATGGGACTCTACGCCTTGCCCAACGACAGCACCCTGGTGTTCGACATGGGCAACAATCGGTTCCTGGTGCTTACACCCGAGGGCAAGCCGGGAGACACGTTCATGCCCACCCTGGAAACCGGCGGCGGTCCCGGTGCGCGCTTTCTGAGCCCGCCGCGGGGCGTCGATAATCAGGGAGGGATCTACTTTGCCGGCCAACCAATGCGGGCCGGGGCCAGCGGCATGCCCGAATCGATCGACTCGTCTGCCATCATCCGATACGACCGCACGTCGCGGAAGGTCGATACGCTGGGCCTGGTCAAGGCGCCGGCGATGAACATCCAGGCCAGCGGCGATCAGAACCGCCGTGAGCTTCGCATTCGCCCGGCCCCGATGCCCGCGCAAGATGAATGGGGGGTGACCCCGGATGGGCGGATCGGGATTGCCCGAGTCGGAGGTCTCCGGGTGGAGTGGCTCGCGCCCGACGGTTCGCGTGCGGCCGGTGCCGCCTTCGCGTACAAGCCGATCAAGGTCTCCAAGGCCGACTATCGCGCCTGGCAGAAGCGGATGGGCAGCAGCATGGGTCGAGAGATCGAGAACGGCCGGTCGCGCCTGGTGCGCGTACCGCTCCCGGAGATCGACGAGCGCGAATGGCCGGACTACAAGCCTCCCTTCCTGGCCGGAGCGGTCGCGGTCGCGCCAAGCGGCGAATTGTGGCTCTTGCGAACACGGCCGGCGGATGATCCAACACCGGTCTATGAGGTGTTCGACGCATCCGGCAAGTTGGTGCGGCGGGTCCAGCTGCCGCCCAAGACTGAGGTCGCCGGCTTCGGAAAGCGATCGGTGTATCTGGTGCGGATCGACGAAGACGACTTGCAGTGGCTCGAGCGCTATCGATTGTAACGCTCAGCTCACCCCGTTGTGCCGCAGCGCGGCCTTGCAGCGACTGCAGAACCGGTCGGACTTGAGGTCGACGCCGTCGATCTGCATCGAGCTCGTCATCACGCACTCTGCATTGTGGCAATGCACCAGGTTGTACGTGTGGCCCAACTCGTGGATCGCTTCTTTGCAGAGCCGCTCGAACAGGAGTTCGTGGGACGCGGGCAAGCCGTAGAGGGCATTGTCGAGTCGATGTGACGAGACGACGGCCGCCTTGCCGTTCACCTGGGCCTCGCCGAAGACATAAGTCAGCACCGGGATGAACAGATCCAGCGCGGTCACGCCGAGGACCCGTGAGTCGTCGGCGGGCGCCTGACGGAGCAGCTGGGCCAGCAGGATCCGCGAGTTGTACTGGCCCCGTGAGGCATCGTAGGCCACTTCAGGCTCGAACGACGGCGGATGGTGCTCCACCCGGACGCCGAACACCCGCGCCAGGCGCTCCTCCAGCCCATCGATCAGGTCGGTGGCCGTGCCGCAATAGAACGGGACAACGTGGAGCACCGGCACCGCGGTGCCCTATGAAGCCATGCCGGCGGCACCGCCGGGATCGTCCCGGCCCGCTCTTCCGACGGCACGCGCAGTCATTTCTTACCGCCCCGGGTCGCCGGCTGCCGGAGGTCGTATTTTTTGATCTTGTTGTAGACGGTCACGCGATCGACCCGGAGGATTTCTGCGGCACGCGTGATGTTCCATCCCGTACGCTCGAGCACGGACGCGATGTGATCCTTCTCCACGTCAGCGAGCGATTCCCCGGAGAACGAATTGGTCGATCGCTTTCCCCATACCGGAAGGTCCTCCGGTCGGATGGTCGGCGGGGTTCCCACGACCATGGCGCGCTCGATGGCGTTAATGAGTTCCCGCACATTCCCGGGCCAGGCATAGTCCATCAGGAGCTGCATCGCGTCGGGGTGGATTTCGGTGATTCGCTTGTCCATCTGCCTCGCGAGCCGTTTCACGATGTGCTCGGCCAATAGGGGTATGTCCGAGGGCCGGCTCCGAAGCGGCGGGGCCTCGATAGTGAAGACATTGATGCGATAGTAGAAGTCCTCGCGGAACCGCCCTTCCTCCACCGCAACCTCCAAGTCTTCGTTGGTGGCACAAATGATCCGGAAGTCCACCTTGATGGATTTCGAGCCGCCGAGCCGGCTGAATTCCTTGGTCTCCAGCGTCCGGAGGAGATCGACCTGCATCTTCGGGTTGATGGCTCCGACCTCGTCCAGGAACAGCGTCCCGCCGTCCGCCATTTCGATACGGCCTTTGCGCCGATGCTGCGCCCCGGTAAAGGCCCCCTTCTCGTGCCCGAACAGCTCGCTCTCGAGCAGCTCGTTGGGCACGGCGCCGCAGTTGACCGGCACGATCGGGAAATAGCGCCGTGCGCTGTTCGCGTGGATGGCCCGGGCGATCAATTCCTTCCCCGTACCGCTCTCACCTCGAATGAGAACCGTCGCTTCGGTCTTGGCGACGTGGCGGATCAACTCGAGCACCTTGAGGATGGCGGGACTCTCGCCCACGATCGTGTCGGCGGCCCCGATCTCGTCGATGGTCTCCCGCAACTGCACGTTCTCCTTTTGGAGTCGCCGCTGCTCGAGTGCTCGGTGGACCAAATGACTCAACTCGTCGGGGTCGATCGGCTTCGTGACGTAGTCGAAGGCGCCTTGTTTGAGGGCCTGAACGGCGGTCTCGACCGATCCGAACGCGGTGATCATGATGACGGCGATCTCCGGATCGATCGTATGGATCCGTGACTGGAGTTCCATCCCGTCCATGCCGTGCATCTAGATGTCGAGCAGAATGACGTCGAACGCCTGGTCTTGGAGGGCGCGCAGCGCCTCGGTGGCATTCTCGGCCGCGTGGACATGGTAACCGTCTTTGCGGAACCAATTGTAAAGCGAGTCCCGGACGGCGAATTCGTCGTCCACCACCAGGATGTTGGCCTCATGCGTGCTCATGGGGGTCGTCTCCTTCGGGCCGCGTCGTGCCACCGGCCGGGTGTAGTTCGAATTCCGGGTTGGCGGCAGAGAAGCCGCTGGCATCCGGTGGCCGCTGGCGCGGTAACCGCATGGTGAACTTGGTGCCCAGGCCCGGCTCGGAATCAACATCGATGGTTCCACCGTGGCGCTGAACGATGCCGTAGACCACCGCGAGGCCCAGGCCGACACCGCTCTCCTGATCCTTGGTTGAGAAGAACGGCTCGAAGATGTGGGGCAGGACCTCCGGCGCGATGCCGGGGCCGGTATCGGCGATCTCGAGTGTGATCTCACCGTCAGAGGCATCCAACCGCACGCTCAAGACGCCACCGCCGTTGCTCGACCCGCCCATGGCCTCGACCGCGTTGACCATCAGGGCCACCAAAGCCTGTTGGAGTTGTCCGCCATCGGCGACGATCATGGCATTTCCGGTCAGGGGACGGGTACTGAGCTCGATGTTGCTGACCCTGAGATGATGTTGCACCAACATCAGGCTCCGCTCCACGATCTCGTTGAGATCGATCGGCTCCATGTCGGCTCCTGTGCGCCGCGCAAAGAGCAACAGGTTGGTGACGATCTTGCCGCACCGGCTGCATTCCTTCTGGAGGAAATGGAGGTACCGTCCGAGTTCCTCGCGCGCATCCGGATCGAGCGGCTGATCCTCGAGCCCGCGCTCCACCAAGCGGCTGTAGTTGAGCATCCCGCTGATGGGGTTGTTGAGTTCATGGGCGACCGTGGCCGAGAGTTTGCCGAGCGACGCCATCTTCTCCATGTGGAGTACCTGGCGCTGAGCCCGTTGGAGCTCACTGGTCTTCTCCTGGACCTTGGCTTCGAGTTTCTGCGACCATCCCTTGAGTTCCTGTTGCGCCGTACTCAGATCCTCCGACATGCGGTTGAAGGCGTGGGCCAGCTCGGATAGCTCATGTTGGCCGCGTACGGAAATCCGGGTCTTCAAGTCGCCCGCCGCAATGCGTCGTGTGCCCTCGTGCAGCGCCGCCACCGGTCGGTGGACTACTCGATTGAAGAACACCACCGACACCACGCCGATGATGAGAATCAAGGCCAATGTCGTGGCGATGATGCGCTGCTGGGCTGCCCGAAGAGTGGACTCGACCGGCAGCATCGACATCTCCACATCGAGGACCCCCAGGATCCGCTTCTGGCCCGGGGGATCATGACAGCCGGCCGTCGCGCACGACGGCTCGTTGGGGATTACCGCGAGGTGGCGGAGCACTTCCACCCCTTCGGGCGCGCGGGCGAGCCCGCTCTGCTCGAGTTCGCCTACGTCCGAGGTGTGCGCCTGCTGGTGACAGCTCAAGCAGGTCTCTGAATCGAGCGCGATGTACCGGCCGATTTCCTCGCGATGGGCCGACAGCACGATCACGCCATGTTTGTCATAGACCCGAATTGCCGCCACACCGGGACCCGCGGCCAAGCGGGTGATGAGTTCTTGGACCTCATCGAGCCGATTGAGCAGCATGCCGTCATGGGTGGCGCGACGAATGAGATCGCTGTCGTTGTCCGCCGCCGACCGGAGGAACCCCACGAGGTCTGCCCGGGTGGAGCGATAGTTGACCAGCGAATGAACGGCGAAGACGATGCCAACCGTGAGGGCCAGCGGAAGGAGAAGGCGTATCCCGAGCGATCGACGCGCCCTGAGCGTCGGGGTCATGAGTGCTCCCGCGTGCCGTTATGGACGCGGATATGCAGGCATCTGAACGGTATCGAGCAATGTAGGAATTTTCAATGAACCGTTGATGAATTCAACGACCCGGGAAGCCGCGGTGGCAGCGCCTCTGGGGTTAGGTCCAATCTGCGGTGTTCTCGGCCCCCCGTCTGCTGGCTCCCGACTTGCTATTCGGTTGGTGTGAGGTTGGGAGGCGAGTCCTCTTCGCAACGACGTCGGGTCGCCTCCCGGCCGCGATTCGGCAAGGGAGAGCGGCCAATGGTGATGAGCCGAGAACAGCACCGGGTCCTTCCGGCAGGCGCTCTGCCCTGCGTGTGGATGAGCGCGGGGTTGGTGGTCTACCGGCTCTGTGACCGCGAGTTCGATTGCGATGGCTGCGCGCTCGATGCCGCCCTCCGTGGAGGCAACGCGCCACTCGTGCCCCAGTCCGGCCGTCTGACCGCCCTTCCCAGCCGACACGCCACTGAGTTCCCAGCGGATCGGCGATACTCTACCGGCCACCTCTGGATCCAGGCCAGTCCGACCGACGGGGCAATTCTGAGAATAGGCCTCGATGGCTTTGTCTCCGATCTCATCGGCGACTGCGCGGGAGTCCACTGCGGATACATCCCGCGCCGCTTGAACGGTGGCGATCTCCTCTTCGAGATCGAACTCGCTCAGGGCACGCTGCCAATTGGTGCTCCATTCGGCTGTTGTGTCACGCGATGGAATGAAGAGCTGGCCAAAGACCCGCGGGCGGTGCGCGCCGATCCCTATGGGAAAGGTTGGGTCACCGAACTCGACCCAGTTGACGGTACGTATCCCAATGGGCTGCTGAGTGCGGAGGACGCTCGGAAACAGGCGGAGTTCGACCTCCGCGGGTTCCGACGCCGTGCCGCCCTCCACCTCCTGGCCGACACGGCCGAAGTCGGCTCATGTCTGCCCGACGGTGGCCAAATCCTGACCGACATGCGCCAATTACTCGGCAGTGACCGGTACCTGCAACTCCTTCGTGAAATGACGACCTGAGACCGTGTTGATCTTCTCAACAGTCTTGTTGACGAATTCGTCGGGGTTCATGACATCTGGGGGGTACACGGCTCCAGATGAAACAGCGAAAGCTATTGCAACCTATGGACTTCCAGCACGCGCCCAAGGCCAGTCCGGTGTGGTGCGGGGCATGCATTGAGAGAGCTCGGGATTGAAGCACAGGCTCGGAGGTCTGCACCATGCGAACCGAAAGCCGATGGTATCGAACGGCGCTCACAATCGGAGCCGTCACAGTCGTGATGGCACTCTTCATCGTCGGATTGCCGCTGTTGGGCCTTGCGGCGCTGATGGTGCGGGCGGCGGTGGTTGCAGTCTTCGGGGTCGCCTTAATAGGCGGAATCGTGTCCTACGCCGTGAGCCCCTCCTTCCGCACCTGGTTCGGCGCACAATTCGAACCCATGTTGTTCCATAAGGGACTGCGACTCGGCGCCAATGTCGCCATCGCTTCCGGCCATACGTGGACCCGGGTCAGGCATGGCGAGGCGGTTGTGGGCGCGGACGATTTGGTGCAGGCCACCCTGGGCCCGGTCGACACGGTCATTCTGCCCGCCAAGGGTACCAAGGTCAGCCGCGGTCAGTCGCTCTTCCGGTTGCGTCAAGGTGAACGCAGCGTCGACCTACGTGCCCCAGTGTCGGGAACGGTGGTGGGTCACAATGCGTCCCTCGGCCGGCGGCCGACGTTGTTGAACGAGGACCCCTACGGTGAGGGGTGGGTAGTGAAGCTCGAGGGGAAGGGACTCCGTCGCGAGCGCCGGCGCCTGTTACGCGGGGATCGGGCGCAGGCCTGGTTCCAGCGTGAGGTGGACCGGTTGATCAGTACCTTGCTCGGCGAGGAGGAGATCGCGGTGCTGGCCGACGGGGGTAGGCTGGTGAGTGAGCTGCACGCCCACGTTGATGCGGCGGCCTGGGACAGACTGAAACAGACCTTCTTCGAGATCGAGCCGAGCGACTCGCCGCTGCTTTAGCAGGCGCTGCACTCTCGGTCGTTTCCGCGCCGGCGTCCGTTTGGACCGGTATCCGGTTCCCTCATATCACAGTAACTTGAACGCGATTGCCGGGCGGCAGGCGTCTATCGGCTACAGGTGAGGTCGTTTGCGCTATGCAGGAGCGACGCGACGGCGTCCCAATGCATCGTTGTGGTAATGGGATAGGGATACCGGAGGTGACGAGCGTCGTGAAACCAATCCATTTTGCGGCAGGGCTGTGCTGGCTGCTCCTGGCCGCGCCGCTTGGGGCCCAACAGCGGGCCGTGACCTTGGCCGAGGCCATTGCCATGGCCCGGCGGGTACAGCCGGCCGTGGTTCAGGCTCGCGGTGCGCTCGCGGTAGCCGGCTCTGATGTCCGGTCGGCGTACAGCGCCTACCTCCCGTCGTTGTCCGGGAGCGCGGGCGCCGGTCAGTCGTTCTTCCCACAGGCCCAATCGCGGCTCGATCCCCAAACGGGTGAGCTCATCTCCGGCCTCAACTCCAACAAGAGCGTCAACTTTGGCATCAATTCGAGCCTGATTCTCTTCGATGGTTTCCGCCGCGAGGCAACCATCCGGTCCGCCAAGGCGGATCGCGAGGCGAGCGAGGCCTCGCTCGCCGATCAAGAAGCGCAGGTGGCGCTGGCCACCAGCCTCGAGTTCTTCAACGCGCTCGCGGGGCAACAATTGGTCCGGGCTCGGGAGGCAGGCATCACGCGAGCCGAAGAGCAATTCAAGATCGCGGTGGCCAAACTCAGCACCGGGGCCGCGACCGTGTCGGACTCACTCCGTGCGGTGGTGACGCTCGGCGAGGCCCGGGTGCAGCTGCTCGAAGCCGAGCGTCAACTAGCCACGGCAGAGGCCAACCTGGCACGTCTGATCGGCGAACAGGGACGCATCTCGGCGGTGGACGACCCGTCGCTGTATACCACCGGCATGGATCTGGACCCTGAGGTGTTGCTGCAGGAAGCCATCGAGCGATCGCCCCGGATCCTGGCGTCTGATGCGAACGTGCGGTCGGCGCGGGCCCAAGTCACCGCCGCCAAGTCGGGGTATTGGCCTTCCTTGAGCTTGAGCGCCAATACGCAACTTTCCGGCAGCCAGTTGGACGACTACGATCTCCAGCGAACTTCGAACATCAACGTGGGCCTCAGTTGGACTCTGTTCGATCGATTCAATCGCGAGCGGCAGGTCGATCAAAGCTCGGTACTCTTCGAGAACGTGGCGGCCACCTTGGCCGACGATCGTCGCCAGATCGAGGCCAGCCTCACGGCTCAGCTTGCAGCGCTGACCACGGCGCGGGTCAGGATCGACGTGACCAAGCTGAGTCTCGAAGCGGCACAGGCGGATCTTCGGGTTCAGCTCGAACGCTACCGCTTGGGCTCGATCACGTACGTCGAAGTGCTGACGTCGCAAGAATCGCTGACACGCGCCGAGGAAGCGGCGGTAAGCGCGGGCGTCGACTTCCTGCGCGCCAAAGCACAAATCGAAGCCATTATCGGACGGCCGCTCTCATGAACACAATGGACGCGCCTGGCCTGGAGCACGCTATGCACGTGGCGAATTTGAGGAGCTACTCCGGCTTCCTGCTGCTCATGGCGATGACGGCGCTTGCGGCAGGATGCAAGGCCAAGGCGGCGGAGGGAGACAACGACAATGAGGGCGCCGAAGCGTCGAGCACCCTGTCGCTGCCGGTGGTCGGTCAGACTGTCCGGAAAGGCGACCTGCTCTTGTCGGTGACTACCACCGGGCAAGTCCGCTCCGAGGCCTCAGCCACCTTGCGTGCTGAAGCGACCGGCACGGTCCAGCAAGTGCTGGTGCGGCCGGGCCGCCGTGTTGCGGCCGGGCAAGCCCTGGTCCAACTGGATCCGCGGCCCTTCGACCTAGCCCTCGAAGAGTCCGAGGCCGCACTCGACGAGGCACAGCTCCGCTACGTCGACAACCTGCTGCCGGATTCGATCGTATCGGGGCAGGCACCGACGCCCGAGCGACGCGCGAACGCGGAGGCCCGCAGCGGCCTCAAAGCCGCGCGGGCCCGATACGAGCAAGCCAAGCTGGACCGTGAACGGGCCACCATCCGCGCCCCATTCGCCGGCGTGGTGGATCGTGTGCAGGTCAGCGTGGGTGAGCGACTCAGTGCAAACCAGGAAGTCGCCGCCGTGGTGGACATGACGAACCTCCGGCTCGAGGCGTCGGTGCTCGAGCACGATCTTCCGCTGATCAAGCCGGGCGGCCAGGCCGTGATCACCACCGCGGCCGCACCGGATCGCCCGGTCGTGGGCCGGATCGCGAGCGTCCTCCCAGTGGTCGACAGCATTACCCGCACTGGCCGGGCGTTGGTCCAAATCCGGGGAGACGGAACCCTGCGGCCGGGCATGTACGCCGACGTACGCCTGGAGGCGACCCGGCTGGCCGACCGGATTTTGGTGCCGGCCCGTGCGGTGATCGAGCGGGATGGCCGCCCGCTGGTCTTCGTGGTGAAGGACGGGCGCGCCCAGTGGGTCTACATCACCCCGGGCCGTACCAACGGCGTCGACACCGCGGTGGAACCCGACTCAGTGTCGGGGCTGATCCCGGTTGCGGTTGGCGACACCGTGCTCATCGAGGGTCATCTCACCCTTACCCATGATGCGCCGGTGCGGCTCGAGACGGTCGCCGAGCGGCCCACCACGCCATGAGCGGGAGCCGTGCCGGCTCACAGTAGATCTGGTTTGCCATGTCGCTGACACACGCGGCGGTCCGGCGGCCCGTCACGACGGTCGCGGCCGTGCTGGCCCTCGTCTTGGTCGGGAGCGTTTCGCTCAGCCGGCTTCCCGTGTCGCTCTTGCCGGACGTGACCCTCCCGCTTCTCACCATTCGAACCGATTACGAAGGCGCGGCGGCCACCGAGGTCTCGCGGTTCGTAGCCGAGCCGATCGAAGAGGCCATCGCGGCAACGCCGGGGCTGGTCGAGCTGCGCTCGGTGAGCCGGAACGGGCAGTTGACGACGACGGCACGTTTCGCGTGGGGCACGGACATGGCGACGACCGTGCTCAATGTGCGCGAGCGCCTCGACAATGTCAGGTCGCAGCTACCGGAGCGTACCACGCGCCCCACGCTCCTGACCAGCGACCCTGGCGAGCGGCCCATCGCCGTCATCGGACTCACGGGACCGGGTACCCTCCGCGCCATCGCGCGCACCAGCGAAGAGGTCCACGCCCGGCGACTCGAGCAGCTGCAGGGGGTGGCCAGTGTAGCCGTGGTCGGTGCGCCCAAGGACGAGATCCGGATCGATGTTGATCCGAATCGGATGCGCGCGCTGGGCCTCTCGCCTTCCGATATCGCCACGGCCGTTCGGAATGCCAACGCGACAGCCCAGGGCGGGACCATTCGCCGCGGTCAGTTCCGGTTCTCGGTCCGGGCGCTGACGGAGCTGCAAGATGTCGACGAGGTGGGCCAGACGCCGGTCGGTCCGCCCGGCGGAAGCACCCGATTGCGTGATCTGGCAACGATCACGCTTGCGAGCGGCGACCCGGAAACCATGACGCGGCTGGACGGGGCGCCGGCAGTCGGGCTGGTGGTGTATAAGGACGCGGGCGCCAACACGGTGGCCGTGACGAGAGGCATCTACCAGACCATTGAGACCCTCTCGGGAGAGTTTCCGGCCATCACGATGTCGGTGGTGGCCGCGCAAGCGGAATTCGTCACCGCGGCGCTTGCCAATTTGGGTCGCGAGATCTTTCTCGGCGGCGCCCTCGCGCTGATCGTCATCCTAGTCTTCCTGGGTCACATGCGGAGCTCGCTCGCCATCGGTTTGGTGGTGCCGTTATCCGTTTTGGTCGCGTTGGTGTTGCTCCAACTGCTCGATGTGTCGATCAACATCCTGTCGCTCGGCGGCCTTGCCCTGGGTGTCGGTCTCCTGGTCGACAACGCGATCGTCGTGTCCGAGGCGACCGGAAGACTCGAGCACTCGGGACTGCCGCCCGACGAAGCCACCGTGCGTGCAACCGAAGAAGTGGCCGGCCCACTGATCGCCGGCACGCTCACGACGCTGCTGGTCTTCGGTCCCATCGTGTTCGTGCGCGGACTCGCGGCGGCCTTGTTCCGCGACTTGTCCTTGAGCGTGGTGACAGCCCTCGGGGCGTCGCTGGTGCTCGCCCTGACGCTGCTGCCGGTGATCCTCGCCGGCCGCCGCCGCGGTGCACGACAGGCACCCGCCCGGGTGCGGGCCGAGACCGCCGGGCTCAGCGCACGGCGTGAGGCGCTCAATGCCGTCGGTCGGCGGTTTGGAGACTGGTACGAGCGCGGCCTGCTCTGGAGCCTTGCTCATCCGGGGCGGGTCTTCGCGTTGAGTGGGGCCGCCTTTCTCATCATGGTGGTGTTGGCTCTCCAGTTGCCCCGGGAAATCCTGCCTCAGGTGGACGAAGGAGTTCTGGTGGCT
>DATHRW010000407.1:0-5639 GCA_035464955.1 Gemmatimonadales bacterium
CCGCTGAGACGGACACTTTACGGTGAGTAGTCCTCGGCTTCCAGGTGTCGAGGCGATGCTCAGGAAGTACGCATCGACACCAACGCCATCGCTGGAGTGGTTGAAAGAGAATGCGGTTCAGGGGCTTCCGAACCGGCCCGGATAGCTCACTCGGCCAGACTACGGCCGTCCGCAGGCTTCACGCCAAAGACTTCTACCCATGAAGGGGCCGGTTGGGACGGAGCGCCCGCAGGGCGCGAGCGGGAAGCCTGTTGCTGCGAATCGGGCACACTGACAACGCTTCGCACGCAGCCGCGCCGTGGGCCCTTATCTCGGTCTCTCCCCTGGCCAGCAACAGTCCGGAGACATCGACGTCCCCTGCCGGATGACGAAAGGCGGCAACGAGATGCTCCGCCGACTCCTGATCCAGGCAGCCCACTATCAGCTCGGACCCGACGGATTCGATAGTGCTCTACGACGGTGGGGGCTCGATCGCGCCGCACGTGGAGGACGCGTCGCCAAGCGGAAAGCCGTCGCCGGCGTCGCCCGGAAGCTCGCCGTTCTCCTCCATCGACTCTGGGTCACCGGCCAGACCTACGAACCGCTCCGCAACAGCTCCTCCGCTGAAGCGGCCTGACCGGATTCATCGATGTACTCGGCGTCCCACCCACACGCGGCCCGGGCGACTGCGATCGCTGTCGTGAGCCGCCCCTGGGCGAGCTCGGAAGTGAGTTTGCAGCGCCCACTCTCCACGGATCCTCAACATACACCGGCCGCCGTTCTCGGCCACCACGAGTGCGAATGGAGGCGAGGTGAAGGGTGTCCGGGTTGGCTCGGACACCTCGCTCGATCCCTGGTCACCAGTCTCACGAGGCCCCCCTAGGCTCGGTCAGGCGTTGTCCGACCACCCCAATGCTCCACCGCCCGGCCATTGAGACAGCGGATGATGTCGATGGTCTCACGCTCGACGAGACCACCGTCGCCAGGGCGCGTGCCGACCCATCGAATCCGAGCGACCGCACGATCATCCTCAACAATCAGGTCCTCAATCGTCACGCGGAGACCCTCGAGGTCCGAGCGTGCCGCCTCGACCACCTGCCGGAACCCCTCGGGTCCGACAATCTCGACCCCTCTCAATCCCTGATGATCGAGGTATTCATCCGAGACGAACGAATTCACGGCCGATGTGTCTCCGGTTCGAAACGCTTCAACCATGCGTCGCAGGACGTGCCTCGTCTCGTCGTCGTTCATCGTCATGATTTGGTCACCCGAGCCGAAGGCGCATCACGACACGCGGGAAACCGGCAAGTACCGACTTCGTTTCCGAGACGTACTCGAACCCTGCATCCTCGAACAACGCACGCGTACCTACGTAGGCCATCGTCGAGTTCACCTCTTCGCCATCGTTGTCTACTGGGTAGCCCTCGAGGACCGGCGCGCCCGCCTGCCGTGCAAACTCGATCGCCCCGCGAAGAAGGGGGTGCGAGATCCCCTCGCCGCGATGGCCGGGCCGAACCTTGATACACCAGACCGCCCATACGTCCAGGTCATCCACCTGAGGGATCACACGGCTTCGGGCGAACGTCGTTTCACGCCGTGGTGCCACGGCAGCCCATCCGACGACCTCGTCGCCCTTGTAGGCCAAAACTCCCAGGGGTCCCTCGTCAAGCAGTTCGCGAACTCGTCGGCCGCGGGCCGGGCCGACCAGCGATCGATTCTCGATGGACGGAATTCGGTAGTTGAGGCACCAGCACACTGTCGCGTCTGGGCGCTTCGGGCCCACCATGGTCCGAATGTCATCAAAGACCGTTGCTGGTCGAACTTCGACGTTCACCTCAGCGACCTCTGCCTCTCAGTTCTGAGGGGTGCTGACGTGCCGAGCGCACCGGCAGACATCACCTCCGTGAAAGCCCCGCATCACGGGCCACCTGCGTCATACCCTTGGCTCGCGCGATGTCGCCAAGGGCCTTGGCCACGAACGCAGCACCGCCATCGGCCTCTTCGAGAGCTCACTTCGCAGCGTTGCCGCCAGGACTTTCCGGTTGGTCGGGGCCATGCAGGTCGGAGCTCGCGAAGCGAGCGGAGCGGGCAACCCTCCTTGTTGGACAATGGCCTACACTTCGAGCCCGTAGCTCACCAGGTAAGCCCACGCGGCGAACAGGGATACACCGAGCGTGGCGCGCCGCAACCACTTCGGGCTACCGGGGCGAAGGGCCATGGCCAGCATGACGGCGGCAGCGGTGCCGGCCAAAGCGAGGACCCGGAACTCGGTCGTTGGCCCCCCCAAGACTTCCCTGAGATGAGCGGGTGCCAACTCTGCCCGATTCCGGCCAGTGATGTGCATGTCCACCTTCGCATTGACGATGGACAGGCGGGTCGAGAGGATCGCGAGAATCCAAACCGATCCGTGCGCAACCCACAGCAACCGTCGCGATGTCGCGTTCGCGGTGCCGTCTTTCTGCTCCATCGGGCCTCCTGGGAGAGACCAGCGTGCCCTGCTTCCCCTCGGGCTATCGTCTGACGTGTGGTGCATTCGTGCGGAGCTCCGGGGCTGGAGACCAGTGTCTTACCCGAGGAGCTTGCCCCGGACTCCGCATGATCATGCTGAGTTAGTGGGCCTCGCGGCAGTTCTCCGCCTACTCGAGCCGGACCAGGGTGAGAGTTTCGCCGAAGTCGGCGAGCTCAGTCCCATCAAGGTCGAAGAGGTGCTCGTGGTGAAGGACGAGGGTGTCCCCCGACACAGAGAAGGTGCCCGTGAGCCGGCCGCCGACGAAGCCCGGGCTCTTTGCGATCATCGGACGAAGCGTCAGCGAGGATCCATCTACGCTGTAAGTGCCCGAGTTCACGATGATGCTCTGGTACTGCGCGATCATCTCATCGTCGTTGGGGAGGAAGGACGTCTCGGACTTCACTCTCGCTTCGGGACCTGGTGCGTAGACGGCGCTGTAATGCGACCCAGCGAAGAGGTAGAGCCCGGGCTGCGACGGGTCGATGGGCGCAGACCCGTCCATGGGATCAACGGCGACCACGGACCAGACACCCTCGAGGGGACCCCTCGCCTCAGGCTCCTGCACCGGGGCCGGTACACATGCGGCCACGAACAGGAATGCGGCAGACGAGGCCATCACGGAGCGAGCGAGGGTATTCATGGCGCCTCCAGGGTGTTGGTAACCTGGGACTCTGAATAGGTCGGCGGGCAGTGAGAGTGCAAGAAGAAACTGGCCGGACCGGCGTGACTCGCGCACTAACGGTCTGGAGTTGCTTGCTCGAGCGCGTATTGCGGGAAACTTCGTAGACGGCCGCCTCGTTGTCGCGCATCCCAGTCCTGATGTGGCCACGGCGACAAAGGCCTCCGGCCGCGCAGGGCGGCGGATCGCAAGGTAGGTACCCAGCACATTTCCCCACGAGTGGGCAATCACCGTGGCCCGCTGATGGCCTAGGCGCTCTCGCAGATGCACGACCAACTCCTCTGCATCCCTCGCCAGGCGTTCAATCGTCAGCCCAGGATCAGGGACTCGGCTTTCGAGATCACGATTGCGGACGAGCCACTCCCGCCGCCTCGTCACGCCTGAACCCCAGATAACCCAACGCCGCGCGGAGTCCTGCGCTCGCAACCGTAACCACCTAGTCCCTAGGAACTAGACCGCAGTTCAGCCGAACGACGGATTTCGCTTCCATAGGACGCTGGTAGCTTTCTACCAGACGGTAGCTTTCTACCAGACCCGAACCGCAGCACGCCGCGGACGAGTGAAGGGTCCTCAGTGGGAGCCGAACGGGCGACGGCGGTCCTGACAGGATGAGTCCCCGCCCAGCATGGAGAGAAGCTCATGAACATCCTCGCACTATTGATGGCCACCGTTGCCCTGGTGCTGTCTGCCCTGGCATTCAGCCGCACCGGTGGCATCTCGATGATCCACCGGCAAGCCGAAGAAGCAAGGCGCCTGGCCGCGAACGCCCTGGGGCGGGCTGAGGATGTGGTCCGTCCGCACCAGAACGACGGAGCAGAGCCTGCCACACCGGAGAGCACACCCAGCGGCGACAACCGCACCCGGTCAGCAGTCTAATCCGACCCTGGAATTCCCATGAATGAGACGACCCACCCCGGCGGATCCGGTCGGCGCAAGTACTGGCTCCTGCTCTTCCTGGCGCTGCTCGCTCTGGCCCCCTCGGCGTATCTCTTCGTGACCGGGCGGCTTGAACGTACCGAGATGGCGGCACGGACGGCCGCCGCGGAATCGGCGGCCCTGGCGCTGGCCGACAGCCTGGATGCCGCCCGGACCCAACTCCTGGTGGATCGTGTCTTGGTGCTGGTCCAGGCCGGGCGAATGAGCCAGACCAGCGAATTGGCCTCACAGTTCTTCGACCGCGTGGACCGGAGGAGCCGGGTCGCGAGTGCGCCCCTCAGCGAGACGGAGACGCGCCTCCGGGTCCTGGCCCTGCGCGACCAGGCCATCACGGCTCTGACGCGCGACGATCCGGCAGCGCTACAGATCATCGAGGAGATCGCCGCGCTCCATCTTCCGCTGGGAGATCCGACCGTGGGCGCGCGCATCCCCACGATGACCGTACCCGAGGGACTCCCGGCTCCCGGAGACACTGTGCGGAGCGACCCTGACCTCGGACAGAGCCCCGACACCGTCGGATCGCTGTAGCGGACGGATCGGACGAGGTACGACTCGGGTCATTGGGCGGCCGGTCGTCGGTCGGGCCCCAGGAAGGAGCCACTCAGTAGCGCTCCTTCAGCGCCGGCGCGGCCCGAAACCAGCACGTCGAGATCGCCGGCCCGCCTCCCCATCAGTACTTTGTTGGGGCCGTCCAGACGCCACAGGGCCGTCCTTCGCCGGAGTGAGCGCACGCGAACGGAGGCGGCAACTCTTTTGTTAGAAGACGCGAGCCCGGCCAGGCCTCCCTTCGCCGGCGGTCTCTACGACCGACCCGGCCTGGTGGGACCGCGGATCTTCGAGTACACGATGGCAACCAGAGGCCACGTGACGAGAAGAACGGCCGAGCTCGCTGCCCCGGCTACGGGTGTCCTGCTCCCGGTAAGGACATACGTCACGTTCACCAGGAGCAACTGAGAGATCGCGATCGCTAGACCCGCCTTCACCGGATGGTTCATCTCCTTCACGAGCCAATCGAAGAAGAGGACCAAGAGAGCATTCGAGAGGGCGAATCCGACGAAGAAGGGGACCAGGGGCGGGGCTACCTGTGCCTCCCCTGAGAACAGACTCCCGAAGAAGTAGAAGCCGGCCAGGTACAATGCCGACAGGCAGACCCAGGCCCCGACAAGCGCCGCAACCCTGCGCCCCATCCTACCCCCCATCCGAGTACGAGAGAGAGACTCTTCGACTCCTGCTACTAGGCGACACCCGCCCCATGCGCCCACCGAGTGTCTTCCAACGGTTTGGAGTTGCCGGCGCGGCCCAAGAGCCAGTACGTCGAGACCGCCGGCCCGCATCCAAATCAGTACTGTTTGGGCCACCCAGATGCTACAGGGCCGTGCTTCATCGGAGTGAGCCAACAGCGAACGGAGGCGGCAACTCTTGTGTTAGCAGAAGTCGCCCGCAGCCATCACTTCCCCGATCCACCCTGTACCGCTCCCGTGGTTCGATCCCACCGCTAGGGGTGACGTCCGCCGCCCTCTAGCGTGCCCACGAAGT
>DATHRW010000408.1:0-10485 GCA_035464955.1 Gemmatimonadales bacterium
CGAGGGCGACACCGTGGCGCGGGTCACCGCTCGGTGGCGGCTGAGTCCCAGTTAGCACCGTCCTTCAGGTCCTACGATCGAATCCATCCCACAACTTGGTCTACATCGCGTCACAGCTGGCAGCCCGACGCGTGCGCGCAATTGAAGGTCGCGATCGAGCGGCCACGATAATCCTGCAACTCGAAGGCGTGAACCCGCGTGACGTAGTTCTTGGTCCAGGCGTCGAGCACCGACTTGGCGGTCTTCTCCGCATGTGGACTCGTCCCCCTGAGGAGCACGGCACCAATCCGCGCGGATGTAAACGCTCCACCCTCCCGCAGCGTATCATCAGTGCATGAATGAGAGACCGGGCTCATCGTGAGCGCGCTCCGGGACCTCAACGACTCGGTCGCGCCGCTGATCGTGCGGGCCCAGCACGGCGACACGGCGGCCTTTGCCGACCTCGTTCGGGCCTGCCGGCCCTTGGTCTACCGCTGGTCGGTGGTGGCCACGGGAGATCCGGACGAGGCCGAAGACGTGACCCAGGAGGTGCTCGTGCGTCTTCATCTGTCGCTCGACCGCTACCGGACCGACGCGACCTTCACCACCTGGCTCTATCGCATCACGCGCAATGCCGCGACCGACCGGTTCCGCCGGTACCAGAGCCGGCTCCGGCTCCTCCGATCGAACGAGGCATTGACCCAAGCTCCAGACCGAGTTGCCGCGGCTCGTGCGTCCGAGGGTGTGCTCGCCGCCGAGGCGAGCGGTATCGTCCGCCGATTCATGGCCTGGCTCCCGCGGCGGCAGCGGGAAGTGCTGGACCTGGTGGACCTGCAGGAGTTCACGCCGGCGGAAGCGGCCGACCTGCTCGGTCTCGACGGCGGCACCATCCGGGCCCACCTCCACCGGGCCAGGCGCAGCCTGCGGTCGAAGATCATCGAGCGCTATCCCGAGTATGGAAAAGGAGAAGGCGAGTGACCTGTCCCGAGATCCATGACCAACTGCTCGAGGCCGCTCCATCGGAGTTACGGGGCGAGGGCGAGTCCGCGGTGGCGCAGCACCTGCGAAGCTGCCCGCGCTGCCGCCAATTAGCCGAGCGGATCGTGGCGGAGGAGAGTCGCCTCCACGGTGCTCTCGCAACGCTCGAGCCACGGCAATCGGTCGATGACGCCGTACGTGCCGCCGTCGCTCAGGCGCGCCGGCGGCGACGCCGACGATGGGTCGTGGCATCGGGCCTGGCCGCGGCTGCAGTCGCGGTGTTTGCCCTCTGGCAGAGCGGCCGGTCGGCGCTCCCGCCCTCTCCGCCACCAACCGCCATGGCCCAGCCGTTCGTCCAAACCAGTGCGGACCAGAATGTCATCGTGTACCAAACCGCCAACCCCGACATCATCGTGGTCTGGCTGTATCAACGGAATGGGAGCTGATCATGCGTCTACTCACCCTCGTCCTCGTGGCTGCGATCGCGGCCGCCTGCGGGACAGCGCCCTCGCTCGACACCGAGACCTTCACCCTCGACCATATCGACGGGGGCCAAGCTGCGACCCTCGTCGGGCCGTACGTGTTTACCGATCGTCCGAATGCGCCGGGCTCGGTCAGTCACTCGGGCAACATGCTGACCGTGAGGGAGACGCGGGACAACCTCGACAAGATTCGTCGCGTGCTCAGCGAGATCGACCGACCCCGCCCAACCGTTCGGCTCCATTTCCAGCTGATCGAGGCCGACGGCGCGGGGAAGGCCGACCCCGCCATCGCCGAGGTCGAGACCGAGCTGCGCAAACTGTTCCGCTATCAAGGATACCGGCTGTTGCACGACGCGGTGGTCGGGGGGACCGAGGGCAGCCACATCGAGCAGGTCGTCGGGCGGGAGGACGATGCCAATGCCGGATACATGCTCATCGCGAACATCGGCGCGGTCCGGGCGTCGGGAGACTCCGGTACGGTGCAACTGGATGTCGGCGTCCGGAACCCCATGCGCGGCGCGCTCATGACCTCCGTCAATGCGCGAGCCGGCCAGACCCTGGTCGTGGGCAACGCCCAGCTCATCCAGGGCGGCGGCACACTGATCCTCACGGTGCGGCCCGAATTCGTGCGCTAGGTGGCATGTCCGTCATACCCCATGGGGCTGCTACGGTCTAGATTTCCGCCGTCGTATGTCGGCGGCGGAACCGTCAGACCGGGAGGAGGCACACCTCATGTACCCAGCCACTGCAGCGGCTGGTGGAGCGGCTGCGGCCGCGGCCATCGCCCAGGCCATCAAGGCGTCGGGCGTCATCGTCGGGCTGGAACCGGATGAGTTCCAAAAGATCCTCCGCCGACAAGAGGCTCCGCTCGTGGTGGAGGCACTCGGCGGATTCCGGAACAAGACCAGACAATACTTGACGAGCTACAAGGGGCTCGCCTTCCACACCAAGACCAAGGACCGCATCATCCTGCCGTCGCGGGCCGAGGTGGTACTCGCCAAGAAGATCTGGCTGCCTGCGTAGCGCGCTCGGGCACCGGGATGTCCTGCGGGACGACCTCGAAGTGCGGGATCGCGAGCTCGAGTCCGTGGTTGACCCGCACACCGACGATGCCGTCCACATCGATGTCCGACCGCGGGAGGCGGGCCACTTCCTCGCCGTTGATGCTGAACATCACGGCGTCAGGGCCCGCATCGATCCGCAGGGTGTTCTCGGGAGGGTCGCCACCGTCGGGCTGGCGCGCGATCGCCGGATGATCGGTCCAGTCCTCGATGGTGGAGGTCTCAGCACCGATCCGTCGCTTGATGAGGAACTTCCCGTCCTGCCGAATCAGGAAATACACGTACGACTGCACCACCGACTGTAAGTCCTTGCCGCCGACGAACAGCCCGTAGGCCTCGCCATGGGGCGTGGGTTTCAGCTGGATGAACCGCGCCACGGCATAATAGTCCGCCGAGACGGTCAGGACCGGGTTGAACAGAATGGCGGCCGGGCCGGTGCGCACCGTATAGCCGGGTTCGGCGCTCCGGAACTCGACGCCCGCTGGGTCCTCGCCCGGCCGATCGAGCCGGACGTCCCAGCCTGCGGGCAATCCGGTCGTCGCCTCCGGAACCGCCGCGTCGGGGATGGTGTTCGACCGACGGTCACCCTGACACGCAACGGCCGCCAGAAGGAGGAACACGGTGCCAGAGGTTCGGAAGCATGCGTGAGCGCTCATTGGGTACTCCGAAAACAATGTTAGGTTAGGACACATGGGCCGGCACGAATGTAGTCCGCCGCCCTGGCCTGAGCCAGCACCGCCTGCGTACGGAGACTAAGAGCATGACGCGCAAACCGGCTCGCATCCAGATCACCCTCCCGTCCTGGGTCGATGAGGTGGTGGATTGGGCGGAGCGGTACCCCGCGGACGAGGACCGCATGCGGCTCGCGATCACGCTCGCGCGCGAGAACGTAACCCGCAAGACGGGGGGGCCGTTCGGGGCGGCGATCTTCGCGGAAGAGACCGGCGAGCTGGTGAGCGTCGGGATGAACAGCGTGCAGCGCCTCACCAACGCCACGCTTCACGCCGAGATGATGGCCTTCATGATGGCCCAGCACGCCGTGGGTGCCTTTTCCCTGAGCGCTCCGGGCCTCCCCCTCCACACGCTGGTGACGTCCTGCGATCCCTGCGCAATGTGCTTGGGAGCGGTGCTCTGGAGTGGGGTCCAGCGGGTGGTGTGCGGGGCCAGCCGGGACGACGCGACCCGGCTCGGCTTCGACGAGGGCCCGGTCTTCCCACAGTCCTATCACTACCTGGAGGATCGCGGCATTACGATTGCGCGCGGGGTGTTACATCTCGAAGCGCGGGGCGTGCTCGAATTGTATCGCAAGCAGGGCGGGATCATCTACAACGGCTGACGCAGTTGGGTGTGCTTAGCTGCCGGACCTGCTCCGCCCGGTCCACCGATCCGAACCGATCACATCGTCGATCAGACGTTCGAGCGCGGTGAGCGCCCGAGGGACATCGGCGCAGCCGTAGTCGTGTTCGACCCGCTTGGTCGCGCCGCTTTGGGTGAGTGAGGTGATTGCGGTGGGTGAGTCGGGCGCGTACAACGGGCAGCTGGGCTGGCCGGCGGTATACTGATCCGCCAGTTGGGCAAAGCCCGCGCGATCGAATTCCGCGAGCAGGCGCCTCACCTCGCTCTGGGAAATGACCGCTGAGTCCCTGCCAACCACCGACACGTGCGCCCTGCCCTCGTACCGAACCTGGCCTGCTCCGTCCACCGTGAGTCGATAGACCGGGCAGGTGCCGAAACACGGACCACGCTCTAATGTGATCGAGACATCGCCGATCGGCGCCGCCGCCTGGACGGCCGCTCGTGGCGAGCATGCGAGCAGGGCGAGCGCGGTGCACCACGGAGCCCGCGCTGCCGTACGCGAGAGGATCGGACGCGTCATCGACCGGATACCGATACTCGGGCGGGAGTGCTCCGAACGCCGTCCGAGTATAGCAACTCGACTTCCCGCTCTGTGGTCCACACGGTGGCGGCGCCACCGCGGGCGAAGGAGAGGATTTCACGGGTCCGCGGATCGCGGACGAGGAGCATCGGGAATTGCGAGCGATCCCACCGAAGCGAGATACGGTTGGGGGCAACGGACTCGACCGACGCAGCCGGCGATGGTTGCAGCGCTTGCGCGCCGGGTGCCCCAACACGTGACATCGCGACCGCCTGCCCTCCCGGACCCGTCACCCGGAGACTCGCGGGCCGGCTCCGGATCGGCAGGGTAAAAGCGAAATGCCCTTCCCACTGCGGCGCATCGGCCACGGCCCGAGGCGAGAACGCATAGCGGAACAGGCGGCTGCCATCGGCAGCCAGCCCCTCGAGCGTGTAGGGCCCCGTGCCGGACGGGGTCACGGGCGCGGCATCGAGTTCGAAGGCCGGCTCGAGTTCGATAGTGCCGCCGCGCACCCGTCCCCAGACGAGGAGCACCGGTTGCGGGGCCGCACCGGCTTGCGACACCGAGAAACTCGCTTGGACATGATTGACCACGCCGGTGTAGGTGTAGTCGCTGACCCAATCGTTGTTGCAGTACCCCATGATATCCGGGCGCGTCGGTGGCACGAGGGTCGCCGACCCGAAATCATAGCCCCAGACCCCGATCACGCCGCCGGAATACGGGTAATTCGGATCGGGGTTCCCCGCCCCGCCGCACGGCGCATGCTGCCGGCCCCAGTTGTGGCCCCACTCGTGCGCCGCAACACCGCTCGCGCTTGGTAGCTTGTCCCAGCCCACGGCCGCCTTCCCGGGCACATAGCCGATGCCGGCGATGCCGCTCGAATAGGTCGTCTTCACCACGCCGAAGTAGTACCGTGAACTGGCGTCCGCGGTCCGTAGCGCGTTGATCTCGCTCAGCACCCGGCTCCAGGTCCCAGTCGCGTTATCACTCTCGATTGGGATGGAGTCGGTGAAGGTGTACGGCGCCCGAATGTCGGCGGTGTACGACTCGAGGGGAAAGAGCTGCTCTGTCACGGTCAGGAACTGATCCTGGTTGCCGGCCGTGACGTCGCCGGTCAGCCCGTTCACACTTTGGAGCACGGGAACGAAACGCACGGGGAAAGGATTGATCGCGCGCACGTCCATCGCCTGCGGCGTGCCGGAGGCCGGGAAGTTGTTGTCAGTCTCGTCCTGCTCCAGAATGGCATTAATCGGATCGACGTCCGCCACGAGTTCCAGCCCGGGTCCAATGGCCGACGCCGGAAGGGCCAGGTTCCACGACTTGTTCAGGTCGCCTTCGTCGATAATGGTCGGGACCCCGATGGTGGGTGCCGGAATCGTCGACGTGGTGACCAGGGAACCATTGTCGTAGACCTTCAGCCGGACGTCCGGCTGCTCGACGTTGGTTTGGTTGGCCCGGACGAAGATCCGTACGAATCCGTCACGTCCGGCCACCAGGGGCACATTGCCATCATAGTCCTGGACGCTCTGCGTGACGTACATCCCGTCGATGAACAGATTGAGCGTGGCTGGCGATGCCACCTGGTAGGTGACCGATGCGGAGGCCGTGGCCCCCGCCGTGACCGACACGGCCTGGGTCGAAGGGTTGGGAACATAGGCGACCGCACCGTCCGACACGTTGCGCGCATCGACCGTGTACCCACCGGCTGCGATGTTCGACTGGGTCGTCGTCTGCGTGACCGCCGTGCTGTACCCCGGTCCGGTGACCGTGACGTCCGCATCGACCCCATTGGGCAGGCCCGTGATCGTGACCGCGAGGGACCCCGAGGAGAGGACGTAGGTGACGCTGCTCGTGGCCGGCGTGGGCGTGGCAGTGACCGCCACCGTCTGCATGGGCACGGTGGCATCGTAGGTCGAGCTGCCGGCCTGGACGCTCGCCGCGGCCACTGTGTAGGTGCCCGGCGGCAAGTTCGACAACGTGGTCGTTGCCGCGAGCGCGACCGAGAAGCCTCCCGCACGCGTGACGGTGACGCCGGCGGTCGCGCCGCTCGGGAGTCCAGCAACCGTCACCGTCAGGCTCCCCGTTGAGAGAGCGTAGGTCACGGTCACTGCCACCGGGGCGTCAGCTGCAACGATGCTCACCGGCTGCGATGCCACGGTGGGCGAGTAGATCGCCGAGCCGGTGCTGACATCGGCCGCGCTGACGAGGTACTGCCCGGGAACCAAGTCGGCGAGGGTTTCCGACCCGGCCAGGGAGCGGCTGAAGCCGCCCGGACCACTAATGGTGATGGCGGCGGCCGTTCCCTGGCCCAGGCCACCGACCGTAACGGCTAGGCTGCCGGTCGTCGGGCCGGCGATCTTCTCCCCGCCCCCACAGGACACCGCGAGAACGGCCACGACAGCCACGAAGGCTACCCGCGCCCGCGCCCGAACCGAGTGCCGGATCAGGACCGATAGGCTGTGGGGGCGGAACAGAACTGACATGCGTACCCTTCCCGATGAGTCATCGCGGGGCGTGCCGAAGCCTAAGCTAATCCCGATCCGGGGAGCAACAGGTGTGCCAGGGAAGGCCCAGGCCGGCACTTGAGCACTACGATGTTGGTGCGGCACCACCTCAGAGGTGAGCAGCGGCGTCGCGCCACGCCGCAGGAGTGTCCACCATCAGAATCTGCATTGGATATGTCCAGACAGCAAAGGTATCGTGGCAGGCCTGCGGGCGCTTCCACCCCCCGGAGACACAGCGTATCTTCTCTGCGTCACAACTCGCTCTCTCGACCCGGGCCGCTTGCGATGGAACCGATCATCTTCGTGGCATTGCTCCTTCTTGGCGTGTACTTGGCCTTCAAGGTCGTGAAGGTGATCGTGCGACTCGCTATCGTGACCGGCCTGGCCGTGGCATTCTATTTCTTGCTCTATCCTCGGATCGCCGACTTCCTGCAGTAGCCTGACCCTCCCCATGGAAAGGGCCGTAGCACACTAGGAAAACGCAGGCCCGGCTTCCGTAAGGGAGGCCGGGCCCATATCGTGTGTGGCACCGCGTCGGTCTAGGTGAACACGATGTGACCGCCGCCGGCCATGTCGTAGAATTCCCCGACGGTGATGATACTCTCGACCTGTGGGATGAAGTCCTCCATCGACCAGCCGAACATGTCGACCGAAGCCTTGCAGGCAAACAGCTTGCCACCGGAATCGGAGATCATCTCGAGGAACTCGGGAATCGGCGGGATGTCGAGCTTCTCCATGGTTGGGGTCCCGAGCTGGCTCGATCAGATCATCGCGCGCGCGACGGAGGCGGAGCCCGGCCTTCGATTCCCCGCCGCCTCCGATCTCCGCACGGCACTCGAAGCCCGCGCCGAAGCCCACCTCGCCATTTCGTCGGCAGGGCCACGGGCGGTCGAGTTCTGCCTGAGCTGCGGCAGCAGCGACACGTTCGGGATGAGTCCCTGCCCGGAGTGCGGAGGGACGAGACCGAGAAACGCCGATACCTTGGTCTTGGTAGTCCCGCCCGCCAAGCGGCAGGACCGGCTCGCGGTTGCCCTCAATCTTGCGGGGCTATCCCCGCACCCCGTCTCCCAGGCCGAACTCAGGCACGCCACCCGCGGACGCAGAGCCCTGGTGCGCATTCCGGCGCACCGCGCGGCATCCGTAGTTCGGTACCTCACTGCCCGGGACATCCCGGTGCAAGCGGTCCCCAAGGCCCACGCCTGGGCGGCGGTTCCCCTCCCGCTCTACGCTCTGGCAGGCGCCATCGTCGTGGTCGGAAGCTTGGCGGGAATGCTGGCATTGCCCACGATGCTCTGGACCACTCCGGTGGTCGCCGGGCTCCTGGTCGTCGGAGGGCACCGGACCGCTCACACACCGATTTTCCACGCCGCTCAGAGCGGCGCCCGGAGGCTTCCGCACGACTTGGCGCGCCGCATGACTCGCACCATTGCCGTGCTCGGCCCAGGCACGACGCGCCGCATGGTGGCGGACATCATGACAGTGGGCCAGGCTGTCCTGGCCGATATTTCCGCAGCGGATGGACCGGGCGATCAGCGTGCCGATATCGTCGCACTCCTTGCTGGCGTCACGACCGTTGCCGATGACCTGGCCAATCTCGAGCGGTCCCTGACTGCGCTCGAAAACCATCGCGATCGCTTTGCCGCCGACCCCGCGCGCTGGCTCGACGCGCTGTCGCGGTGCGAGCGTGCCCACGATCGTCGGGTGCAGCAATTGCTCGACGTACTGTCGATCCTGGCTCGGCTCAAAGCCCAGGGAACGATGTCCGACGCGACGGCGCAGGAGGAATTCGCCGAGCTGACCCGGCGGCTGGAACGAGACGCCGAGGCACGGGCACTTGCGGAGGCGGAGATCGAGGAACTGCTTGCACCGGACGGTGCGTGAGGAGAGAAGCGGCGCGACTTCTCTTGACATCTCTACTGACTTTGCGTTCTAGTTCTCCTGCCAGCCCGGCCTTCCACCACCACCGTACCGGTTCGACTCGTGACTGCTGATCACCCACTGCTTGCCGTCATTTGGGACTTCGACGGGACCCTCGTCGACACGCACGCGAAGAACCTGAACGTCACGCGGACTATCTTCGCGCTCCTCACTGGAAGGGATCCCGACGGCGTTCCAGCACTTACATCCGTCGAAACGTACGGTCGACTGATTCGAAAGACCTCGAACTGGCGGACGCTGTATATGGACGAGTTCGGATTTACCGCCGACGAAACCGATCAGGCCGGCGCCCTCTGGGCCGAGTATCAGTTGCGGGATGGCACCCCCGCCCTCCTCTACCCGGGCATCCCGGAGGTGGTGCAGGCACTCGCCCACACCCCGCAAGGCATCTTCTCCCAAAACAGCCGCGAGACCATTTCAGGGGTGTTGAAGCGAGAGCGCCTCGCCGGGCATTTTCGCATGATCGTGGGGTACGAAGAAGTATCCTGGGAGAAACAGAAGCCAGAGCCGGACGGGCTGCTCGCATGCATCGAGGCACTCACCGACCGCACTGCCGGCTATGTGTTGTACGTCGGCGACCACGAAACCGACGCGCGCTGCGGACAGAACGGCAATCGCGCATTGGCATTGCGGGGCGTGGATATCCGGGTCCGGGTGGTCGGTGCGGCGTATGGGGGCGGAGCCCCCGAAGATTGGACCTCGGGTGTGGACCACACCGCGACGACGGCCCGCGACGTCCTCGCGATCGCGCACTCCTACGCGGGCACCGATCGCTAGCGCCCGGGCGAGCGCCGGAATGACGAGAGCCCCGTCCGGAGACGGGGCTTTCGTTCATCCTCGGACCCACGAATCATGTCCGAGGCTATAGAGGGAATTCACGCCGCGCCGTGTTGCCGCGGGCGTCCTTGTAGCTCATGATACCGCGCCGCATGCCGGCCTGGAACACGGCGACGATGCCCGAACCGCACGTGACTCTCGTAATCACTGCTTCCTGGGACCCGGTCGAGCGGCGGCGCAGCGCCTCCCGAACCGCCACCGCCCGGCACACTTCATCCGAGTCGGTGTGGAAGCGAAGCTCGCACACGGTGGTTGCCGCGCCTGGCTGGCAGTCCACCCTGAGTCCCTGCTCGGGGATCTCCGCCAGACGTGTGGCGGGAATACCCAGTCGCCTGAGGACATCGGGCGCGTCAGGGCCACCGGCCTGGCCAACCAGCGGCCGGGGTGTCCCCAGGGCGATACAGATGAGCGAGAGCGCGACGGCCTTCAGGGCCATCGAGCCTCGTTTTTGCCCGTTCGGTATGCAGAACATTGCACTCCTCCCTTTCAGGGCGGTCCCACACCATGGGGTAGGGGCAAGGGGCATACCGTGACCGTGATTACTTCGGGGTATATTCGGGTCTCAGGGTGCGCCGGGCTCGGTCGGCACGGGAGGTAGTGAAACGGGACCTCCTTCCCCATATTTGCAGTGCGCCGTCCGTTGGCGCACCGGTGTCCGCGCCCAATGTGTTCCCGAACCAAGGAGGTGATCCATTGTCTAGTCCGTGTACCGTCTGCGTCCCGGCATGGGCAAGCGATCGCCGTCTCGGTAGCTAACGGGTAGCAATCGCGAATCTCCGCGACGTTCGGTGCCGATCGGCATCGTGCCGGGTCGCAGAGGTGAAGAAGCG
>DATHRW010000409.1:0-15561 GCA_035464955.1 Gemmatimonadales bacterium
TGCTCCGGGACGACGCCGACGGCCTTCAGAACGCCCTCGACATGGGAGTGGCTTTCGACGCGCTGGTGGCGCGGGCCAAGTACGCCGTGGCGGTCGGCGGACATCGCCCCGACGTGACGGCCGCCCCCGCCCCGTTGACCGTCATCGACGCGCGTCATCCCCTCCTTCTCGATGGCACCGTCGACGTGGTACCCTGCTCGCTGTGCCTCGAAGCGCATGAGCGCACGGTGGTGGTGAGCGGGCCGAACGCCGGCGGGAAGACCGTTGCTCTCAAGACGGTAGGTTTGGTGGCCGCGATGACGCAGGCCGGCATCATCCCGCCGATCGGACCGGAGTCGCGTCTGCCGGTGTTCCGCGGCTTCTTCGTCGACATCGGCGACCATCAATCCATCGCCGCGAACCTGTCGACGTTCTCCGCCCACGTGCGCGCACTCAAGGACACCCTCGAACATGCCAATGATGCCTCACTCGTCCTGATCGATGAAATCGGGAGCGGTACGGATCCGGCGGAAGGAGCAGCGCTCGCTGAGGCCGCGCTTGGAGCACTCACCCGGGCCGGCGTAACCACCCTCGCCAGCACCCACCTGGGCGCCCTCAAGCGGCTGGCCGAAACACTTCCCGGGGTGGTGAACGCGTCGCTCCAATTCGATCCGGAGACGGTCAGCCCGACCTATCGGCTCGAGAAGGGGGTGCCCGGCCGTTCCTACGGCATCGCCATCGCCCGGCGTCTGGGCTTGCCGGAAGCGCTGCTCCAGGAAGCGGAGAGCCACGTGCCTGCCGGGGAACGGGCGCTCGACGCCCTGTTGGCCGATCTCGAGTGGCGTGAGAAGAAACTCCGGGAGGCGGAGGAGGAAGTCTCGGCACGGGCGGAGCGAATTGCGACCGATGAGCGACGGCTGGCCGATCAGGCAGGTCGCCAAGACGGGCGTGAATCCGAACTCGAGCGCCGGATGCGCGACGCCGAGCGTGAGGGTCGCGCACAGGCGCGGAGCTATCTGCTGGAGGCTCGCCGCCGGGTGGAGGAAGCGTTGGCGCTCGCACGAGCTGCTGTCGGGGAAGCGACGGCACGCGAGGCGCGCCGGTTGGTTGAAGAAGGCGTCCGCGAGGAATCGCAGGCCGTGAAGCAATCCGAAGCGATCGCGCGATCGGGCGGCGGAGTGGTTCATCCGGACGCACTCGACATCGGCACGCGGGTGGAGCTGGTCGATGGCACGGTGGGCGAGGTCGTGCGGAGCCGGTCGGATGGCCGCCTGGAACTCCGGGTGGGCGCGATGCGCCTCGTCGTGGACACTTCTCAGGTGGCGGGCGCGGTCGAGGGGACGCGAGTGGCGGCCCCGCGTACGTCCACGACCTTCTCGCACCAGGCCGAGACTGGCGCCGTGCTGGACCTCGATCTTCGCGGCATGACGGGAGACGAGGCCGAGGCGGCGACGCTGGCCGCCATCGATCGGGCCATCCTGGCGGACCAGCCATATCTTCGGATCATTCACGGCAAGGGCACCGGCGTGGTGCGAGACCGCGTGCTCCACGTCGTCTCCGCAGACAGACGCGTTGCCCGCCATCAATTTGCCACGAGAGAGGCCGGCGGGACCGGGGTGACGATCGTGGAGTTCACACCGTGAGCATGATCCCCGATGAAGTGATCGAGCAGGTCCGCGACAGCGCCGATCTCGTGGCGATCATCGGTGAGTCGGTCACGCTCAAGCGAACCGGATCGGATTATCGGGGCCCGTGTCCGTTCCATGGCGGGACGCACCGCAACTTTGCCGTCATCCCAAAGAAGGGCCTGTTCTACTGTTACGTCTGTCACGCCGGCGGCGATGTCTTCTCCTACTTGATGAAACGCTTCGGCCTGGACTATCCCACCGCTATCCGAGACGTCGCGCGCCGGGTGGGCGTGGTCATTCCCGAAAGCTCCGGTCCCGCCGCGCCCGACCCGCGCGAGCCGCTCTTCAGCGCGCTCACGGTAGCCCAGGAGTGGTACACCGGCCAGCTGATCGAGTCTGCGGACGGCAAGGTCGCGCGGAGCTATCTCGAGCGGCGCGAGCTGCCCGTCGATGGGCTGGCGCCGTACGGCTTGGGATATGCGCCACGCGGCAACGCCTTTCTGCGTGCCATGACGGAGTTGGGTATTGCGGAATCGGTGCTGATCGAGGCCGGCCTTCTGGTGCGTCGGGACGACGGGAGGATCGTGGCGCGGTTTCGCGACCGCCTGTTGTTTCCCATCGCGGATGGCCGTGGGCGGGTGGTCGGGTTCGGTGGGCGGATCCTGGGCCGCGGAGAGCCGAAGTATCTCAACTCTCCCGATACCGATGTGTTCCACAAGGGCCGGCTCCTGTACAACCTGCATTTCGCCAAGAACGCCATCCGCAAAGCGGATGAAGTCCTGCTGGTGGAAGGGTATTTCGACGTACTCCGCCTCGTGGTGGCGGGATTCGAGCATGTGGTCGCACCACTCGGCACAGCGCTGACGGCCGATCAAGCCACGATCCTCAAGCGCTATGCACCCAAAGCAATCCTCTTGTACGACAGCGACAGCGCGGGCCTTCGCGCCACGTTCCGCGCGGCGGACGAACTGTTACGACACAAGATGCGGGTCCACGTGGCCACCCTGCCAACCGGCCAGGACCCCGATTCACTGGTCCAGGTGGGAGGCAAAGACGCCCTCGAGGACGTGTTGCGCGATGCCACGGATGTGCTCGAACGAAAGATCCAGTTGCTCGAGCGCAAGGGCTGGTTCGAGAACGTGGCGCACCGCCGTGCCGCGATCGACCGCTTGTTACCCACCCTCCGCGCCACGGCCGACCCGATCGAGCGGGAACTCTACCTGACGCGGGTGGCGGAAAAGAGCGGCATCAGCAAGGACATCCTGGCGCAGGAAGTTGCCCGGACCCCGGCCGTCGGGGCGCCGCCGCGATCCGAAACGGGCGCGCCGGGGCGGCGCGCCCAACAAGCGGCCGGACGGCGCGATGGCGAGTCGGCCGAGCGTGCCTTGCTCCGGGTCATTCTGCATGATCCGACGTGGTTGGAGCGAGCTCGACAAGACGTGCGACCGGAGTGGTTTGAGGGCACCGCGCTGCGCGAACTGTTCGAGAGTCTCAGCGGTCCGGGTGGGGAGCGGGGGCAGGGCGAGGTGCCGCCGGGGCTCTCTGAGGGCGCGGCCCGGCTCTGGGCCGAGCTCAAGGCGCACGAGTCCGAACTTGCCCAGCAAGACGTTGACGATCTGTTCGTGCGTAGTTGTCAGGTCTTGGAGGCCCGTCCGCTCTTCCGGGAATTCGAGCGGCTCGCTCGTCAGATTCGCAACGCGCCGGAGGAGGAGAAGGGTGCGTTGCTGGCCCAGCATCAGGCCCGCAAGCATGAACTCGAAGCGCGCTTCCCCGGCGAGTGGTATCGGCGCCACTTCCGCCGCACCGCGTCGCGCCGGCGGACCACGCCCTGACTATGTACGTCGTTGGAATGATTGCCTGTGTAGTGAAAAGGAGTACTCATGCATCCTGATCTCGTGAAATTGTTGGATCTGCAGTCCAAGGACTTGGCCTTATTGGCAATCGAAACCCGGCTGGCGGATGTGGCCGAGATGACTGCCACGTTGGATCGGGCCGTGGAGGCGGCGGAGCACGGGGTCTCCGCAGCGGCACGCGCGGTTGCCGATGCCATTCAGCGTCGGGCCGAGCTGGAGGCCAAAATCGAAACCTACCGCGTCCAGCAGGAGCGTCGCCGGCAAGCCATCGAGATGACGCACCCCGGCAAACGGGCGGCCACCCTCATGGCCGAACTGGATCTCGCTCGTTCCGTGCTGGCACAGGAGGAGAGCGAGTGGGTGAGGCTGTCCGACCAGGTCACGAGCCTGGAGGCGAAGGTCACCGAGGCGGAAGCCGGTCTCGAGGCCTTGCGCGAGGAACAGGTTCCCGAACGAGCCAGTTTGGGCGCGCGGGAGGACGAGATCAACGCCGAGCGCAATGTCGCCCTCAAGGTCCGGGCCGAGTGCGCGGCACAAGTCGATAAGCGTTTGCTCACCCGATATGATCGTTTGCGCCAGAATCGGTCGCCGCAGGTGGTGGTGCAGATGAGCGGCGCTGCGTGCGGATCCTGTTTCACTGCGGTGCCGCTCCACCGGCGCTCGCTCATCAAGAGCGGCGCGGTGGTGGAAGGATGCGAGGTGTGCGGCGTCATTCTCTACATTCCGGAGAACGAGTAGTAGGCGGGCGGGGCGCGTCTATTTATCCTCCAGTATGACGGACTTGTTCGCTCCGCCGCCGGTCGAGTGGATGGTGGCACCGGCCCCAGATCGAGCCGAGGCCGAGGCCCTGGCCAAGGGGCTCGGCATTCCGTCGCCGCTCGGCGCGCTCCTGCTGCAGCGCGGGTTTGACACTCCGGAATCCGCCCGAACCTTTCTCAAGCCGTCACTCGACCAACTCACCGACCCGCTGGCTCTCGCCGGTATGCCGGAAGCCGTGGACGTGATCGCGGACACCGTCGCCGCCGGGCACCCCATCATGGTGCACGGCGACTACGACGTCGACGGCCAGTGTGGGGCGGCGCTCCTGACCCGCGCCCTCGGGGCCGCCGGCGCTCAGGTTGTGCCGTTCGTTCCCCATCGCACCCGCGACGGCTACGACTTCGGCCCGGCCGGCGTCGCGGCGGCAGTGGAAGCGGGTGTGGGGCTCATCGTGACATGCGACTGCGGAATCACAGCCAATGCGGCTGTCCAGCAGGCCCGATCGCAAGGCATCGGGGTGGTCATCACCGACCACCATCTTCCCGGACCCGAGTTGCCCGACGCGGCAGCCGTAGTCGATCCTCAGCGGCCGGACGACCGATCCGACACCGGCTACCTCTGTGGCTCCGGGGTGGCCTTCAAGCTGGTGCAGGCCCTCGTGCCACGGCTCGGCCTCCCGGCCAACCTGCCGTTTCATCTGATCGATTACGTGGCACTGGCCACCGTCGCCGATATCGTCCCCCTGGTGGGGGAAAACCGGGCGCTGGTGCGCCATGGCCTCAAAGTCTTGGCCGACAGCCGGTGGCCCGGACTTCGAGCCCTGGTCGCCTCGGCGGGTCTCGCCGGTGGGGTCATTCGGGCCGGGCACCTGGGGTTCATCCTCGGACCGCGACTCAATGCGGTGGGCCGGATCGGAGAGGCCAAGGACGGGCTCCAGCTGCTGGTGACGGATGACGAGGCCGAGGCGGAGCGCCTCGCCCGGCGCCTTGAGGCAATCAACCTGGAGCGCCAAGCCATGGATCAACGGATCCTCGGCGAAGCCCTTGAGATGGTTGAGCGCGAGGTCGACCCGGACCGGGATTACGGCCTGGTCCTGGCGGCGGAGGGGTGGCACGCCGGCGTCGTCGGGATCGTGGCGTCCCGCGTGGTGGAGCGCTATGGCCGGCCCACCTTTCTGGTGGCGCTGGATGGGGAAACCGGGAAGGGATCCGGCCGGAGCATTGCCAAATTCGACTTGCACGCGGCGCTTCAGGATTGCGGTGATCTGCTCGATCGGTTCGGGGGCCATCGCATGGCAGCCGGGTTGACGATTCAGCGCGCCCGCTTGGCCGAGTTCCGCGAGCGGTTTGCGGCGGTGGCGCGCGAGCGATTGACGGCGGCCGATCTCGGACCCAGGCAGCGCGTCGATCTCGTCATCGAGCTTTCCGACGCGACCGACGCCCTCGAGCGGTTATGCCGCCACCTCGAGCCGTGCGGTATGGGCAATCCGGGGCCCGTGTTTGCCGCCCGCAACGTGCGGCTCGAAGAGGTTCGGATGGTGGGCAACGGTCATCTGAAGGCGATCCTCCGAACCCCTGGGGGGCGGCTCGATGCGATCGGTTTCAGATGGGCCGACGGCCTGCCTGAGGCTGGCTCCGCGGCCGTAGATGTTGCGTTCAAGCTCGATCGGAACGAGTATCGGGGGCAAAGCACGCTTCAGGCCCGCCTCGTCGCCATGGGCCCGACCTCCGCCGAGAGTTCCAAAGTGGCGACTTCCCCTCAACGACATGGCTAGACGGTGCGCATCATTGCCGGGACGTTTCGGGGGCGTCGCCTCGCCGCACCGCGCGGCCGGCAAATCCGGCCCACCAGCGGCCGCGTTCGGGAAGCGTGGATGAGCATTCTCGGCGAGCACCTGGTGGGAGCGAGGGTGCTCGACCTGTTCGCGGGGAGCGGTGCGCTGGGGCTCGAAGCGCTGTCGCGCGGCGCGGCCTCCGTCACCTTCGTGGAATGTGACGGCGCGGCGGTGCGCGCGCTCCGCACCAACATTGCCAGCCTCGGCGTGGAGGAGCGCGCCACCATCCACCGCGGAGACTCCATGAGCGTTGCCCGACGGCTCGGCCCGGAGTCGTACGATATGGTCTTGGCCGATCCACCCTATGGCAAAGAAGCTGCGACGGAACTCGTGCGCCTCTTCCGCCGAGCCCCCTTTGCGGGCATTCTTTCCGTCGAACATGCTGCGGACGAGAGCGTTGACGGTGATGCCACGCGGCGCTATGGATCGACTGCCATCACATTTTGCTACGCGCCATGACACGCATTGGACTATACCCCGGGTCGTTTGACCCGCCCACCAAAGGCCATGAGGATCTGATTCGTCGGAGCCTCACGCTGTGCGACCGGCTGGTCGTGGCCGTGGCCGCGAACGGGTCAAAGGACCCGCTGTTTACTCCGGACGAACGATTGGCCATGCTGCGTGGCGCCGTGGGGGAGCAGCCGAATGTGTCATTCCGCGCCTTCGACGGGCTGCTTGTTGATCTGGCCCGTGAGGTCGACGCCTCGATCATCATTCGCGGCCTGCGGGCCGTGAGTGATTTCGAATATGAATTCCAAATGGCCCTGATGAACCGGCAGCTGCACCCGGGCCTGGAAACAGTCTTCCTCGTCGCGGCACTCGACCTGACCTACCTCAGTTCCAGCCTCGTCCGCGAGATCGCGCGGCTCGGCGGCGACGTAAGTACCTTCGTGCACCCGGTGGTCGCGGATGCGCTCACTCGGCGATTTGCCCGATGAGTTTCCGCGCCGCACTCCGATCCCGGGCCACGCGCGCGGGGGCGCGACTGGTCTTCGCCGAGGGGGGCGATCCTCGGATTCAGGCGGCCGCCAAGGCCGTTGAGGACCTTGGGATCGCCCAGCCTATCATCATTGGCGGACCGGCCGGCATCGACCCGGCGTCCGATTCCCGGGCGAGCAGCGTAGCGGAGCATCTCAGGGCCAGCCGACCGGACGCGGTGCGTGACGCCGTCCACGCCCTCGATCTCGCGGCGGAACCGGTGCTGTTTGCGGCAAGCCTCGTTGCGTTGGGGGAGGCCGATGGCTGTGTCGCCGGCGCGGTGCATACCACGGGAGATGTGGTGCGTGCCGCCCTGTGGGGGATTGGCGTCGCTCCCGATTCTGGCCTGGTGAGTTCAGCGTTCTATATGGTCTTTCCGGACGACACCGTGCTGACCTTCACTGACTGCGCCGTGGTGCCCAATCCCAGCGCGGAGGAGCTGGCTCACATTGCCCTTGCCGCCGCGCGCGATAGGCCGAGGCTGGTCGGTGATTCGCCACGGGTGGCATTCCTGTCGTTCAGCACCAAGGGCAGCGCTGACACGCCACAGGTGGAGCGTGTCCGGGAGGCGGTGAGCCTGTTTCGCGATCGTGCACCCGGCATCCCCTGCGACGGGGAGTTGCAAGGTGACGCGGCGCTCGTGCCCGATGTTGCGGCGCGCAAGGCGCCGCAGTCGGTCGTGGCGGGGCGCGCCAACGTGCTCGTCTTTCCGAATCTGGATGCCGGCAACATCGCGTACAAATTGGTGCAGCGACTGGGCCACGCCACCGCCCTCGGTCCTCTCCTGCAAGGCCTGGCCCGGCCCATGGCGGATCTGTCGCGAGGAGCCAGCGTGGATGATATTGTAGAGATTGCAGCGTTGGTCTCGCTCCAGGCCGGTCCCACGAGCCCCTGAGGGAGGAAGTGATGGAGTTCAGCGCGACGAATCATGAGTCCGGAGTGGTTGTTGTTCGGGTGGAGGGACAGCTCATCGTCGGCAATCGTCAGGAGCTGAAGGCTCTCATCCAGGATGCGCTCGACGAAGGGAAGCGCCGGTTCCTCATTGATTTTGCGAACACCGGCTATATCGATTCCTCCGGACTTGGCGCCCTGGTCTCCATCTCGAAGAAGATCCGCGACCAGAGCGGGACGCTGCGGCTCGCCGGTTTGAACGAGGACCTGCGCTCGCTGTTCGAACTGACCAAGCTCGACACGCTCTTCGCGATCGACGCCTCCGCCACCCAGGCGCTCGCCAAGTTTTGACGGGCGGGTAACGGCCATGACGGCTCCGCTCAAGCTCTGCGTACGTCGAACGGACGTGGCCACGCCCGCGGGCTCCGCCGTCGAGGTATCGGTGGTCCTGCCGAGCGATGTGCGGTTCATCGAGGAAGCCGTCGAGCTCATGGCGCGCCATTGTTTCGCCGGGTACCGGGTCTCCAGCCGCCTCCGATTTCGCCTCCAGGTGACACTCTCCGAAGCGTTGGCGAACGCCATCATTTGCGGAAACGGGCAGGATCCGGAGAAGCAGGTCACCATTCGCGCCCACAGCGCCCCCGATCACATCGAGCTGGTGGTGACCGACGAAGGAAGCGGCTTCGACCCCGACCGTGTCGTCACGTCGGGCGCGGCGACCGTTATCGAGAGCCAATGTGGGCGCGGGCTGTTCCTCATCCGGCACCTCGCGGACCGCATCGCCTACAACGCGGAAGGAAACTCCATCTGTATCACGCTGGGCCGCCACCTCTAGGACGCGTCGACGCTGCCCTGCGAGCCGTGGGCGAACTGGGTGGGTGTTCGCTGCGCCTCTGGCACGTGGATGGCGAGCGGCTGTGGCTCCTTGCCGGACCGGATCCGGGCTGGGTGCCTGCCGTGCCGCGGACCGCCGGACTACTCGAGACGCCCGGAGGGACGCACTGGTTCGCAGAGGTTCCGGGCCTCGAAGACTTCTGGCTCGAGCTGGCATCCCCAGCCGATGGGACGGGGGCCCAGGCTGTTGGCGAACGGGCCGGGCAGGTCGTCGGCGCACTCCTCGCCGCCGAACGGGAACTGGGGCAGATGACCGAGGAGCTCGTGGGTCGGTATGAAGAAATCGACCTCCTCTACGCCATCAGTGAAATTCTGGGCCAGACCGTGCGTTTGGATGTGGCTACGGGGACCATCTTGCGGGAAGTGAGCACCGTGGTCGGGGCACGACGCGCGTCGATCATGGTGTTTGACGAGCCGGGAGATACCCTCCGGGTGGTGGCCTCACGCGGAGCCGTGCCAGGCTCGGCGGCCCCGGTGCCCGTCAGCCACCCGACATCCGTCGCTGCGCGCGCATTCCGCGAGCGGAGCGTGGTGTCGAGCGACGATGACAAGCCGGCTTCCTCCCCGAGCGTCCCACGCGGAGACCGAGGTTACCTCGGCACCTCATACCTCAGCATTCCCATCTGCTACGCCGCGCCCGGCATGGGGAAGCGCTGCGTGGGCGTTATCAACCTCACCGATCGAATTGGCGGAGACAGCTTCACGGCTGGTGACCGGAAGCTGCTCGCTGCAGTCGCCAATCAGATCGGCGCCGCAATCGAGAACTCTCGGCTGGTTATTCGGGATTTGCGGCAGCAGCGCCTGCACCACGAACTCGAGTTGGCTCACGATCTTCAACTCCGGCTGCTGCCCGATCCGTCCGTGCTGCTACCCGAGGCGGAGGTCGCAGCCCGTTGCCGGCCGGCCGAGTCGGTCGGCGGCGACTTCTACACGTTCACGCGGCTTGGCCGCGGGCGGGTCGGCGTCATGCTGGGGGACGTGTCGTCGCACGGATTCTCCGCCGCGCTGGTCATGGCGCTGGTCATGTCGGCCGCCGGCATCCACTCCTCCGCGGGGAGTGCGCCCGATGAGACACTCACGGCCATGCTCGACAGCCTCTCGGAAGACCTGACCTCGACCGAGATGTACCTGACGGTTTTCTACGGCGTTTTCAACTCGCGCTCGCGCCGGCTGATCTATGCCAACGCCGGACACCAACACGCCTTCAGAATCCCGGCCGTCGGTCCGCCCCAACGGCTGGAGACCACCGCGCCGCCCCTGGGACTTGCCGCCGGCAAATCGATCAAGCGGAGCCGGACGGCTTGGCAAAGCTCCGACCTCTTGTGTCTCTGGACCGACGGCCTCGTCGAGGCCAAGAATGCGGCGGGCGAGGTCTTCGGTGAGGATCGGCTGCTGGCCGAGTTGTGTGCAGAGCGAACCCGGCCCGTGGCGGAGATCGTGGATGCCGTCTTCTCGAAGGCCGATGCGTTCGCACCGACACCGCGCGACGATCGCTCGCTCTTGGTTCTCCGGATCTGACGAGAACAGCCTAGTTTTCCCTGCCATGCCCCGAGCAAAGCGCGAACTTGGCCAGCACTTCCTGTCCGATCCGAGCATCCTGCGGCGAATTGTCGCCGCACTGAATCCAGATCGGGGTGACGTTGTCTTGGAAATCGGGTCGGGGCAGGGATCCCTCACCTCGGTGCTGCTGGAACGGGTCGACCATGTCATCGCCGTCGAGCGTGACAGGGATCTGGTTCCAGGGCTCAGGCAGGACTTTCCGTCGGCCACCATTATCCAGGGCGACGCGCTCGATCTCGACTGGCATGCCCTGGCGACCGGCCGGCCGTTCCTTGTGGTCGGCAACATTCCCTACCAAATCACCACTCCGCTCATCGACAAGGCGCTGACCCCGCCGCGGCCGGCCCGGATCGTCTTCTTGATCCAGCGCGAAGTTGCGGAACGACTGACGGCGACCCCGGGCACGAAGGCCTACGGCGCGCTCACGATTGGCGTGCAGGCCATGGCTCAGGTGGAACGCCTGTTCCGAGTCCCCGCCGGCGCATTCCACCCGCCGCCTCAGGTCCAGTCGGCGGTGGTCCGGCTCACCCCGCGGCGGGAGCCGTTGGTCGCGGACCGCGAGAGCAGGGAATTCCGGCGCCTGGTGGTCGGGCTGTTCGGGTTCCGCCGCAAGCAGCTGCTCCGCGCGGTGCGGGGTCTGACCGGGCTGCCTGCGGGACCCGCGGCGGAAGTGTTGGAGCGGGCGGGCGTGGCCGCGAGCATCCGACCCGAAGGGCTGGCACCTCCTGACTGCGTCAGGCTGTTCCGGTGTCTCGTTGACGGAGGATGGTGGCCGCGCTAGCTTTGTGAAACATTTCACATGACAAAAGTCGCCGACTCCACCATCCGCCGTCTCTCCCTCTATTTGCGGTTCCTCGAGGAATTCGAGGAGCGCGGTACCGCGACCGTCAGCTCTGAGGCCTTGGCCGCGCGTGGCGGGACGACCTCGGCCCAAGTCCGGAAGGACCTCTCGTTCTTCGGTTCGTTCGGCAAACGGGGCCTCGGGTACCGTGTGCCGGAGCTGGCCAGTCGGCTGCGTCAGATCCTCGGTCTGACCGGCCGCTACCGAGTCGCGCTCATCGGGGCCGGCAAGATCGGCAGCGCCCTCTATCAGCATCACGGGTTCCGCGATCGCGGATTCGATATCGTGGCCATCTTCGATCGCGACCCCCAGAAGATCGGGCACGTCTGGAGCGAAGTTCCGGTGGCCGATGTGGCTCAGCTCGAGACCATCCTCGGCGCTCACCCGGTCGACATCGCAATTCTGGTGACGCCCGCCGAGGCCGCCCAAGAAACAGCGGACCGCTTGGTGCGCCTAGGCATCAAGGCCATCCTGAGCTTCGCCCCTGTGCAGCTCAGCGTACCCCACGAGGTGGCCGTCAAGACGGTCAACCTCGTCCTCGAACTCGAAGCGCTCTCCTACTCCCTCACCAATCGGTGACGCGCGGCCGGGCGCCAGGCCCAGGACCCGGTTAGGTTTCCCGTCCATGTCTCGTGCTTGTATCAACTCCGAGATCGGGGCGCTCGAGGCCGTGATCGTCCACACTCCGGGCGAGGAGCTGCGGGGCGTCACGCCGGCCAACCGCGAGGCCTATCTCTACTCGGATATTGTCGATCTCACGCTGGCCCAGGCCGAGCACCGCCAGTTTATCGATGTGCTGCGGCGCTGTGCCACCGTGTACTCCGTCGAGCAGCTCCTCACTGATGTGTTGGCCATTCCCGAGGCGCGGTCGTTTCTCCAAGAAACCACGACGAACCTGGTACCTGCCGAGAGCCTGGCCGTCGGCTTACATCAGCTCTCTGCGGAGCAGATGGTTCGTACCCTGATCGAGGGGGCCCGACTCGAGCGCGGGCCGGTTGCGAAGGCGCTCAACGGGTTCGGCTTTGCATTTCCACCGCTGCCGAACCTGTTCTTCCCTCGTGACGCGGGCGTCATCATCGGCGAGTACGCGTTGGTCGGAGCGATGCGGTACGATGTCCGGTGGACGGAAGAACTCCTGATCAAAGCACTGCTGCTCTACCACCCCGACCTGGACAATCGCGGCGTGATCTACGATGGCTCCCGCGAGAAGCGCGATCATTACACGCTCGAGGGAGGGGACATCCACCGTCTCAGCGACGACGTGCTTCTGGTCGGGCTGAGCGACCGGACGTCGCCGGCGGCGATCGATATGCTGTGTGAACTGGTCTTCGCGCATAACCTCGCCACGGATGTCCTGGTCGTGGTGATGCCGGGAGCTCCGACGGCCATCCATCTCGACATGGTGTTCAGCCAGGTCGACACCGATCTGTGCGTGGTGTTCCCACCGTTTTTTATTGGACCGGAGCGGCGTACGGTGCTGCATCGCCGCAAGGGCACGGACTCGGTTCGGGAGGTGGCCGATTTCTTCGCGGGCCTCAAAGACCTGGACCTCGATTTACAGCCCATCCTCGCGGGTGGGGACAACCGCTCGACTCAGGAGCGCGAGCAATGGAGCTCCGCCTGTAATTTTCTGGCGCTCCGTCCCGGACTCGTCGTCGGCTATGGCAGGAACCGGGGCACGCTGCGGCAGTTGGAAGCGGCGGGCTTCCAGCTACGCTCAGCCGAGGAGTTCTTGGCGCAGTCCGAGGCCTCCGCCCTGGCCGAGCGCGCGGTGATCACGATTTCAGGTAGCGAGTTGGTGCGTGGTGGCGGGGGACCCCGGTGCATGACGCTTCCGATCCGTCGAGCCGCCTTGTGACCGGGTTGGCGGCCCACCCGAATTCGACCTTGCTGGAGCGCGCCCTCGGACTCATGGCCGAAGGACCGCTGTCCGCAGTGACGGTGGCCAACGAGGTCATGGGCCTTGGGCGGGCGCCGGAGAGTGTCGCGTCGCGTCTCACGGCGGCACTGCTGGGCGCCGACCCCCGGGTCGGGCAGCTGCCTGATGGACGCTGGGCGCTGGTCGCGGCGGCGGCCGGGTCTCCAATGGTGGATGACTGCGCGTATGCCGTGGTGGACGTCGAGACCACCGGGGGGCAGTCCGGGGCCAGGGATCGGTTGACGGAGATCGCCGTGGTGGTGGTGCAGGGAAGCCGGACCGAACTCGTGCTCGATTCTCTGGTGAATCCCCAACGGCCCGTCCCGCGGATCGCGACGTCGCTCACCGGAATTACCAATGCCATGGTCCGTGACGCGCCAACCTTCGAGGAGCTGGCTGACCAGATCGTGGCCGCGTTGGCGGGCCGGGTCTTCGTGGCACACAACGCCCGGTTCGACTGGGGGTTTCTCGATCGCGAGCTCAAGCGAAGCCGCGACCTCGTGCTCAGCGGACCCCGTCTCTGCACCGTCCGGCTGGCCCGGCGACTGCTCCGCGGTCAAGCGTCGTGCGGATTGGACAGTCTCACCGACCGCTTTGGGTTGGTCAACCACGCCCGCCATCGCGCGGCGGGCGACGCGATGGTGACGGCGGAATTACTCCGTCGCCTCCTCCGGCTTGCCAAATCGGAAGGGTTTGCCACCCTCACCGATCTCGAGCGCCTTTGCGCCAAACGGGTCGCCGCGTCGCGTCGCCGACCGCGCGGGCGTTCCTGAGGGAACCCATGTCGCTTACCCGAACCCTTGAGATCGGCTCGCTCCGCTGTCACACGCTCGAGGCCGGGCGCCAGCGCCTGGACGGCGGCGCCATGTTCGGTGTGGTTCCGAAGCCGCTTTGGAGCCGCCGCATCCCTGCCGACGACCGGAATCGGATTCCGCTCGCCTTGCGCTGTTTGCTCGTGGAGCATCCCGACGGATTGGTGTTGGTCGATACCGGGGTCGGCAACAAAGAAGACGAGAAATTCCGGGACATGTACGGCGTCGAGAACGACGGCACGGCCGGGCCGACCCATTTGGAGGACGCGTTGGCGGAACTCGGATTCGGCCCCGACGACGTGGCTTGGGTCATCAACACCCATCTCCACTTCGATCACGCGGGTGGGAACACGTACCGAGCACCCGGTTCCGATCGACCGCTCCTCGCCTTTTCCCGGGCCACATACATCGTGCAGCGAGGTGAGCTCGACTTTGCCCGACACACCAACGAGCGGACCCGGGGCAGCTACTTCTCCCACAACTTCGAGCCAATCGATCAGGCGGGTCGTTGGCAGCTGGTGGACCAGGCGGCGGACATACTTCCCGGCATCCGTGTGCGGCTCACACCCGGGCATGTGCCGTTCCACCAATCGGTCCTGGTGGCGGATGCGGGCGATGCGACCCTCTTCCTGGCCGACCTGATCCCCACCTCGGCCCACCTCCCGCTCCCCTGGATCATGGGATACGACGTCGAGCCGCTGCGAACCCTCGAGACGAAGCGGGCCATCCTGGCGGAGGCAGCCGAGCAGGGGTGGCGGCTCGTGTTCGAGCACGATCCCGAGGTGCTCTGGGGCCGAGCCCGGGCCGATGGAGCGCGGGTGGTCCTGGACGAGGTCGCATCCGTGTCGGACGGGTCAGGGAGGCCACGGGCAAGTTGACACTGGGTCCCTCTGGGCCTACTATACGGCCTGAAGCGGGGTTAGCCCCCCACCCTCAGCCCGGCCGTGGAGCCGGCGCGACCGGGTCCGATCTTGCTCCCAAGGTATGCGGCATGTGGCCGGCACGGGGGGCAGCATGGACATCCGGGAGGCAACGGATGTCTTTTTTTGTCGACTTCGACATGGAGGTTCACCACCCTGGCTGCTGACAAAGAGAAACGAGCCCGCGTCAATCGCCAAATCCGTATCAGCCCCGTGCGCGTCATCACAGCAGCGGGCGAGCAACTGGGGGTACTCCCCATCGAAGAGGCACTGGCCGCGGCCGACGCGCGTGGGCTCGATTTGGTAGAGGTAGCCCCTACCGCGCGTCCTCCCGTCGTGAAGATCATGGATTACGGGAAGTACAAGTTCGAAGAGGCCAAGGCAGCCAAGGCAGCCAAGAAGAAGCAGCACATCATCCATCTCAAGGAAGTCAAATTCCGACCTGGGATCGATGACCACGACTTCGACTTCAAGACGCGCCATGCCAGGGAGTTCCTCATTGAAGGCAACAAGGTGAAGGTGACCATGATGTTCCGGGGCCGGCAATTGGCGCATGTCGAAATTGGGCGGGCGGTGCTGGACCGGGTGGCGGAAGTGCTGGCGGACGTTGGGAAGATCGAGGCGTACCCGAAGCTCGAGGGGCGCAACATGACAATGGTCATCGGCCCGAAGTAGACATACACACGGGAGCGGC
>DATHRW010000410.1:0-2569 GCA_035464955.1 Gemmatimonadales bacterium
ATGGTCGGCAGGCTTCGGGAACGCGAGGATCTCCTCCCCGGTGTAGTCCTGCGCCTCCCACGACGGCACATGGCAGGTGGCGCACGGCGCATCGACCTCGTGCGTCTTTCCGGCCGCATGGCACCCGAGACAGCCCCCCACCGAAACGCGCTGGATGTCCATCGCCTCACCGCCGGACTTCTGGTGGCAGGTGGCGCATTTGAAGTCCATGCCGAGGGCCGCCTTCTTCTTGGCGATCACCGTGGCATGGTCAAACTTGAGGTTGCTCGGCGTGCGGCTGCGGCCCTCCCAATCAACCCGTGGCTGGGTCTGTCCGTTGTGGCAGGCGCCGCAGAACGAGGCCGCCGGAATGGTGACCGCTCCCGCCTCCACTTTGTGGCAGCTCTCGCAGGTGGGGAAGAGATGTTGATGCCTGAGATGCGGAAACGCGCTCTCCGCGATGGGCGCGCTGGTCCCGCTGCCTCCGCTGCTCCACGCCACCAGGCCCAGCATGACGGTGGCGGCTGCGGCTCCCAAACGGATGATCATGGCCGCCTCCCTGGCTCCGAGCCGATGTAGAACGCGAGGCCGAACGATGCCCTGAGTTGGTTCCAATCGGGCAAGCCGGATTCAGGGTCCCGGCGATCGTGGCGGTAGCGGTCTACCGCCCCCCACACCGTTCCGACCGGTGAATCGTATGTGACGTTGCCGCCCACGCTCCAGACCCGGCCCTCGCCGACCCGGAACTCTCCAAGCTGCTGAAACGCTGAGAACCTGGCGCCGAGGCTGAGCTGGTCGAGCGGGCGGACATTCACCCGTGCCTCACCCGCGCTCAAGGCCGAGCCGAAGGTGAAGTCGAGATAATAGGAGCCCTGGACATCGACCTGCCGGGTGGCACGCCAGTTGGCCGACGCTCCCGCTTTCCACGTGCGGTCGGTCGTGACGATGAACGGCACTTCCGCCTCGGTGTCGGCATAGTCGCGTCGCTCGCCTTCCAGGCGGATCGAGAGATCGGACCGTGGTTGAATCCCCACTGCCAGGCCGTACCCGGTGTAGGGCACCGGGCTGAACGCGGCCCAGATGGTTTGCAGGTCGAATACCGGCCGGTAGCGGAACAACCGCCCCTCGACGTACAGCTTGGAGATAGGCGACCATCCAACCGTCGCACCCGCCTTCCCCCACCATCCGGTACCCAGATCGTAGTCTGCGTGGCCCTCGATCGATAGGTCGCGGATGGGCCGGTAGGAGGCATCGACAGCGACCCGCTCCGATGCGATGGTGGAGCGGTTGGTCTGGATCTCCTTTTGGTAGGTGGCTTCGATAGACCCGTTCGGGATCGGCCGCGCCGAGGCGCGGAAACCGAACAAGTAGTTCCGGCGTCGGGGCTGGAATTCCTCGAGCGAGGCGAGGGCATCTGACGTGACCGGTTCTGCCAGGCCTCGCGCCAGGCCCCAGCCGCCGTAGGCCTCGAGTTCGATCCGGGCGGGCCGGAACCGCACTTCGGCCGACGCGCCGTCGTAGCCGTAGTATCCGAGGCCGCTCGCCTGGAAGTCCCGTCCCAGGCGGAAGCGGTAGCGGTCTCGCTTGAGCTCCACGTAGCCTTGGATCAGGTCGAAATGATCGTCCGAGCGGGGCCAGAATTCCTCGTCACCCAGGGACGCCCGAAGCCGGGTGCTCAGGTAGACCCTGAGGCCCTGAACGCCGAACCCCCACATCGAGAGGTCGAGGTCCTGCACCAGTGGGGCGGTCGAGACCACGTCGTCCGAGTCGTAGAAGAAGCAGTAGGCGGCCGCGGGCGCGCAGGTCACCAGCCGCCCGTTGAACGTGCTCCGACCGTTCACCAGCGTCGTGTTGGCCACCGGGACACTGTCGAGCCGGTACGGCCTGAGCTCGACGTACTGCGCCCGGGTGGAGGCGCGTCCGCGCCATTCCTGTGCGCGTGCGGGCGAGGAGGCCAGGATGGCGCCGAGGGATGCCAGGGCAACCAAGGCGGTGGTGGTCTTGTGGGTCCGAGTGACGACGGTCATTCGCACGGGATCCTCCCGGAGACCGGGGCGCCGAATTGTGAACTCGTCTCGCTATTGATGATACACACGAGCGGGCGGAAGTGAATCCCGCCCGCTCGTGTGCTGCTTCAACTAGGCGACCCTAGCGGTTCCCCCTTGACCCGTGTCGCGTCGCCCTTCCCCCAATCAGCGGATACGCCGCACGCCTGGCGGCAACGTACCCACGTCGTACTTGAGGGGCACTCCAGGCAGCCCGTAGGTCGACTTGACCTCGTTGATCGACGCGATCAACAGGGCCTTCAGCAGGAACGGGTTGTGCACCCCTTCGCCGCTGGCCTTATGGGTCCCTGCGTGCGTGCCGAAGACCTCGAAATCTGACCAGAATGCTCGGGTACTCGTGTAGGCCAGGTATGCGTTCCACATGGCACCCATCGCCACACTCACCCCTGAGGCACCCGAGACATCGAGCTGGGTGGTGTCGCCCATGGCCACGATCTGCGGCAGGAGACCGGCGTCAGCCACATCGATGATATGGTCGGCGTTGGTGTCGAACCACAGCTGGTCGAGCAGGAACTCGAGCTCGC
>DATHRW010000411.1:0-5247 GCA_035464955.1 Gemmatimonadales bacterium
GACGGGACGAACCCAGTCCTCATGCCGAACACTGTGTCTGCGTCCGCCGAATCATGGTCGTGGTCACCTGACGGCAGCAAATTTGTCTTCGATAAACGGCGGGTCATGGGAGACATTTGGACGATGAACACTGATGGTACAGGGCTCTCGACCCTCACCGACGACCCAGCCTTCGACTACTCGCCTGCCTGGACTCCGTGAGGCATAATGGGGGTAGCACGAACAATTGGGGTGTAGGTACAGATGATTCGACCCAAGGAAGGTGAAGCCCCGGGCGTCACGCGGCGTTCGGGGCTTTCTCTTGCCGACATCCCGCCCTGGGCGTGTGCCACTTTCTGTGCAACTTTCACCTGCGCATGGCTCACATTTTGGGGGTGTGGGACGCGCACCATGCGCAGAGAAGTCGTGCCACACGTGTATCTTGCGCGTTTCAGCCCCGCCTGATGGCTTGGGCATCGACAAGCCAAACGTGTGCCGGAGCAGGGTGGGGTAAAAAGATGCGATTAATGGGGGTATTCGAGGGATTGAGATACAACCGAGGACGCCCGTAACACCGCGTGAATGCTACATTTGGTTGTATCTGGTGAATCTCCTAGGCCGCCTCTTAATCAGGAGGTTCGGGGTTCGAGTCCCTGGCGGGGCACTCAAGTAACTCGTTGGTATTCAAGGTGCTGGCCGCTCGGCTGGCGTCGTTGGGTTTGGGGCTGGGCAAAGAAGGAGATACCTTCTCCGGAAACCCGAGAGGACTCGACATGGCCGAGAAGCGCGAGGACAAGCGGAACCATCGAAAGAACAAGACCGAGAACCATCTCAGTAGGCGGGACTTCCTCTGGTCGGGAGCCATCGCCGGGCTGGGTGCGGCGGTGCCGCTGGAATCAGCCAAGGCGCGACCGCAAGTCTCCCGAGCCACGGCCCGCGGCGCCCAGTGGGACTACGAAGCGGATGTCGTCATCGCGGGAGGCGGGTGTGCAGGCCTCACGGCGGCCATACGCGCGAGGGATCTCGGAGCGAGTGTGCTGGTGGTCGATCAGAACTACGACCCTGGCGGGAGGATGTTGCACAGCGGGTCCTTCATGTCGCTTGGCGGAGGCGACCCAGTTCAGCTGCGCGATATGAGGGGCGAGGGCGACATGGAGGGGTTCATCACCGTCCCTCCGCGCGAGCAGCCTGCGGAACTCGACGACAATATCGAGCTTCTGTTCACGGATATCACCGACTGGTCGATCGTCGACCGCAAAGCCCAGAGCCCGTACCGGTACAACGAGCGGGAGCTGATGCGCTCCTGGGCCGAGAACTGCCCGGCGACTCGGCAATTCCTGATGGACAACTACGTGAGATTCGCACGGATCAGCGGCACCCACGGCGGCGGAGGGTTGTCGCGCGCGAGAGGGGCGCTCTGCTTCCTCATGCTGGGCGACAAGACGGACATGAAGGCCGGCACGATCACCCGAGAAGATGCAGGCCTTGCGGACCCCGAGCGCACGAGTCCCTTTGCTCCGGTGCAGATGTTCGACGTGAGCCGTGTGGTCGGACCCAACGCCGTGGGCAACGGTGTGGCCCTCTCCCGCCCCCTGGAGTTCTCGGCCCGGGAGAAGGGCGTCGAGTTCATGCTGCACCGCCGGTTTAGCGAGCTGGTGCGCGAGGACCCCGCCTCGGGGAGAGTCCTGGGGATCAGGGCCCAGTATTCGCCGCGGCTCCACCCCGAGACCGGCCGGATCCTACGGAGCTATTGGCAAGAGGGCAACATCGATGAGCGGCGGGAGGTGGTGAGCATCAGGGCGCGGAAGGCAGTGATCCTCGCCAGCGGCGGTCACGCGGGCAATCCCGAGGTCCGCAGCATGTTCTACCCCGCCATGCGGGAACCCGCCTTCCCGACCAGCGGTCATGCCCTGTTGGGTCCGCATGCTCAAGACGCCACCGCCCTCATCGCCAGCTTGAGGATCGGCGCCAACCTGGCGGGGATGCATCAGAACCTCTCGTACTCCACGACCTTCCATATCTCCACGCGCTTGGGGACTCGGGATGCGTATACCTCCATGATGCCCGGTCACCCGACGTTCGGTTACCGTGGTGCTGCGGGAATCAATGTCGGCGGGTCCGGCTTCGAGGAGTTCATCGTCGTGAACCAGGTCGGGAAGCGGTTCTTCAACGAGGTTCGTCTTCCCCAGAGGCCCGGGTTGAACCGGTACCCGGGTGACGGTGGTGCCCCGCATCGGGGGCTCGAGCACATACCGCTCGACTGGCGCAACTGCCGCAAAGAGTGGATCAGGGAGATGTACAACTATGACCACGGCCTCGATGCGGCTCTCGCGATAAACGAAGGGTCGGAGCCTCCACACTACTACTCCGGTCCGCTCTGGGCGATCTTCGACCAGGCTGCGGTCGAGCGGGCGGGGTGGGAACTCCGGTACCCCTATGTGGCAAACAACGGCTACTTCTTCAAGGCCAGTACGATCGCGGATCTAGCCAGGAAAATTGCCGCCGGCCATGAGTTTCAACGGGTGCCGCTCAAGTACCTGGTCGAGACGGTCGCCACCTGGAATGGCTATGTGGACTCCGGCACGGATCCCGAATTCGAGCGCGAGGCGGATGGGCCTATGCACAGGATCGCCAGGGCGCCCTTCTATGCGCTTTCGATCATGGTCATCTGGCACGATTCCTACGGCGGCCTCAGGGTCAACGGCAAGCAGCAGGTCGTGGACATGCAGGGCCAGGTCATTCCCGGTCTCTATGCCGGAGGCGAAGCCGTCGGCGGCTTCAACAAGCACGGCCTGGGCAAGGGTCACGTTCATGGCTACATCGCGGGCACCCATGCAGCCCGAGAATCCTAATCCCGTCGGCACCCACGACTCGGGACGGAGCCCCAGATGATCAGATTGGTGGTCAGTGTTCTGGGTCTAGCACTTCTTCTGGTCACTGCGCCCGACGCCGTCGCTCAGCAGGTGGACGGCGCGCTCCGCTTCGAACAGGGGCAAGAGCTCTACCAGGATCACTGCACGCTATGCCATGAGGAGTCGGGCACGGGGCATCCGCCAGCGTTTCCTGCCTTGAGCGGCAACGCCAGGCTCGGGGACCTTGGGCTCATCGTGCGCGCCATCCACCGGGGAAGGGGGAACATGCCGCCTTTCCATCACCTGAGCGCGGAGGATATCGCCTCGGTGGCACACTACGTTCGGAACGCCTGGGCCAACGACTTTGGGGGTGTGAGCCCGGAGGCAGTGGCGGCGGTGCTGGAGGGGCTCGACGAAATCGGCCACGTGGCATCGATCTGGGATGGCGTATTCACCGTAGCACAGGCGACGCGGGGCCGGGCGGCGTACGCGGGTGCGTGTGGGATGTGTCATGGCCGCAGACTGAACGGAGCTCCGGACGATCCGGATATGCTGTCAACGCCGCCGCTGGCGCGGGCCAAATTCCTTCGCGGCTGGAACGGAAGATCGCTTGCCACCCTGTTCGAATACACCCGGGCAACGATGCCCGAAAGTAACCCTGGCTCGCTGACCGACGCAGAGTACGTCGATATCATAGCGTACATGCTCTCTATCAGCGGGATGCCGCCGGGAGATGCCGAACTTCACCCCGATCCGCAGAGTCTCGCTCAGATCGTCATCGAGCAGCGGTAATAGGACTCGGGAGACGTGCGGGGAATCGAGGAGCCCACGCGGTACTACGGTACGTCATGCCAGTCTGATGGAGGTCTCCTGCTTCGGTTCAACTCCACCCAGGCCCATTCATCTATCTGAAGGCCCCGCTAGGAGACACAGTTCCGGCGGGGTTTTTTGTTTGGGGGTTGCTGTCGATTCTACCTTGCGCATCGTCGCCCTCGTCGGGCCGTTGGTAGCAGGCCAGGACGGTCTCAGCAATACGAATCCGGACAAATCCTTGCGGGGTTACAGTCCAGCCTGTAACCTGGGACCGCGAACCCGGTGGGAAGAAAATGACCTCGCGCCCAAGATGGCCCGCCACTGACGCGGGATTCGTTAGGCCGCAACCTACTCGACCGGAGACGCTGAGTGGAGTCAGATACCTGGGATGACGGTGCCACGTATGAGCCTTACGTAGGCCGTTGGAGCAGGGTCGTCGCCGAGAGTTTCCTCAGTTGGCTTGCCATTCCGATGGGCGCCGCCTGGCTCGACTTTGGCTGCGGCACAGGAGCCCTGAGCCACACCATTCTGGCCAACGCACACCCGCGCCTGGTGATCGGCTGCGATCGCTCACCTGGATACGTCGCGTTTGCCCGTGAACGTGCTCCCGACCTCCGAGCTCAGTTCGTTGAAGCCCAGCTTCCAGAGCTACCACGAATCGACGGTGGCTTCGATGTGGTAGTAGCTGGGCTGGTGCTCAATTTCCTACCAACTCCAATGGACGGCGCGACTGCCATGATGACGCGCGTCCGCCGAGGTGGCACCGTCGCCGCCTACGTATGGGACTATGCGGACGGGATGCAACTCATGCGAGTGTTTTGGGACACGGTGGTGGAGCTAGACCCTGTGGCCCGGGTGCTGGACGAGGGCACGCGGTTTCCCCTGTGTCGGCCAGAGCCTCTGACGCAACTCTTCAACGGAGCCGGCCTGCGCGATGTCGCGGTTGAGTCCATCGAGGTTCCCACCGTCTTCCAAGACTTTGACGATTATTGGCTCCCCTTCTTGGGCGGTCAGGGGCCTGCACCGGGCTACGCCGCGAGCCTGCCGCCAGAGCGACAGGCGGAACTCCGCGAGGCCATCCGTCGACGGCTTCCCAGTGCTGCAGATGGCACGATCCCGCTGACCGCGCGCGCGTGGGCCGTCAAAGGGATTGCCGCCTAACCACCGCGTGCAGGGGCCGGGCCGGGCCGGTTCTCAAGGAAGTCGTTGATTTGTTCACGGTGGGCCAGACGGCCCGCCACTGACGCGGGATTCGTTAGGCGGCGCGTGCACCAATGAGACAGCGATCCGTTTCCACGATGTTCCTGCTCGCCTCGATTGCTTGCAGCAATGCAGCACTCCGTGACCCGTGCAACCCCATTGATCCGGTGCTGGCCAATTCGTCATTTGTTGCCGTCATCGAACCGACGGCAGGTCTGCGTGCGTCGAGTCCCCTCCAGGTGCGCGGCTGCTCAAGGACGTTTGAATCCAACGTTGTGTGGGAGCTGCGATCACGCGATGGGAGAATCCTCGCCACAGGGCACACATCTGGCGGCGGGGTCACTGAAGCGGCGCCGTTCTCGCTCTCCGTAACGTTCACCGTCTTCACGCCCGAACTTGGTCA
>DATHRW010000412.1:0-9705 GCA_035464955.1 Gemmatimonadales bacterium
GATCCAATGGGCAGCCTGCCGAATCTTCCTTGGGTCCCCACTCAGCAGGAGAGGCTCAACGACCTGCTCGATGGACCGGAGGCGCTCGGAACGATCAACGATATCTCGGTATCTGCGCCGCTCCGGAGCAGCCGCGAGGTAGCGCTCAAGTTCGCGCTCAAATCGTTCTGCCTCAACCTCTGGCTCATCCTGTGGATCGTCAGTCATTTCAGCGTCTGATCCTGCGAGTTCCTACCGACCTCCACGCTGCTAGCACTGCGGAACCACCCGGGCTATCCGAAGTCAGATGCTCTATCCATTGAGCTACAGGCGCACGATTTACGCTCAGATTGCGCGAAAAGTGGACAGCATACCGGCACGGGCTCGATCGGGTCACCAACGACGGTCCTGAGCTAATCGACACTCAGGACACGGGGGTGTATCAATGCAGTCTCTCAACACCGGAACCAGGCACGCAAGGGACGGGGGCCGAGTCGTGACGGACCAGGCAATCGATACCGATGCGCTAGCGGACCGATTCCTTGACGGCTTCCTTGAGCGGAATCCGGTCTCGGCCACGCGCATCGGCGACGACCGTTGGGACGATCAGCTTTCCGACTACGGCGAAGGCGGGCGTGCGGCCGATGTGGCTGCCTGCAGCGAGGTGCTTACCGCCGCCGCGGCCGTTGCGCCACAACAGCTGGAAGGCGAACAGGCGGTGACCCTCGAGATGGTCCAACTGGTCGCCGGCAACCGCCTAGAGGTGCTGGAGCAGAAGCAGTACCAGCTTGCGATTGACCATGTCTTCGGGGTGCAGACCTTGCCGGCCGAGATCGCCATGTTCCAGCCCGCGGAGCAGCCGGACCAGCTCGATGCCCTGCTGGCGCGATTTGCGGCTTACCCGCGCGCGATCGACCAGCACATCGCGACCCTGCGTGAGGGGATCGGCGATGGCCGGACCTCGCCAGTGGCGCCGGTTGCCAAGACGATCGAGCAGATCGAGCGGATGCTCGCCGGCCCGCCGGCCGAGTTCAGCGCCGTGAGGCTGGCGCAGGTGGCGACCCCGGCTGCTCGGGACCGCGTCATGGAGACGGTGGAAGCTCATATCTACCCTGCACTCCAGATCCTGCATGGCTTCCTGGTCCATGAGTACGCACCGGCCGCGCGGGCGGAGCCCGGCCTGTCAGCGACACCGAATGGGGAGGCAGCATACGAACTTGCCATCCAGCTGCAGACCACGATGCCCGCGACTTCAGACGAGGTCCACGAGCTTGGACTGGCGGAGGTCGAGCGGATCGAGACCGAAATGGATGAGCTGGCCCGCACCTTGGGCTATCCGGACCGCCACCCGCTGCGCCGCGCGCTGGTCGAAGATCCAGCCAATTCGCCAAGCAGCAGGCAGCAGTTGGTCGACCTCGCCACGGAGCGCGTTGAGCAGGCCATGGCAGTCGCCCAGGCATTCTTCCGACGCATTCCGGTGTTGGGCTGCGAGGTGGAACCGATCGCAGAGGACCGCGAGGGCCTGGAAGGTACGCACTACTGGCCTCCGGCGGCTGATGGCGCGCGACCAGGGCTCTTCCGCCTCAACGCGAGGCCGGGCCCCGGCGGCCTGCCCCTGTACATGCTTCCGGCCATCACCTTTCATGAGGCGATCCCTGGCCATCACTTCCAGCAGGCGACCGAGGTCGAGCTCAGCGGCCTACCGCGCTTCCGGACCCAGGTCGCCTCGGTGAAGGAGAGTCCCGGTCTTCCGCCCCTCATCGGCACAGGGTTCACTGAGGGATGGGGCCTCTATGCCGAGCGGCAGGCGGACGAGATGGGCCTCTATGCCAGCGAGTTCGAACGTATGGGCATGCTGGCGCAACAGCTTCTCCGTGCCGTGCGGCTGGTGGTCGACACGGGACTCCACGCTCGGCGGTGGGGCCGCGAGCAGGCGGTCCGTCTGATGCACGAGCAACTCGGCGCACCCGAGGGCTTCTGCGAAATGGAGGTGGACCGATATTCGATCTGGCCGGCCCAGGCCCTTGCGTACACGGTCGGCCAGCGCGAGATCGAGCACGCACGCCGCGAGGTAGCCGAAATCATGCGCGATCGCTTTGATCTCGCCGCGTTCCACGACGAAGTGCTAGGCCACGGAACGCTGCCGCTGACCATCTTCCGGCGCGAGATTCCCGGCTGGGTGGAAGCGGCGGTCTGACCGCGAGTCCTCGTCAGCTACCGGGTTGACCTTGCAGGTCCGCCGTGCCCGTTCATCGAGATCGCGCGGAGAGCGTCCGGGCACCTGCCCGCGCCAGTGATGGAAGCCAGCCTGGAGGAATGAGATGAAATTCGGCATCGTCCTTTCTTACGGATCGGTCCACGACTACGTTGACCTTGCCCGCGAGGCAGAAGCCTCCGGCTGGGTCGGCGTGTTTGCCTGGGACGACATCTCCGTTGATCGCGATCAGGTGTTCGATCCATGGGTCGTTCTTGGAGCCATGGCGGTGGCAACGGAACGCGTCACGCTGGGCGCGATGGTCTTCTCGCATGCACGGCGCCGCCCCTGGAAGGTGGCACGCGAGTCCATCACACTTGACCTGCTGTCGAACGGTCGGCTGGTGATGCCGGTTGGCTTGGGCGGCGACTGGGACGTTGGCTATTCGCGCGTGAACACCGATGAGCCGGCAATCCGCGTGCGCGCCGAGAAGCTCGACGAATGCGCCGCGCGTTGAGACGGAGTGATTGCCACCGATCGCTCGGGGAGCGATGAGTCCGGGACGACCTCGCCGGAGGCGGTCGCCGGCACCGTGAGCGGGATCGGGCAGCATCGTCGCGAGGCATCACCTTTCGACGTTGTCGTCGAGGGCGTCACGTCGGGTGCTGATAAAAGGAGCGATCGGGAAATCCTTCAGTCACTCGCCGATGCTGGCGCCACGTGGTGGATCGAGAGCCGCTGGGGCGCCGATCAGTTCGCTGCCACCCTTCACGACAGGATTCGACGGGGACCGCCCACTTTCGGGTGAGAGCAGATAACTTGGCCAGTTTCGCTCGCGCATCTGTGCTGGGTGCCACAGCGCATCGGCCGGGCTAGTCCGAAGTCAGATGCTCTATCCATTGAGCTACAGGCGCCGCGTTTCACGCTCAAACTGAGCGGATAACCCGACCGGCATTGTGCCACAGCGCTCGGACAGCGCCTGGCGACCGCGGGGGACGGACGATTCGCTGCGGCTACGCGCCGCAGTGCGACCGCAGCCCACGTGCTCCAAAGTTGCGTAATGGTGAACTCAGCACCACCAGTCCTGATCGCTACGGGTTACTCAGGCGCTGGCGTGGAGACGGGCGGCAGGATGAGGAGGAGGTCGGGGTCCGAGACTAGGCAGCCCCCGTCGATGTGGTCACCGGCGCGGTAGACGACCCGGCCCGTTGCATCGATAACCTCGAGATCCGGCTCGAAGCGGGCGACATAGCCGGATGGCCAAACGATGTCCCGGCGCACGCCACCTCCGGTGACCAGCCACGCCAGCCGCGGGTCGCTCGGGTCGCCGTGCAGAATGGCGTCGAGGCCTATGCCCGCGCAGGGCGTTTGGGCGGGAAGGTCGATTGTCGGGAGCTGCAGGTCGGTCGCCGGCGGCAAGGACCCGCTGGGCACGGCGACGGCAGATGGCGACGCGGGGACACCAGGACTCGACGGCATGGTGCTGCACGCCGCGACGAGCATGGCGACGACCATCAGAACCGCGCGCGTCATGGTGGTCTCTCCCTCCGCTGCCCAATAGTAAGGGCCGCTGGTCGCCTGCACGCTGGCATCGGTTGCCCGATGTCACGCCGTCACCGTTGCCCCGGCGCCGACAGCAGCCTAGCGGCTGGTCATTACTAGGCGCTTATCATCACCTAGATCGTCCGTTGGTCACCTAGATCGTCCGTTGGTCCATGCCACCGGTCCCGCTAGGACTCCGAGTCTTTCGTCCACGCTCGATAGACACGCTGCGTGCCGCTGATGCCTTTGAGCGCGACCTCGCCACGGTCCTCGAATCGAATGCCGCCGTTTTCGATGAGGACTCGCGTGACGTCCGAAACGATCACCTCGCCCGGACCGGCAAGCGCCATGACGCGCGCCGCCACATGGACGGCTACGCCGCGCACGTTGTCGGGGACCACTTCGATCTCACCCGTATGTACGCCGGTGCGCACCTCGATGCCCAGCTCGGCGAGTGCCGGACTCAGCGCTAGTGCGGCAAGCACGGCCCGCTCGGCGCCGTCGAAGGTCGCCAGCATCCCGTCGCCGGTGGTCACCACCTCTCGGCCGCGGTAGCGGTCGAGCACGCGCCGACTGATGGCCAGATGCTCCTCCAGAGCCACGCTCCACGCCACATCTCCGTGCCGCTCCGCCAGCGCTGTCGAGTCGACGATGTCGGTGAAGAGCAAGGTAGCCAGGATGCGGACCCCGCTCGGAGGCGACGCCCAACGGTGGGCGCCGATCCAGTCAATCGTCTGCAGCACTTCATCGCCGACGACCCACGCATCGTGTCCGGGAGGCAGGTCGAACACGTCGAAGGGTCCGAACTCCGCGCGGGTCCCGTCATCCATCTGAACGATGAGCCGCCCCTTGAGCACGACGCCGGTGTGGTGAAACAGGCAGCTCTTGGTTCCGACGATTGGCCTGATGTGCTCTGACCAGCGCCAGCCCGGTTCCTGGTGGGTGAGCGCCACCACAATCTCCCCCAGGTGCACTTCGTCGCTGTACCCGAGCGGGTAAGCTTCCCGCTCGTCAGGGTGCAGTAGGCTCTTCGACTGCAGCCGTCCCATAACCTACCCCGACGCCACTGCCCGCAGTTCCCGCAGTCGGTCGCTCAACCGCCGCAGCGCCTGCTCCGCGTACTGCCCGGAGCCGCTAGCGTAGTCGTCGAACTCCGGCCCTTCGGCCAGGGCGATCCACACCTCACCGAAGCGGTACAGGCCGTTGATGCTCCAGTCGAGCGGTTTCGCGGCCTCAGCCGATACCCATGCTTGCGAGAGAGCGCCGAGGGGCATGCCTGGATTGTAGGTGCCCGCGTCGCAGGCGCCAGTTCCCATAGTCAAACCGCAGGGGTGCGTGGCTAGCGTGGCGCAATCAGCGAGCTTACGGATGGAAGTTGGAGGAAAGACATGGCTGGCGTTCGATTCATCGACCATCGGCGATTCGTCGCGCGGGCGGGCCAGGCGGCGGCGCTGCAGGCGTGGCTCAAGCAAAACGAGCAGCAGCTGGCTGCCGCGTTCCCGCTTGGAAGCCAATCCCTGGGGCTGTACGGCCAGGTCTATGGCGATGGCACCGGCGATTTGCACCTGCTGATCGGCCTGGAGAGCTACGCGACCCTCGACGTCAAAGCCGCAGCCGCAGCCGACACGGAGACCGATTTTGGACGCCTGGTGACGGAGCTCATGTCGTTCTTCGATCTGTCGAACGTAGCGCCCGTCGCATCCTGGTTGTATCGCGCGGCAGCAGACGCCGTATGGTGGGAGAACTAAGCGAGCCCCGCTAGCGCGAAGGGCACGCGGTAGGACGCCAATAGGCCGGGGGGCTCCTTACCCGCCATCACGGGCTTGCGATGACTTGGCGCGAGTCGGCGGGGCCCCCGGCCTCATTCATCCCGGAGTCGAGCACCGGGCTCCGCGCCGTGGTCACGTGTCCTATCCGTGGCCCCGGCGGGATCAGTTCTCGTAAACCGCCAAGCCGCCGCCGGAGCCGTCTACCCCAACAGCAGCCAGGCGACTTTCGTATTGGACGAACGCGACGAGCTCATGCGGATGCGGAAGGTGTCGGCGCTGGCGTTAGTGGTGAACCACAGCCCCCGCGAGCCGATGTTGGCCTTGGGGGTGAGGAGCACGAAGGAGCCGGACGTGACGTTCACCGGGGGACTGACGGTCACCCCGGTCGAGCCGGCGGGGATGGTCGCCACCCCCGAGACCTGCTCGGCCTTGATGCGGCCCCGGGTGCGGAGGGCGTGGCCGTACTGGTTCGCCTTGCCGAAGACTGCCGCCCCGTTCCCGGTCTCCCCGTGGAGGCCATGGCCCTTCGGGCTCCTGCCAAACACGCCCCGGCTGCCGGCGTCCTGGTTGGCGTAGCCGTAGACCCCGGTCTTCGGCTTGGCGGCGACACTCCCTCCGCTAGTTCCAAGCACGCCAGTACTGGTCCCGCCAGATATGCCGACGACACCTGCCATGTCGGAGAGTGATGAGCTTTGGCCAACGACCCCATTGCCATGCGCGCTAGTTCCCCACACACCAATGCCTGGGTTATCGCCTGCGTTCGAGCCGTAGACGCCGATTCCAGCGGGGCTGTCGGCAGTCGTAGTTCCCTCCACCCCAATGTTCTTGCTGCGCCCATACACGCCAGTTCCGTAACCCGTGCTGGCGGCCACCAGGACGTCAGAGTTGTTGGCCGAGTTCTCAAGATACGTGCGCGAGGTGGCGGTGGTGTACTCGCCACCGACCTGGATGTTCTCGCCCTCGGCGCGGACCGGGCTGGCACGCCCGATGGCCGAGGCGGCCCAGGCGCCAATGCCGCCGAGGGCTCCGGCCAGCACGGCGCGGCGTGAGCTGGACTTGGTGGTGGTTGGCTTCTCGGTGGGTGTGGTCATTAACGGGCACTCCTCGCTCCTGTGCGACCGATTGTCCAAGCCGGGGTCAAGCCATCGCGGCGTAGTCTCAGGCCATGGCACCGCTCGGCGCGCTCTCGCAAGCCTGGGTATCGGCTGAGGCATCCAAGCCGCTCGGCTGGCACACCAACGGCCTGTACCGCTTCGGCGAGGTGTGGATCGCCCTAGCCGAAGGACCGGAGTTCGACGACTACGCCAGCGGCTCGGGGCAGGAAGCGGAGCAGGCGCTGCGGCGGCTCAGCGACCGGCTGCGGGAGCGGCGAGGACTGGCGTCGGGCTAGGGCCGTCCCGGCTCGCCCTTATCGCTCGTTTGACGCAGGCTCGCTGGGCCCCTCGCGCCCGATGTCGCGGACCGTGTTGACGAAGATCGAGGCCGCATTCACCAGCTGCCAGAGCAGAAGGAACTGGAGGAGGCCTAGCCCGCCGTAGACCACGTTTCCCAGCGATGTGAGCATGATCGCCACGGTGAATGCCTGACCGGTGCGGCGTGACCTTTCAGTCGCCCACGCCGGCCCAGGCCGGGCCTCGAACCCCAGCCACCACAGCCCGACCAGGACGAACCCCACACTCGCCAATCGAACGGTCAGTGCGAGGTTGTTGCTGCTGGCCGTGTAGAGCGCCACCGTGCCAAAGCCGATGACGGTAACGCTGAAGCCGATGATCACGATGTTGCGAATGCGCCACTTCGCGACCGGCGTGCGCTGCCCGGGCCCACGGTCGAGCGCCGCAATCAGTCCGGCGAAGCCCGCCAACGAGACCCCGAGTCCGCCGAGGGCCATGAAGTAGAACTCTCCATCCACGCCCCTTACCGTAGGCCGCCGGAGCAAGGGCCGATCCTTCGGTCAGTAAGCCGCCAGTAAGCGCCGACACCTACGCTGCCGCAGCCGGTGTGCAGTTGACGGCGGATGGCTGCGGACTCAGCGAGTCGAGCGGAAGGCCACTGCGCGCGCGCGTTTTAGAGGGGCGAACCGTACGAAGCTTCGCGCTGGCCTGCGGCTGATCGGTGCCCAGGGGGGTGACCCGATGATGTCCGTGGACGCGCTACAGACAGCCCTCGACGTCGGGCAGGCCCGTGCCGCGCGTGAGCGTCCGCGGCTCCCCCAGGTGGGTGGTCCAGATCGCGGTGTCGGCGGTGGTCAGGGTCACGGTCCCGGTGTCCAGGTCGTTGATGCCGGGAGGTGGGTTGCCGTCACCCAGCTCGCCGGAGATGCCCCACTCCGACCCGTCGAACTTCACGTTGCGCAGCCCGCAGTGCGCGTACACGCTCACCTGGTACGCCACGCCGATCTGCGGCTCGCCCTCCAGGGCGATGCCGTGCGGCACCACCCAGGGCGCGTCCCACAGCCCGTTACGGGTCGCCCACACGCCGCCGTACCAGACGCCCGCGGCGACGAGAACGAGCGTCAGGGCCAACCCCATAAACATGCGTCTGCTCACGGCAGCCAGTCTAAGCGGCCCTCAGCACTGGCCGCGTCGCTTGGTTCGCCATGCCACCACCCCTATGACGGGCGCGAGAACACCAATGGCGATCACTGGCCAGGGCGGCGACGGCGCGGGAAGGCCCCAGCTGGCGGGTCGTTTGGCGGGGACCGGATCCCTGGCGTCGTCCGGCGCTCGGGCGGCGAGGCGGTCAGAGTACGGCCGGGTGACGCAGCCCATGTCCCACAACTTCCCGTCGCGGCGCTCGGCCACGACCAGGTACCGGCTGCCAACCTTGAACCGCGTGCTCGTCGACCAGAGTTCGTGATCGGTGGCCACGCCCCACACCTCCTGCCATTCGGGCATCGGCCCACCCCACCACACGTCCTCCACGCGGATCAACGCGTTCTGATCGAACGCCTGCGTTTCGGCGACCGTCCCCACGAAGATCGCGGTCCCAGGCTCGGCATAGGTCATCGGATCTGGGTCCGGCGAAATGCAGAGCGCGCTAACGGCCGCGGGCGGCACCAGCGCAGCGCCAATGGCGAGCACGGTCGCCGCCAGGCGACGCGGCCGCACGCAGGTCAGGTTGAGCACGCGGTTCCCCTCCACAGGCAGCTGGCGGGAATGGTCGCATGGCGGGCAAGCTCGGCATATCAGCCTTTCGGCGGCGGGCGGCTGGCCCGATGGTTCTTTAGCCGCGATCGCTACAGGACAGCCAAGCTCGGCGGGAATCTCCCCCCAAATCACAGGGGTCGGCGACGTCCGACCCTTCCCGACTCAGTTTCCCGTTCGCCACGTGCCCAGCGGAACTGCCGTGACATCGGGCGACCGATGCAAGCGTGCAGGCGACCGGCGGCTCTACCATTTCGGGCGTGGCAGAACATGTCGCAGGCACGCAGACCGCGAGCGAGGGGGTCACCCCACCAGCGGAGGCCTTGCTCATCGTCGACGCGCAGGTCGCCATGCTCGCCGGCGAGAAGCCCGTTGCCAGCGCCGCCGACGTCCTCGCCGCGCTCGCGCGGCTCAGCTCCGCGGCCAGGGTGGCGGGTGCGCTCGTCGTCTACCTGCAGAACGACGGCCTGCCTGGCTCATCCGACGCAGCGGGCACCGACGGGTGGCAGATCCATCCGCAGATACGTCCCGCTGCCGGCGATCTCGTCCTGCGCAAAGCCGGTGACGACGGCTTCGCCGGCACGGAACTGGAGCGGCGCCTGGTCGCTGCCGGCGTCCACACACTGGCCGTAGGCGGGTGCCTGTCGGAGATGTGCGTCGCTGCCACGGCTCGCTCTGCCACAGAGCGCGGATTCGCCACCATCGTTGTGCGAGGTGCACACGGGACCCACGACCTGGGCGACATACCCGCGTCGGTAGTGGCGCGCGTTGCAGAGCATGCATTGGGCGACGGCGTCCACATCGCGGAACTAGGCGCCGTGCAATTCCGTCGACCGGCTGTGTAAGCCGCCAGTAAGCGCCGACCCCTACGCTGCCGCAGCCGGTGTGCAGTTGACGGCGGATGGCTGCGGACTCGGAGCTGACCCAGAGGCGGGGGCCGACGACGGCAAGGCCGTTAGGCCCGAGCGGTCAAGCCCAAGGGCCCTTGCCTCAGCGGCGCGCTATCAGCTCGAATGGGCGAAGGAGGCAACCATGACCCAGGCACAGATCATTGTTCTGGTCGGGGTGGTCGTCGGTC
>DATHRW010000413.1:0-2211 GCA_035464955.1 Gemmatimonadales bacterium
TCCTGACTTGGACGACGGCTGGGCCACCGCAGCCCCCCGCGACGTGGGGATGGATACAGACGCCTTAGCCCGTATGACCGCCTCCATCGCCGCGGGCGACTACGGAAACGTCCACGCGGTTCTGATTGAGCGAGGCGAGCAGCTCGTCTACGAGGCCTATTTCCCTGGCCCTGACGAGCGACGAGGAGTCGCGGTGGGGCAAGTGGAGTTCGACGCGAACCAGCTCCACGATCTACGATCGGTCTCAAAGTCGATCACCTCAGCACTCATTGGGCTCGCGATCTCCAGAGGTGACGTGGCGTCAGTGGACGCTCCCATTGGGGAGCTGCTCCCCGAGTATGATCGGCTGCTGACCGGTGAGAAGCGATCCATCACCCTCTATCACCTGCTGACCATGTCGTCAGGACTGGAGTGGGATGAATCGCGGCCCTACTGGGACTCACAGAATGATGAGCGCCGAATGGACGACAGCGCGGATCCGATTGGTTTCGTGCTTGAACGGGGCTTATTGAACGAGCCGGGAGTGATTTGGAATTACAGCGGCGGCTCGACCCAGGTTCTGGCCGAGGTCTTAGAGCACGCGACCAAACAGCCGCTGGCCGAGTTTGCCGCCGAAGTGCTTTTCGAGCCGCTGGGCATTGTCCAGTTCGAGTGGCTGGGGGATTTGGCAGGCACTCCGTCAGCCGCGTCTGGACTGCGACTACGTCCACGCGACCTTGCGAAGTTCGGCAGCGTCTATCTCCACGGCGGCCGCTGGAACGGTGTGCAGGTCATCTCGCCCACGTGGGTAGCGGCTTCGTTAACTTCTCAGATAGAGAATCCAGATCCCTCATCCCCGCCCTTCGTCACCTTTGAAGGGTACGGCTATCAGTGGTGGGTCAACACATTTCAGACAGCAGGCGGCCCGCTGGACCTCGCCACCGCTGTGGGCAATGGCGGGCAACGCATCATCATCGTCCCTGGCCGTCAGTTGGCGGTGACGATCCTCTCGGGCTTCTACAATGATCCCGGAAACTTCTGGACCCCGGAACGCCTTCTGCTCGAGCGGATTCTTCCGGCAGTCGACTCACTTTAGCTAGTCGGCGCTGAATGCGGCCGCCAGCTAACCAGCGACTGCAGCTGGCGAGGTAGACTTGGAGGGTCCGAGGCTACTCGGCTTGCGCCTCCCAGCCTTGGGTCGGCATCGTGCACGCGCAGCTGAATTCCGAGCCGTTAAGCTGGCCACTGAGGTGCACCACGCGTTCTATCAGCATCCGCAGACGGATCTGAGGCGGGTGGGATGAGCCGGCAGTGGACAACGACGTCTAACAAACGAGTACCGCCTGCGCTCACTCCGTTCGCTCCGGGGAACACGGCGCGCAAGGCGCGCCGCGTCGGTACTCTTGAACGTTATCGGCAATGGACCCACGGGTACGCTTCGACACGGCCATAGACGCTGGCACCGAGTTCGAAGCGCTAGATGTGAAGTTGTCAGGTTGACGTATCCGCGCGGCGGGCAAGATGGAGGTGCCGTTGCAGGAGCCCAGCGCACTGCAGTACGCTGGGAAGGTCACGTTGGCCGGCCGGTGCCGGGAAGCGACGAGCAACGTAGACGATCATAGAGGTGACGGATGCGCGGACTCCCTTTAGTGCTCACCGTTCTTCTGGCGTGTTGTGGCGGCCCTCCCCAAGCAGCGCAGCAGATCGACTTCGAAGTCAGCGAAGGAACCAACCTAGCCTTCGATGTCTCTCCAGACGGCCGCACGATCGTCTTCGACATGCTGGGCCAACTCTGGCTCCTCCCCATTGAAGGCGGAGTCGCCGAGCCTATCACGGACGCGGTCCGGGATACCGCGGACGACGCGGGACCGACGTTCTCGCCGGACGGGCGTTGGATCGTCTTCCAGTCGGATCGCCCGGGAGGGCACGGGCTCTACCGGATCCCCGTCACGGGAGGAGACCCCGAGCTCCTGACCTCGTATCCCGACCTAATAGGCGCGTCGAGCCCCGCGTGGTCACCGGGTGGCAGGTCCGTCGCCTTCTTGCGACGAGATTCGCTGCAGGTGCTCGATTTCGACACCGACGGGCTGGCTGTCGCCGTGAGAACGGTGCCCGTCGACCTGCCCGACATTGCTCGACCGAGGCTCGCGACCGTGACCTGGTCGCCGGACGGAGAGCGCCTCGCCGTGGGGACCGGATGGGGCGGCTTGTTTCTCCCGTACCCGCATTTCG
>DATHRW010000414.1:0-2498 GCA_035464955.1 Gemmatimonadales bacterium
GGTGCGGAGCCCCGTGAGTGTGAAGAAATAGCGGCGACCAATCCGGCCCCGGGTGGAGCGGTAGGTCACGAGAACGCCGACGAGGAGGATGGTGACCCCGACGACGAGCACCACGGGCGAGATGGGTGGCTCGAATCCCAACCGTCCGTGCGCGAAGACGGCTGGGCGGTACTTGAAGAGGAAGGAGAAGATCGAGTCGAACACTGCGCTAGTGGCTCATGGCGTACACGATGACGTTGACGCCGAGTTGATACGCGAAATTCGAAAACCGGATAGGGTAGTAGGGGTCCTCCGCCCATTCCCATGCGTCGCCCAAGTCGCTATTCCAATTGATGACAACCAGAAGCCGACCGTGCCCGTCGAAGATGCCTCGCAGGGCAGGTGTGTATCCATCCTTCTCCCAGGTACGTCCGCCGGCCCGTCCCAATCCCACGTTCGGCACCTGCACGATCTCGGCAAGGTCGTAGAACACGTGAAGCAGCGGATGGTCGGCCGGAAGATCGACGATCGGGTAGCCCGGAAGGACCTGCGCCATCTCCGACTGGAAGTTGGCCCATTCCCATGAGCCCCAGAAGTCATCCACCAGCAGGATCCCGCCGGCCAGCAGGTAATTCCTGAGGCCGGTCCGCTCGGCCTCGGTGAGTGCCATGTGCCCCACCTCGACCGCGTAGACCAACGGATACCGACGGAGTTCAGGGTCGTCGAGCCTGACGGGGTTTTCGGAATGGTAGGCATCGATGCCGGTCAGCCGAGTCAGTCCCATGAGGAACTGACGGTCGGCCTTGGGGTAATCCACACTCCACCACCCGAACCGGCCGCGCCGCTCGACATCGGTGTAGACGGCGCGCGTAAAGTAGAAGGCACGCCCCCTCGTGTGCCTGTCGATGGCCGCCGGGCCGTCCGGTGAGCCTCCGCCAGTCTGGGCCACGCCGCTCGAGACCGTCCAGATGCTCAGCAGCGCGACCATTGCGCGGCCGCGCAGGACCAGCATTCGGATCGGGCTTGGGGCCAGCCGCTGCAGCACATCGCCTCGATTCGTGACCGGTCTGCCCTGGATCCCGCCCTGGCCAGACCTGAGAGAGCAGGCCTTCACACTTTCTTACGAATCCTAACGCCGTTCGGTTGCGTCTGTCTAACACATCCTTATCTCGTTGCCTCCCCAGGCGGCTCCGGCCCCACGGGGAGCAGGCTACCTTGAGACACTCAGAAGAAAGGGAGGATACCAATGCGAGGTCTCGTGCTGGGAATCGCGGTGGCATTTGGTGTCGGGTGCGGCAGTCCTGCCCAGGTCGTTCAACAGGGCGTTGCCCCTCGAGCAGCTGTGACTCCCGCCACGGCGCGACCGGAGCGTCCGGTGCCCTACCCGGTGATCCCTCCTCCGGAATACCGAGCCGCGATCGAGGCCGGGACCCGAAGCACCACGGGAGCGCCCGGGGCCAAGTATTGGCAGCAGTGGACCGATTATCGGATCGAGGCGTCGCTCGATCCCGAGGAGAAGCGCCTGGACGGCCGGGCCACGATCACCTACTACAATCGCTCTCCCCGGTCGCTCAATGTGGTATTCCTCCACCTTCTCCAGAACCTCCACTCGCCTGGCGTGCCGCGGAATCGACCAGTGGAGATGACGGGTGGCGTCGAGCTCACCGGCGTGGCTGCCGGAGGGCAAACGCTGAGCGAACGTGAGCTCCGGGGCGGAGCCGGCTACCAAGTGCAGGGAACCATCCTTGGCGTCCGGCCTCCCACGCCGGTGCGCTCGGGAGACTCGCTGACGCTCGAGATCTCTTGGGGCTTCAAGGCGCCGCAATCGGGCAGGATGGGCTGGAACAAGGACAATCTGATCTACATGGCCTATTGGTACCCTCAGATGGCGGTGTACGACGACGTGGTGGGCTGGCAGCTCGATTCGTATCTCGGGAGCGCAGAGTTCTACATGGGGTACGGCGACTATGACGTGACCATCGAAGCGCCCGAGGGTTGGGTGATCATGGGCACCGGCACCCTGCAGAATCGAGCTGAAGTACTTCCGGCGCCCGTGCTCGAACGCCTCGTCCGGGCGGAACAGAGCGATGATGTGGTGGCGGTATTGACCGAGGATGACTTCGGCCCCGGCCGTGCCACCCGGACGTCCGCCAGTGGACGGCTGCGCTGGCACTTCACGGCCGAGAACGTGCGCGACATGGCGTTCAGCGCGACGCGCGAATCACGCTGGGATGCCGCACGCACCGCGGTGGGCGACCGCGACGGCGATGGCCAGGTCGATTACACGCGTGTGGACGCGATCTGGCGGTCGAGCGCACCGCGATGGCAGCATTCAGCTCGCTTTACCCAGCATGCCATCGACTTTCTGTCCCGATTCACTGGGGTGCCCTATCCGTGGCCGCACATGACCGCCGTCGAGGGCGGGGGCATCATGGGTGGCGGTATGGAATTCCCCATGATGACCCTCATTGGAGACTACAATAACGCCGGTGATAGCGCGCTCTACTACGTGACGGCCC
>DATHRW010000415.1:0-7654 GCA_035464955.1 Gemmatimonadales bacterium
ACACACGCTCTCCAGGCGTGCGCCTTCAACCACTCGGCCACCTGTCCTTGCGGTCTAACGGATTGAATTAAGAAAACTTACGGAGATCAGGCAAGTCGGGCGTTCTGCGAGACTGTCGATTCAATTGCCCCCAATCGACAGTGGTTGGGCCATACGGCCGGCGCCTCTGCAGTGCCTCGGGCATCACCGCCTCGTCCGGCTGCTGGTAACACTCAAGCAGGGGCTTCGGATCCTTCCATCCGCCCGTCCTGGCTCTCCGTACGGGGAGAAGCTTGCGCTCTATCGCGAGCTGCTCCGCCCGGGAAGCCCACCATGGATCTGCTGCACCAACCGCAATCCCAGCGTGTTATGACTGTTACCCGCCGCGGAGAGCCTGTCCTCCGACGGGTAGGGTGCGGACGCGGACCCCGGTCAGATCGTAGATGGCGTTGGTGAGGGCCGGTGCGATGGGTGGCAGCGCCCCTTCCCCAATCCCCGATGGTGGGACCCGCGACTCGATGAAGTGGATATCGAGTTCTGGGGTCTCAGTGAGCCGCATCAGTGGATAGTCGTGATAGTTGCTCTCGTTCACGCTGCCCTCGTTCACGGTGATTCGGCCGTACAGGGCGGCCGTGAGTCCAAAGATGATCGACCCCTCGACCTGGGCCTCGGCTCCGCTCGGATTGACGACTCGGCCGCAATCCACGGCTGACACCACCCGCTGCACGCGGGGCGTCCCCGCGTCATCAAGCGCAACGTCGACCACGTGGGCGACATAGGCATCATTCGCATAGCTCGCGGCTATGCCACGGCCGACTCCTGCCGGGGTTCGCCTTCCCCATTCCGCCGCGGCCGCAGCTCGCTCCAGCACCCCGCGCAGGCGTCCCGTGTGGTAGGTCCCACCCCAGTAGGGCATGGGGCGTGGCTCCCCCAGCATGGACAGACGCATGTCGAGCGGGTCGCGGCCCGCCGCGCGAGCCAGTTCATCGAAGAAACTCTCGAGGACGAAAACATTCGACGAGTCCTCGATCGCGCGCCACTGACCGCGAGGGATGACGCAATCGACTTCCGTGTACTCGAGCCGAACGTTGGGAATGAATCCCATCGGGAACGCGTACTCATACATCTGGCCCGCATGTCGCTCGGTTCGCGCCCGTCCCAAGGATCTCGCCCGGCTTGCATTCACCAGATGATCATGCCAGGCGACGATGTTCCCCCGCTCGTCGAGCCCGCCCTCGAGCGCGTAGTACCCGGCCGGACGGTAGGCACCGTGCCGCATATCGTCCTCCCGGGTCCAGACCACTTGCACCGCTGCTCCCACAGCACCCGAGATGAACACTGCCTCCGCCACGTAGTCGCCATAGAAACGCCGGCCAAAGCCTCCCCCGGACCGGAGCACGTGCACCTGGATGAGTTCGGGAGGATAGCCTGTGACGGCAGCCGCGACCTCACGGGCCCCAGCCGGATTCTGTGTTGGAGCCCAGATCTCGCACCCCGCCCTCGTGACCTCGGCGACGCAGTTCAACGGTTCCATCTGGGCGTGCGCGAGGAATGGGAGCCGGTAGACGGCTTTGAGCCTGCGGGCCGCGTCGTTCAAGGCGGCGGTGATGTCTCCATCCTCGCGAACTACAGTCGGGTTCATTCGGCTCGCAGCCGCTTCACATTTCGCCCAGAACGCGTCAGTGCTCTCGGCCGCGCCCGGGCCGGCTTCCCACTCAACGCGCAGGGCCTTGCGCCCCTCGAGAGCGGCCCAGACACTGTCGGCCACAACGGCGACGCCATCCGGAACGAGTGGCTCGTTTCTCGGCATGCGAAATACGCTTCCAGGCAGCTCAAGGACGTGCCGTACTCCCGGAACAGCCAGCGCTGCCGACGGATCGAAGGACACCAGCCGGCCGCCGAACACCGGCGACCGTTCGACCACCGCGCGCAGCATGCCGGGGGGCTCCGCGTCCAACCCGAACACCGCCGATCCCACGACGATGTCGGGGGCATCTACATTCCTGGTAGACCGACCAATGATCCGATACTCGGCCGGGTCCTTGAGCGGCGGATCGTCGGGAACCGGTAGCGTGGCTGCATCGGACGCGAGACTCCCGTAACGGGCGGTGCGACCGCTGGGTGGATGGCGCACCACGCCCGGTCCCGTCTCGCACTGTGAGGCTCCGACGCCCCACCGGCGGGCAGCCGCCTCCACCAGCATCCAACGTGCTGTCGCGCCAGCCCGCCGCAGTGGCTCCCAGCCGGCCCGAACACTGTTGCTTCCTCCCGCGTATTGGCTGCCGTACCGACTCTCGTCCAGATCCGCTTGCTCAACGCGGACCTGCGACCACTCAGCGTCCAGCTCGTCGGCGATGAGCATGGGCAGCGAGGTCCGAGCACCTTGGCCCATATCGGGTCGGGGGACGGTGATCGTGACGATGTTGTCGGCACTGATGTGGATGAAGACCGTGAGGGCAGCGCCGCTGGATTGGTCTGCAGCCGCCCGCCAGAGGCGACCGGGAATAGTCATCGCCAGTTGGTAGCCACCTCCTGCCACCGCTGTAACTCGGATGAATTCGCGCCGGGTCACCATGGTCATTGCTCCCGTCGCTTCAGCTCGGTGGCCAGTTGGATGGCCTCCCGAATTCGGCGGTACGTCCCACAGCGGCACAGGTTTCCCGACATGGCTCGGTGGACCTCCTCCTCGGTTGGCGATGGATTCCTCGCGAGCAACGCAGTGGCGGACATGATCTGGCCGGCCTGACAGTAGCCGCACTGGGCCACGTCCCGTTCGACCCAGGCGACCTGCACGGGGTCGCTACCATCCCGTGAGAGGCCTTCGATAGAAACCACCGACCGGTCCGCAGCGCTGGAAATTCGGGTCACGCAGGATCGGATTGGCTCGCCGTCCAGGTGAACGGTACAGGCGCCGCACAGCCCAGCGCCGCAGCCGTACTTGGTACCCTTCAGGCCGAAATCCTCCCTGAGCACCCAAAGAAGAGGCTTGTCCGCGGAGGCTTCCACCTGGCGCTGTCGGCCATTGATTCTCAACGAGTATAGGGTCATTCCGCCGTCCACTCCTTCCGGTCTCAATCCCGAGTCGCTGGCCTGTGCACCGAATGCGATTCCCTCACTCCACCCATACGAGCATCTGGGCCAAGAGTTGCGACGCTGAGTGAGGCGCGGGCGCCGCCGTCCCAGCTGACCCGGCCGGGTATGCAGGCCCTGACTGTGCTCCTCGCCGTGGCGCGCTCAGGAACGCCGCGAGAACAAATGGCGATCGCATGCGTGCCAAGGTGCCTTTCTCCACCAGCCAGAAGATCATGATTCCCTCTTGACGCGCGCCTAAAGCTGCTGGCGGCATCGACGGCGGCGCAAGGTATCAGACGAGCTCGATCAGCGTTTGGCGGGGAGACCCGAGAGGCGCGCCACACAGTTGGACAGCTGACCTCAGTCCCCTGGTCGAATCCTTGCGTGACAAAGTACCTTGAGACCGGCGCCGGAGACGGCGCGCGTCACATTGGGCCGACCCTTGACCGGCTGGTGCCCCCTGGGTCAACCTGTGATCTTTCGAGCATGCCTCTCTTCCGGAGTCCCCTGCCTTGACCGATCTCCAGCAACGCATCACTGCCGCCCTCGCCGACCGCTACGCAATCGAGCGCAAACTCGGTGCGGGCGGCATGGCGACCGTGTACCTCGCCGAAGACATCAAGCATCACCGGAAAGTCGCCGTCAAGGTGCTCCGGCCAGAGTTGACTGCAGTCTTGGGTGCCGAACGATTCCTGAACGAAATAACCGTCACCGCCACCTTGCAGCACCCTCACATCCTGGCCCTCCACGACTCGGGGGAAGCGGATTCTTTCCTCTACTATGTGATGCCATATGTCGAGGGGGAGTCCTTACGCGACAAACTCAATCGGGAGAAGCAACTCTCGATCGAGGAGACCATCCAGATCACCAAGACTGTCGCGAGTGCCCTCGACTACGCACATCGCCGCCAGGTGATTCATCGCGACGTCAAGCCGGAGAACATCCTCCTCCAGGACGGCCAGGCTCTCGTCGCAGACTTCGGTATTGCGTTGGCTGTGCGCGCCGCCGGTGGCATGAGACTCACCGAGACGGGCCTGTCGCTTGGTACGCCCCATTACATGAGCCCGGAGCAGGCCACGGCCGATCGCGAACTCGACGGGCGCAGCGATCTCTACTCACTCGCCTGTGTGACCTACGAAATGCTCGCGGGGCAACCTCCCTTTGTCGCACCCAACGCGCAGGCGGTGGTGGCCAAGATCCTGGCGGAAGACCCAGACTCCGTGACTGCCCATCGCCGTTCTGTTCCACTCCATATGGATGCTGCACTCCAGAAGGCGTTGGCGAAGCTGCCCGCAGACCGCTTCGGCGATGCCATGAAGTTCGTCGATGCCCTGACAGGTCCTTATGCGGCGAGCACACTGACCACGAATGCCGCCGTGTCATCCATTCGCCCAGTACGACGGCAGGGATGGACATGGCCGGTGCTTGCGCTTGCCACGATTGTGGCGCTCTGGGGATGGTTCCGCCCCCGGCCTACCCGTGAGGCCTCAGTCCCCGCACGCTTCGCCGTTCGGCTCCCACCGAACGCCCAACTCGGCAACGCGGGCGGGAACCGAGTGGTGATCTCCCCCGACGGCCGCACCATCGGCTACATCGGCGAGGGCCCCGAGGGCCGGATACTCTACCTCCGATCGATGGGCGAACTGGACTCGCGCCCATTGCCCGGCACCGAGAACGCGTCCGACCCTTTTTTCTCGCCCGATAGTCGCTGGGTGGGGTTCGACAGGCTGGACCAGATGTGGAAGATCTCGCTGGATGGAGGCGCGCCGGTTCCCATAGCCAGTGAAGGCCTGCGAGGCGCGAGTTGGGGTGAGGACAATACCATCATCTACAGTCCCAGTCGGCGGGCCGGCCTCTCCCTGATCTCCGCGGATGGCGGCTTACCTGTCGTGCTCACCAGCGCCGACACGGCAGCTCGAGAAACCGATCACATCTACCCAACATTTCTACCAGATGGCCGCGCGGCGCTCTTCACAACAGTGTTTGGAACGGCAGGTGAGGCACGCGTGAGCGTGGTGGACCTGCAGACGAAAGTCGTGCGCCATCTGGCCGAGGGTCGGAGCCCGGTGTACACCGAATCGGGACACATTCTGTATGCCAGCCGAGATGGCGTCTTGCGTGCCGCGCCGTTCGATCTCGATCGTCTGGAGCTCACGGGACCCGGTGTACCGGTGGAAGAAGGCCTCAGCACGGACCGGGTAATGGCTGAATACGCCCTCGCTCGGAATGGAACCCTCGTGTACGCCTCCATCGATGCCGAGGCCTCGCGGTCGCTCGTCTTGGTCGACCGGCAGGGGGGAGAGCGAGTCATCGCTACCCCCGTGTCGCCGTCCTTCGGGCCACGATTCTCGCGTGACGGGCGGCTGATAGCCGTGCATCTGCTGGATGGAGGTGGAGGCACCATCTGGACGTACGCTTCCCAAGGCACCGAGTTCTCGAAGCTCACCCTGGGAGGTCAGAACTTCTACCCATCGTGGACACCCGACGGCCGATATGTCTCGTACACAAAGCGGGACACAGAAGAGGGCACCAACATCTACCGGAGGCGTGCCGACGGGGCGACCGTGGAGGAACAGGTGTTCCACAGCGAGCGCCAGCAGTGGGAGACCTCCTGGGCGCCGAATGGGCGGCAGGTTGTCGTTCGCGAAAACAGCTCCGAAACTGGTCGCGATCTCTGGCTCTGGACCTTGGACGCTGACGGTGGCCCCGAGCCGCTGGTCCAAACACCGGCCAATGAGCGCTCACCAGCCGTGTCACCGAATGGACGGTTCTTGGCTTACGTCTCGGACGAGACGGGGCATTCACAGGTGTACGTCCAACCGTTCCCGCATGGCGACGGGCGGTGGCAGGTGTCGCCAGAAGGAGGCACGGAGCCGGTGTGGGCACCGGATGGCCGGGAACTCTATTATCGACAGGGTGACGCCATTCTCGCGGTGTCGGTTCGAACAGACCCGGTGTTCTCCCCGGGCATCCCCGAGGTGATGCTCCGTGGCCCATACGCCACCAACTCCACGCACACTAACTTTGATGTGCACCCCGACGGGAAGCGCTTCGTGATGATCAAGGTGCGAGAGGGCGCGGCGCAGCTTGTCGTCGTCGTGAATTGGCTCGAGACGCTGCGGGGCTCAATTGGCCGCGTGCTGGACTGAAGACCTCATGCCGTCGGTGTCCCAACTCCTCGACATCATCGCGACGACTGACAGCGTTCCCTCCGACGCTGCCGTCCAATGAACTGATTGGCCGCAGCGCCCACCGGGAATGGGGCTTCGAAGGGCGCCGTCCACCCGAAAGGTGGGCTCCCGAAGAATCATCCGTCGGAAGTTGTCTGATGCCGGCTATGGTATGTGTCTTCCCAAGTCCGGTAAGGCCTCGGAATCATGATTAGGGTTATCCCTAGGGCAGGGGGAGGGGAGGCCGTACCTGCCGCGGTATGTCGATTCAAACCGGCAGATTCTGACAGCGACGCAGCCTCCCTTACGCCCCCTCTCCAAACATGATCAGGATGAACTCGAAGGGCGCTTCGGACGGGTTCCAAAACTCGTGGCTCACGCCGGCAGGGATCAACGTCGCCGTTCCCCTCTCAACGTCGGTTTCCACGCCTCCAATTCTCGCTTTCGCTTTTCCGTTCACGAAGATGAACAGCGAGGGAAACGGATTGACCTGATCGCCAGGATCAGCGTTGATGTGCTGACCCGGTTCGATCTGGTACCAGACGCTGCGAAATCCTTGCGCGTAATGGAGGAGTACCGCGTTTGCCCCGTGCAGGACGCGGCTGGCGCCGGGATTGAAGGCAAGAAACTCTGGTGTGCCTCGGATCCAGAAGTGGTTGGCAACGGCATTGACCCTCCGGTTAAAGGCATCGTCCCACACCACATCGGGGTGAGTAGGGTCGATGTCCATGGGGGCGGGATCCGAATGGCGGGTCTTGCCCAGGGCCGTGCGGGGGTTGAGTTCACCCGCGTCGAGCTTCCGCAGGGTCTCGCCGTCGAGGAAGAAGAAGAACGTCCGCTCGGAGGGCTTGCCGTCGCTCACGGTGACAGCCACTGGCGAACCGGCGGACACCGGACGTGCCCTGACCGTCCACCATCGACCGTCCACCCGAACCCCAAACACAACCGGTTCTGTGAGCGTGGGATCGACGCGGTAATCCTCCGCAAATCGCTTCAGGATGGCGCCCACCTCCTCAGGGCTCTGGGCCAGAGCGCCGGCAGGACAGGTCAGCGCAACCAGCACCAGGAACGCCATAGGTGGGCGGTGCTCCATGAGCGCGCGAACCGACTGCCTGATAGCCGCTCTTACGATCTGGACATAACGGAACATGGTGACCTCCCGGCCCAGCTGGGGATAGAGTGGAGTTCATTTAGCTTGGGCGTCTTGCCAGGTCCAGGCAGTCAACCGGCCCGGTTCCGGTGTGACCTGAAGGAACTCGACTTCCAACAGCTCCGGATGGGTATGGGATGCGAGTTGCACGTGTGCCAGTCGACTATGGCCGTCTTCCAAGAGTGCGATGGGTCGCGCGAAGCCTGCCACCGCATGGGCATAATCGAGCTCCGGAAGCCGGCGTCGCAGCGCCTCCGCTTCGGCAACGAATTCTTGCCTCGGG
>DATHRW010000416.1:0-4233 GCA_035464955.1 Gemmatimonadales bacterium
CGGGTTTCTTGGCCAATTGGATCCCGCCTCGGGAGCCGTCCGGGAGTGGGCCGCGCCGGGTGGCGCCGCCTCGCTGCCATATGCCATGGCCGTGGACCATCTCGACAGGCTGTGGTTCGTCGAAACCGGCCCTCACCCCAACCGCTTGGTCGGCTTCGACCCGCGCACCGAGCAGTTCTTCAGCGTGACCGAGATTCCGAGCGGCGCCGGCTCAGTGCGGCATATGGTGTTTCACCAACCAACACGCACCATGTGGTTTGGCACCGATGCCAACACGATCGGCCGCGCGGTGATTCCTTGACGCCTTGTGCCACTGACCGGGCTGCGGAGGCCGGTTATAGGGCCGTCAGGGTCTGAGCGGCCTTCCAGGCAGGGCGCCGGTGTGCTCGCCGTCACGGACCGTGAGCATCCCATTCACCATCACATGGCGGATGCCGACCGGGTATTGGAAGGGATTCTCGAAGGTTGCGCGGTCGGCCACGGTTACCGGATCGAACACGACGATGTCCGCATAGGCACCGGCTCGGATGCCGCCCCGATCGTGGAGTCGCACGCGGGCCGCCGGCATGCCGGTCATCTTGTGCACCGCGGTCTCGAGCGGCATCACTCCTTGATCCCGCGTGTACCATCCCAACACGCGTGGGAATGTGCCGAACGACCGGGGATGGGGTGATCCCTCGGCGAGCGGCCCGTCCACCGCCAGGGCCGAGCCGTCGGAACAGATCATGCACAGCGGGTGGGCGAGGATCCGGGCCGTGTTTTCTTCGCTCATGCCGAATCCCACCATTCCGGAACCGTTCCGGTCCAATCGCGAAATCTCGAGCAGCAATTGGTACGGATCGACCCCGCGCTCGGCGGCCAGCGCTCCGAGCCGCCTACCCCTGGTCCACGCCAAGCTGTCGGATCGGGTTGCGGTGATCTGAACGGCGTCCCACGACCCGAGCCGGGCGACTTTGTTTCGGACGGCTTCCTCGATTTGCGGCAGCAGGGTCGGGTCGGCGAGCCTGGCAAGGAATGCGTCCGTTCCACCATCGCGGGACCACAGCGGAAACAGCGAACCGAGGCCGGTACTATAGGCCACGTATGGATAACGATCGAAGGTCGCGTCCACTCCGGCAGCCCGGGCCGCCTCGATGGCCCGAAGCGCCGGCTCGGCCTTCCACCAATTCGGCTGCCCCTGGGCCTTGAGATGGGAGATCTGGACCGGTACCCCGGCCCCCTGGCCCACCGCCAGGGCTTCCTCAACGGCGGCGAGGAGCCGATCGTCCTCGTTTCTGATGTGGCTGGCGTATGGGAGCCCGGACTTCGCGAGGGGTCGGGCGAGGGCCACGAGTTCTGCCAGATCGGCAAAGCCACCGGGCACATACTCGAGGCCGCTCGAGAGTCCGCAGGCCCCGTGGGCCAGCGCGTCCCTGACGAGCGCCACCATTCGGTCGAGCTCCTCAGCGGTTGACGGCCGGTCCACGTCGCCGATGACCACATGCCGCACCGTTCCCGCACCGATCATGCTCGCTACGTTGACCGCGGAGCCGGAGCGAGACAATCGATGGAAGAACTCAGTCACGTCAGGGGGGCGATCGTCTTCACGCGGCGGGCCGTTGCGCCACGGCCCGAGTGACCCCCCGTCCTGCCCGATGATCTCCGTCGTGACCCCCTGCCGAATCTTGCTGTGGGCCCGGGGCTCGACCAGGAGCTCGAGATCGGAGTGCGAGTGGATGTCGATGAAACCGGGGGCGACGGCGAGGCCGCGCGCGTCGATGATCGTGCTGCCTGTCGTCTGGAGGTTGGTCCCGACCGCGCGAATCCGGTCGCCGTCGATCGCGACGTCGGCACGGATGGGCGGAGCACCGGTCCCGTCGTACACGGTGCCGCCGCGTATGACAACCGACGCGGTGGGAGCCGGCATGCGCCACGCCAATGCCGCTGCGGCGGCGGCGGTTCGACCCACAAACACCCGGCGAGTGAGCATCGCTACTCCAACGCGGCGTTGTCCGACCAGTGCCCTACGTGCCCCGTACCCACGAATCCTTCGCCCGGGCCCCGGCGCCCGCAGTCGTGACGGTCCAGCTCACGCATCAGACGACCCACGGCGCCCACACGGACGACGCGGCGAGCATGAAGGACACCGCAGTCGCGAACCACAGGACGGCGCGCATGCGGCGGCGGACCTTCGCATCGGCGCAGGGTTTCGCGGCCTCGCAGGCCCGGTCCTCGCGCTCGAGCGTTGCAAAGCCCAGCCACAGCGCGAGGGCCATGAGGCCGATGAACAGCGGCCGATACGGACGGAACGTTGCCGCCAGGCCAGCGCCCGAAAGTCCGGCTGTCGCGAGGAAGACCGGGCCTGAGCAACACACCATCGACGCGAACGAGGCGCCGAGACTCCCCACCGCCGAGAACACTATCCTCCGCACCCAAGACCTCCCGCCGAAGGAGAGTTCGCCGACCTCAGCGGCTGCGATACACCTTGCTCGTGCCGCTCGCGTCGAACACCAGCACGTTGTAGGGCTGCTTGACGTCGCTTTCCATGCCGGGTGATCCCAAGGGCATCCCAGGGACAGCCAGCCCGACAGCCTTGGGGTGCTCGTCCAGGAATTCTCGGATGACATCGGCCGGCACGTGGCCCTCAACTACATATCCATCGACGATGGCAGTGTGGCAGGACTCGAGCTCCGAGGGAACACCGACGTCGCGCTTCATCGAGACCAAAGCCGCTTCGGTTACATCCTTCGCATCGACGGTGAATCCACTTGCGCGGAGGTGATCGATCCATTTCGAGCAGCACCCACAGGTCGCCGTCTTGTATACCGTGATGGAGCCGGCCGATGAGGCCGGGAGGTTCGCACTCGCCACCGCAGCACTGACGCCAACGGCGAGCGCGAGAATCGCGCCGATTAGGAATGTCTTTCGCGACGACAGCTGCATGGCACTACTCCGTGAATGAGGGTACAAGTCTCCAGTTAGGACGACTCTCGCCGGACCTGAGGCACGCTTTCGCACCTTCGGGCCTTGCCCCGATCGCCGTCCGAAGCCAGGGCGGCACCGTGCCCAAGGCGAAGAGTAAAGGAAGATAACAAAGCCATCCGATCGGCCAACAGGGACCACGATGGCCGGCAGGGCTCAAGTTCATCATTGTCACGCGCACAGGACGGCATCGAAGAACGCCTGGAGTCTTCCCGCATCCAGTCGGCCGGCCCTCCGGACGCCGGAGCACACGTCGATCCCAAAGGGCCCTACGGCCCGAATCGCATCAGCAACGTTCTCCGGACTCAACCCCCCGGCCAAGTAGACGGGCACCGGAACTCGGGACACGATCTCCCGGCTCAGGGCCCAGTCATGGATGCGACCGGTTCCACCCAGCTCCTTGACCGGCGCATCCGGCTGGCCGGAGTCGAGCAGGACGGCATCGACCAGGGGGGCGACCTCGAGCGCCTGCTGCACAGCCTTGGGTCCGGTGACATGGATAACCTGGACCAGCCGCAGCCGAGGAAGACGATGCCGAAGTGCGCCCAGTGTTTCTGACGGCACGCGGTCGCAGAGCTGCAACGTGTTCGTGCCGGTCCGGGCCTGCTGGGCCTGGAGCGTGTCCAGATCGACGGCCGAGGTCAGCAGAAACGTGTCGATCGACCTGGGCACCTGGGCGACGATTTCGGCGATTCGCGGTTCGGGAATGACCCCGGGACCACTCGGCATGGCGGAGACGAGCCCCAGGGCATGCGCGCCATGGCGGATGGCCAGATCCGCCTCGGCCTGACTCGTGATGCAGCAAATCTTGATCTTGGCAACGGTAAAGGCCACGTCCCGGCCTCCTGGGAGAACTAAGGAAAGGTATGCGGCACGGCCCCAAGAAGCGCATGCACTACTCCTTGAGGCCGTGACTGCTTCGAGACCACATTCGTGCTAGTACTTCACCGCCCGTGGCAATTGCTTGGCGGATGAGACCCACACACGGACTTGGGCCAAGGTCGGGACCTTGCGCACCAGCTGCCGCTTGGCGTTCACCTTGATCAGCCTCTGGTGCAAAGTGTCGGCAGTTCGCAACGAGAGATCGACCACGGTCGAGACCCCGGCAGCTTCGAGCAGCTCAACGTATTCTCGGCCCACCCCCCGAATGCGGAAAAGATCGGCGTGATTGACCAACTGGAGGACTTGCATTTCCGTGAGTCCACACTGTTCGGAGATCTCCCTCCGTCCCTGTCGCGTCGCACCCTTTCCGAGAAGCGAATGTGTGGTGCG
>DATHRW010000417.1:0-16090 GCA_035464955.1 Gemmatimonadales bacterium
CCCGTGTTCCGGAGCACCACCTCGGCGCCCGGCAGCGGGCTGCCGGCCGAATCCGACACCGTGCCGCGGATGACGCCAGTGGTGGCCTGGGCCTGGGCGTCGAGCGCCGTGGGACGGACCAGTAGGGCCGCGGCCCCGGCCAGGGCCAGGGTGGTAAGGACGAATCGAGCTGACAAACGGGAGAGCAGCATAGGACGGGCCTCACAACGTTGATGGTTCAACCGGTTCTGAGGTGCGCGCAAAGCTGGACACAGCTTACGGTCTGGGGTCCCGGGACGCAAGAGTAATGAGAGCATGGGATCACCTGTCCCGAGCTGGCCCGAGCCTTGCCAGGGAGGCCACGTAACCGCGACCTTTCGGCGTCTTCAACGCCTGGAACCACTTGATCAAGGTCGTCGCCGTCCACCCCGACTCCATCGGGGCCGAAATCGGGCTCGAGCCGGGCAGCCAGGTCCTGGCCGTTAACGACCGGGAGCTCGAGGACTTCCTCGACTGGGAGTTCCATACCGCGGACGACCAATTCCGCCTCCTGGCCCGCCAACCCGACGGCCAGACGGTCGAATTCGACATCGAGCGAACCGAAGACCTGCCCATGGGGGTCGTGCTCGAGCCGCCCCGGATTCGGCGCTGCGCCAACCGCTGCGACTTTTGTTTCGTCGACGGGCTCGCGCCCGGCATGCGCGACGTGCTCTACATCAGGGACGACGACTACCGGCTCTCGTTCCGCTACGGCAACTTCGCGACCCTCACCAACCTCAAGCAGAAAGACATCGCCCGCATCATCGAGTACCGGCTGTCGCCGCTCTACGTGTCGGTGCACGCCACCGACCCCGTGGTGCGCCGCTACCTGCTCCGGAACCCCGACGCGCCGGACGTGCTGGAGCAGCTGCACGAGTTCGCCCGCCACGGCATCCAGTTTCATACCCAGGTAGTGCTGTCGCCCCAGGTGAACGACGGTGTCGTGCTCGAGCAGACGCTCAAAGACCTGTACCAGATGGGCGACCCGGTCCTGAGCGTGTCGGTCGTGCCGGTAGGGCTGACCGAGTACAGCAAGCACAGCCTGGTGCGGGAACCGACCGACGCCGAGTGTCGCGCGGCGCTCGAGTTGGTCCGGCGACGTGCAACCGTCGCCCGCCGTGAGCGGGGCATCACCTGGGCCCACGGGGCCGACGAGCTCTATCTCCGCGCCGGAGTCGAGCTTCCGTCCGCGAATGAGTACGACGGGTTCGAGCAGGTGGAAAACGGGGTCGGCGCGGTGCGCTATCTGGAGCAACGAATTATGGAAGAGACCGATGCGATCGGCGGTTGGGCGGGTCGGCGGATCGGGGTGTTCACGGGGACGTCCATGGGGCAGCTGATGCCATTGCTGCTCGGCCCCCTGGAATCGGCAACCGGTGCGACCTTCGAAATCCACGCACTCCAGAATACGGTGTTCGGCAGTTCGGTCACGACCGCAGGGCTCCTCCCGGGCCAAGGCTTCCGCGACGCGCTCCAGAATGCCGGCCAACTGGATCTGGCCCTCCTGCCCGCGGAGGCGGTGAACGATGACGGGCTCTTCATCGACGACGTATCCTTCTCCGACTTGGCCCGGGATTCAGGCGTGGAGGTTCGGCTCTCCAGCCACTTCACCGACGCTCTCGCCGGAGCGATGACCTCATGAGCAAGCCCACCGTCGCCATCGTCGGCCGGCCCAACGTGGGCAAGTCCACACTATTCAACCGGATCCTGGGAGGTCGTCCGGCCATCGTGTCCGACCGGCCGGGAACGACCCGCGACCGGAACTTCGGGGAGGCCGAGTGGCAGGGCCGGGCCTTCTGGCTGATCGACACCGGTGGGCTGATACCCGAATCGCGCGACCAGATGGACCGGGCCATCCGTACCCAAGTGGAACTGGCGGTGGCCCAGGCCGACCTGATCCTCCTGGTGGTGGACGGGAAGGAGGGGCTCCATCCGGTGGACGAGGAGATCGCCGGCCTGTTGAGGAAGCTGGGCCGGCCGGTGGTGGTAGCGGTGAACAAGCTGGATCATCTGCCCGATACCACGGCCCACCTGGACTTCTATGCCCTGGGACTGGGAGATCCCCACGCCGTGTCGGCAGCGGTCGGCAAGGCCAGCGGCGACCTGCTGGACGTCATCGTAGAGCAATTGCCGCCGGTGGCACCCGAGGAGGGCGAGGAGACCATCCAGGTGGCGGTGGTCGGCCGGCCCAACGTGGGCAAGTCCTCGCTGGTGAACTGCCTGCTCGGCCAGGACCGCCATGTCGTGGCCCCAGAGGCCGGCACCACCCGGGACGCGACCGATTCGGTCTTGCGCTATCACGGCAAGATCCTCAACTTCATTGATACCGCGGGCTTACGAAAACGAACTAAAGTAGAAGATGATATTGAGTTCTACTCCTCGCTCCGCACTGCCCGGGCACTCGACCGGGCCCAGGTCTCGGTCCTCCTCGTGGACGCGACCGTGGGGCTTCATGTGCAGGATCTCCGGATTGCCACCATGGCGTGGGACCGGGGAGCCGGCTTGATCGTGGTGGTGAACAAGTGGGATCTGGTCGAGGAAAAAGAGGCGAACACCGCGAAAGAAGGACAGCGCGCCATAACGGAGCGGGCCCCCTTCCTGGCGCATGTGCCTTTCCTTTATGCGTCGGCGCTCACGGGGCTAAGGGCCCGGAAGGTGCTCGACCTGATCCTCGAGGTAGCCGAGGCTCGTGAGCACCGCGTGGCGACGGCGGAGGTGAACCGGGTGCTGCAGGAGTTGATCGAGCGGGCGGCACCGCCGCAGAAGCCCGGCGAGGAGATCAAGTTGCTCTACGGGTCACAGATCGGTACCGCGCCGCCTCGGTTCGCCATCGTGTGTAACCGGCCGGCCGCAGTCCCCGAGTCGTACCAGCGCTATCTGATCAACGGGTTCCGACGCCACTGGGGCTTCACCGGGTCGCCCATTCGGCTCAAGCTGCGCCAGCGCGCCGGGGCGCGCTGATGGCCACGGCCGTCGCGGCCCTCGTCCTCTGCTACCTCATAGGAGCCATCCCGTCGAGCTTCCTGCTCGCCCGCGCCAAGGGTGTCGACCTCCGGCACGAAGGCAGCGGGAATCTGGGAGCGACCAACCTGTACCGGGTGATGGGCTGGAAGTACGCGGTCCCCTCCGGCCTGTTCGACATCGCCAAGGGCACGGTCGCCGTCCTGGCCATCGCACCGCTGGCCAGGCCGTCGCTCCTGTTCGGGCTCGGCTGCGGCCTGGCCGCCGTCTTGGGGCACATGTTCTCGCCGTTCCTCAGGTTCAAGGGTGGGAAGGGCGTGGCCACAGCCGGTGGCGTGGTCATTGCCGTCTCGCCATTGGCCGCGGCTGCTGCCCTAGTCGTCTGGATCGGGCTCGTCGCGGCAACCGGTTACGTCTCTGTGGCATCGATCAGTGCCGCAGCGGTCTATCCGGTCGCGGTCTATCTGTTCCAGCCCGGACGCCGCGGCACCATCTGGTTCGACATCGCCCTGGCGGTGCTCATCATCTATATGCACCGGAGTAATATCCGGCGCCTGTTGAGCGGCACGGAGAACCGGTTCGGCCGCCGCGCCACGAGTGCCAAGAGTGCTGCGGGGGCGAGCGAGTCATGACGACGGTCGCCGTCTTGGGGGCCGGCAGCTGGGGCACGACTCTAGCCAACGTCCTGGCACAGAAGGGACACGAGGTTCGGCTCTGGGCCTACGAGCCGGAGGTAGTGGACGGTATCAATCGCCGGCACGAGAACCCGGTGTTCCTCGAGGGATGCCCGCTTGCGGAATCCATCCGTGCCTCGAATGATGCGGCGCAGGTGGTTGCAGGCGCGCCGGTAGTGCTCTCGGTGATTCCAAGTCATGCGGTACGCTCGGTGGTCGCGGCACTCGGTGGTCATGTCGGCGCCGATACCCTGGTGGTCAGCGCCACCAAGGGCATCGAAACCGACACGCTCGAGCTCATGCACGAGGTCCTGGCCGACTGCTTGCCGGGCCGGCCGCTCGCGGTGCTGTCGGGGCCGAGTTTCGCCCGCGAGGTCTATGACGGGCAGCCCACCGCGGTGGTTGCGGCGTCGGACGAGCTGAGCCATGCCGAGGGCGCGCAAGAGGTGTTCTCGGCGCCACGACTCAGGATCTACACCAATACCGACGTGGGCGGGGTCGAGTTGGGCGGGTCGCTCAAGAACGTCATCGCCATCGCTGCGGGCATTCTCGAGGGCCTGGGAATGGGGCATAACCCGCGTGCGGCACTCATCACCCGTGGCCTGGCCGAGATCGCCCGGCTCGGCGATGCGCTGGGGGCGGACCCGCATACCTTCGCTGGGCTGGCCGGCATGGGCGACTTGGTGCTCACGGCCTTCGGGCCTCAGAGCCGGAACCATTCCTTGGGTGTGGCCCTGGGCCGGGGCGACACACTCGAGGCGTACGCCGCCCGGCACCGCACGGTGGCCGAGGGCGTCAACACCGCCCACGCCGCGGTGCGTCTCGCCGCAAAGCACCACGTGGAAATGCCGATCACCGCCAAGGTGGCGGAGATCCTGTTCGAGGGGAAGCCGCCGCGCGAGACGGTGGCCGAGCTCATGGGGCGTGACCTGAAAGCGGAACGGTGGGCCTAACGATGCCACGAACGATGCAGGAGTTCTACTCGATCGGTGAAGTGTGCGACCTCACCGACCTCAAGCCGCACGTGCTCCGCTACTGGGAGAGCCAGTTCCGGTTTCTCAGTCCTGCCAAGAACCGGGCCGGGAACCGGGTGTACAAGAGCAAGGAAGTGGAGCTGATCATGTTAGTGAAGAACTTGCTCTACACCGAGAAGTACACCATCGAGGGCGCCCGGCAGCAGATCGACCACTACCGGCGCGAGGGACAGCTCAAGCAGATGGCCAAGCTGGCGTTGGGCCAGGAGACCATTTCCGAGTTGCGTGCGGGCCTCGACGAGGCGGTGGACATCCTCGCCGGCCGGGAACCACCGCCGACCGAGCCACCGGCTTAAATTCACCGGATGCACATTCTCGTCAGCAACGACGACGGCATCATCGCGCCCGGCATCGGCCTCCTCGCGGAGGCGTGCCAGAGCGTGGGCCAGGTCACGGTCGTGGCGCCGGACCGCGAGCAGAGCGGCACCTCGCATTCCCTCACCATGCACCGGCCCATTCGCGCCGCTCGACGGCCCGATGGCGCCTTTCAGGTCGACGGCACCCCCACCGACTGCGTGCTCCTGGCCTTGGGCGGCCTGTTACCCGACCGGCCGTCGTTCGTATTCTCCGGCGTCAACCACGGTCCCAACATGGGCGAGGACGTGCTCTACTCCGGCACGGTGGCCGCCGCCATGGAAGGTGTAACGCTTGGCGTGCCGGGCGTCGCCATCTCGTTCACCGGCCATTCGCCCGAGACGCTCGCGACCTACAAGGACATCCTCACCGGCCTGGTCAAGCGCATCACCTCGGTGCGCGACTTCCCGGCCGACACGATTCTCAACATCAACCTGCCGGACCGGCCGGCGTCGGAGGTGCGGGGCCTCAAGATCACCCGCTTGGGCAGCCGGTTTTTTTCGGAGTCCCTGACCAGGATGCAGGATCCCTGGGGACGGGAGATCTTCTGGATCGGCGGCGGCACGGTCACCTGGACCGGCGGTGAGGACAGCGACCACCGGGCCGTGGCCGAGGGCTACGTGTCGCTGACACCGCTCCACATGGATCTCACCAATTACGATCTGATCGAAACGGTGCACGCATGGGATCTCGAAACGTAGGGCAGGGCGACAGCTACGGCGGCTACCGCACGCAGCTGGTCGAGATCCTACGCGGCAAGGGCATCCGCGATATGGCCGTGCTCGCGGCGATCCACCAGGTGCCCCGTCACGCCTTCGTGCCGGAGAGCGTACGGCACCGGGCGTACGAGGATTCGCCTCTGCCGATCGGCAACGGCCAAACCATCTCACAGCCGTTGGTGCAGGCCATGTATCTTCAGGCCCTCCAGTTGACCGGTTACGAAAAGGTCTTGGAGGTCGGCACCGGGTCGGGGTACCAGACGGCGCTGCTCGGCGTCCTGGCGAGCATGGTATTCAGCGTCGAGCGACATCGTGCGCTCGCCGACACCGCCCGAGCGGCGTTGGAGGAGATCGAGATCCGGAACGTCACGGTGCTGGTCGGCGACGGCACGCTGGGATGGAGCGCCTTCGCACCCTATGATGCGATCCTGGTCGCCGCGGCGTCGCCGGAGGTACCGGCGCCCTTGCTCGAGCAGCTGGCCGAAGGCGGCCGGCTGGTCGTGCCGCTCGGCGACCGCGAGAACCAGGAGCTCACCCTGATCACGCGGAACGGAGAGGAGTTCCGCCGCGAGAGCCTGGGCGGCGTCAGGTTCGTCCCGTTGGTGGGCCAGCACGGGTTTCCCAAGTAGCCCATGTTCGAAATCGCCATCCGCTGGCTCACCGATACGATGTTCGCACTGGGATACCCGGGCATCACCGCGCTCCTGTTCATTGAGTCCTCGTTCGTGCCGTTTCCGAGCGAGGTCGTGCTGCCGCCGGCGGGGTACTTGGCCGCGAAGGGGCAGATGAATGCCTACGTCGCGGCCGGCGCCGGATTGCTCGGTAGCATCCTGGGTGCACTATTCAATTATTACATCGCGGTGTGGGTGGGCGAGCCCTTTCTCCGGAAGCACGGCCGCTATTTCTTCGTGTCGAACGACAAGCTCGACCGGTCCGAGGCGTTCTTCCGCCGTCACGGCGAGATCGGCACCTTCATTGGCCGGCTGGTGCCGGTGGTGCGGCAGCTGATCTCGGTGCCGGCCGGGATCGCCCGGATGAACCTGGCCCGCTTCGTCGGGTTCACCGCACTCGGCGCGGGCATCTGGTCCGGTGTTCTGGTGTACATCGGGTTCCTCCTCGGCCGGCATGAGGAAACGCTTCGGGTCGCGGCGGTGCACGCGTACACCCGGAAGGCATTGTTGTACTTGCTTCCGCTCATGGTCCTCGTGCTCGGGGTCTACATGGTCTGGTACCGAAGGCGGCGAGCGCAGTCGGCATGATCGCGCGGCGCTACGTCCTGAGCGGTAGGGTGCAGGGAGTGGGGTTCCGCTGGTTCGTGCTGCGCCGTGCCCAGACGCTCCGCATCGTCGGCTCGGTGCGAAACCTTCTGAACGGATCGGTGGAGGTGGTGGCGTCGGGCGCGACCGACGCGATGGCGCGGCTCGAGCGCGACCTGCGTGAAGGGCCGAGCCTGGCACGGGTGACCGGCTTCGACGTGACCGAACTGCCCCCTGACGAAATCGCCGGCACCTCGTTCGACGTACGCTGACCCACGAATCTCAACAGAGGACACCCCTTCGACCATGACCAGCGACCTGACGCGCCGCCTGATGCAGAAGCTCCGCGCCATTCCGGACTATCCCAAGCCCGGCATCATGTTCCAGGACATCACTCCGATTCTCCAGGATGCGGTGTTGTTCCAGGAGGTGATCGGTGCCATGGCCGAGCCGTTTCGTCGGGACGGGGTGACGCACGTGGTGGGGATCGAGGCCCGCGGGTTCATCCTGGGTGGCGCCATTGCCGAGAAGCTGGGCGCCGGGTTCGTCCCGGTTCGGAAGCCGGGGAAGCTGCCCTGGGAGACGGTGGAGCAGAGTTACGAGCTCGAGTACGGGGCCGACTCGCTCGAGGCGCATGTCGATGCCTTTCCCGAGGGTTCACGCGCGCTGATCGTGGACGACGTGATCGCGACCGGCGGAACCGCGCTTGCGGCAAAGGACCTGGCGACGGGGCTGGGCGCGTCGGTCGCGGGGTGGGCGTTTCTCCTGTCCATCGACGCACTCAATGGCAGTGCCAGACTGAACGGCGCGCCAGTGCACACGCTGATCGGTGCGTGAGCGGGGGAAATTGGTTGACTTGGTGGCGCGCGGCGGCCTTAATTTCGGGTTGGCCCCCGTAGCTCAGGTGGATAGAGCAGCAGTTTCCTAAACTGAAGGTCGGGTGTTCGAGTCACCCCGGGGGCGCTGAGCTAACAGATTGTGAAATAGTGAGTTAAGGAGAACGACCTCAAGCGGCTTGGAGGTCGTTTTTCGTTCCTGTGGCCCAGTTGTGCCCGGACCTCCACTGGAGTATTCGGGCCCAGGAGCCGTGTGGCGGAACTCGCAGGATGGAGGCAAATTTCTGCAGTCTATTCCTCGTTAGGTGGTCCGAGCTATGGATTGCTGCACCGCCTACCCGTCCTAGATGAGGAGCGTCGTTATGAAGATTGCGCGGGCTGTACTTCTTGGAGCGGTCGTGACCGCCTGCGCACCTACCGCTCAGACGCCGGCTGCCGACAAGCCAGAGGCCGTGCTTCAAGCGTACGTCGATGCGTGGAATCGCCATGACTCGCTCGCGATCGATAGCTTGCTGGGCCCAACGGGAGTTCACGAGGACTTCGCATGGGGATTTCGAGGTGAGGGTGCGGCCGCCGTCCGAGCGTTTATGCGTGATGTCATCGCGGTCTCACCGGACTACCACTGGCAGGTTACCTCGTCCTTTTCGGACGGGCAGAGTGTTGTAGGGGAGTGGACATGGACGGCCACGTTTACCGGGCCGAGCCCGAGCGGGCCGGTCACCAATCAGCACATTACTGGCCGAGGTGCGGCCGTGGCGGAGATCGCGAACGGCAGGATCGTGCGGTTATCGGACTATTACGATGCCGCGAGCTTTTTCCCACGACAGGTGTCTGATACAGCCGACCGCTGAGCCACTTATCAGGCCAGGCGGTCACGATCGGCTCGACGATAGCCACTTCGGGCTTCACCGAGTCGGCCACCTAACCGGCTCTTGCAGCTGCCGGCGCTGGCGGCCGCTTCTGGTGGTCAACTCTGTTAATGGGATTGCGGCCGCCAGGTGCGCCGCAGCTGAAGTGCAATCCGTTAGATGTCCTCGCTGGGAGGTGGATGATGGGGAAGTTCGGAGTGGTGCTGTTGGCGGCCATATTGGCCGGCTGTACGGGGGACCGAACGGGGGCGGACCAGAGTGCGACGAACGGCTCTCAAGGCGACCCGCCGACCGTGGTCGAGATCGTCGATGAGGTGGTCACTTCGACGGAAGGAAGCCAGACCTTTCCAGCGATCGACCCCACCACTGGTGACCTCTGGTACTCCGAGATCGGTGAGTCCTTCGATGAGCAGACTATCCTGGTTGCTCGCCGGACGGCCGCCGGGTGGGCCACGCCCGAAGTCGCCTCGTTCTCAGGGCGCTGGGGCGATCGCGCGCCACGCTTCTCGCCGGACGGATCCTTCATGTTGATTACGTCGAACCGCCCGGTCTCCCACAGCGACGAGGGTGGAGACATGAACGTGTGGCGATTAGATCGAGCCGCCGATGGCTGGAGCGACCCTCGACTCGTCGAAACCGAGCTCAACTCCGACGCGCCAGATATCCACCCGAGCATCACCAACTCGGGGATCTGGGTTGCCTCCCGCAGAGACGGCAGCCTTGGACAATCCGACCTGTACCGGATCGACGCTGAGGGTCGGGCCACACACCTGGGGGCACCACTCAACGACGAACTCAGCCAGCCAGACCTCTGGGTCAGTCCCGACGAGACGTGGATGATCCTCGCAATCACCGACCACCCGGAAGGGTTCGGTGGGGATGACCTCTACGTGACCTGGCTAGCGTCGGGCCAGTGGGTGACTCCGGTGAACCTCGGTCCTGAGATCAACACTGCGGAGTATGAGTACGGGCCGTGGGTGTCGTTGGACGAGGGGATCCTTTACTTCACGAGTCACCGTGACGGGCCGTCCCACGTCTACCGAGTAGATCTCTCGGTGGTGGACCAGATCAAACTGGCTCATTAGCGCCGGACATCTAACAAGGATTTGCTGCTGACGCGGTAAGCCGGGCGCTCCCGGGTTATTCGGCTTGCACCTCACAACCCGGGCCGAGCACGTTGCTCTCGCAGCAGAAATCCAAGTCGTTAGGCAGCCCGATACATGTTTCGGTTCTTAGGAAGAATCTTTAGAAGAGGCCCAGCGCTAAGAGCTGTCGTCCGCGCTGCCGAAGAGCGAATCGCAGCCCGGGCCAAAGGCCGGCCTCCAGGAGCATCGTGGCCGTCTGTCTAAGAGGGTCCCGCACTGGGGCTCAGCTATTACCTTGACCTTGCTACCATGGCCGGTTTGCCGCTGGAGCATATTCAGCCCGAAGAACGGCTCGTGGATTTGCTTCGGGTTTCTCGCAAGGAACTGCCTTCCATCTCCGACAAGGATTGGGAACTAGCGGGCCTAGGCGAGTACGTGGAGCCGTATGCAGACGACCTCATGTACCTATTTGAGCACGGGTCTGATCGTGATGCGTGGTCCGGTCTCTGGAAGACCATATCGCCGCGCCCGAAAAATGAAGAGGAGTGGATTGATCACCTGATGCGCCTGACGGTCAACGAGTTCGTCACGCTGGCCGTTGCCGTCCGCAATCCGGCTGCCTAACCACCGCGTGCAGTGGCCGGGCCTTGCTGGAACTGAAGGAAGTCGTTGATCAGTGCCCTGGCGGGCGAGCTGGCCCGCCACTGACGCGGGATTCGTTAGGCATCCTCGCCGGAACTAGACAGGTACATGGATCATCACTACACTCGTCGAACTAGCCGCGAAGGAGGGACTATGCCCGCCGCGAACGTGCGTTTCGCGCTCTTGTGCCTTCTGCTAATCATGCTCCCGGCCTGCGGTCAGGAACCGCGGTCCAGTCCGACATTGACTCCGGATGCCTTTGCGAGAGAGTGGATAGAGGCATGGGATTCGCGCGACGTCGACCGGATCTTGACCTATTACACCGACGACGCGTTCTACGAGGATGTTCCCACCGTAGAGAACGGATGGGGCGAACCCTTGCGCGGTCATCAGATGATCCGGGAGTCAGTGGCGGAGGGGTTCGAGGATATGTCTGATCTGGGATTCGAATTCGTGTCCGCCTCCGATGCCGGGGATCGGCTGGTCGTCGAGTGGATCATGACGGGCACCCACTACCGTGACTACACCGGCAGATTCTCGATTCGCGGTGTTTCGGTCATCAAACTCAAGGGGGATAAGATCGCCTCGGTGAGCGATTACTACGACGCGTACCAGCTCCTATCGCAGCTGGGAATGGTACCTGCCCCGGACGCAGAACAGCCAAGAACCAGCAGGGATTCCGCGATTCGATGACGTAGCACCGCGTGTCGAACCAAGCGAACGAGCTCGGAATGCCTAACAAGCGGTTGGAGCGGACCGGCGGGGCTGCCGCGTTACTTTTGCAAGCGCCGAGGGCCGCCGTCCGCTCAACCGCATTTCGTTAGCCTGACTAGAACTGAGCACCTTTCAATGTGTAAGGAGGAGATCCATGGCGATAATGAGTAAGTCACTCCCGGCGCTGGCCGCAATGATGCTCTTGACTGGGACTGTGATGGCCCAGACTAACGAAAGCAACGCCAAGAGCTTTCTCTGGAAACAGTGCAATGAAGACGTCATCAAGCTGTATGTCGATCCTGCTCCCTTGCAGGAACTAGTTCCACCTGACCGCACGCTGCTTCTTTTCGAAGGCCGCGCGTGGGTGCTGGTCATTGCTCAGGATTGTCCGCAGTACCGGTTGGATGGCGAGGAGATTGGGGCGACGCACGATGTCCACATGTGGGTGGCGATCGAGGGCCCGCAGGACGTGCGGCCAGTTGTGGGCGCCGAGCAGACTCTGCCGACGTTGACGTGGTTCACCGTATTCACGGGTTCGAACAATGCTCGCGGCCGTGAGATCTGGACTGCATCAGGAACTTCTGCTGTTCCGATCGACGGTGTCTATCTCGACCCGCCTGGACCTGAGCGGGGCGGGCGCGTCGTCCTGGGTCCGGAGCAGAGTTTCTCGTGGCAGGCGAAGTCGGAGGCCCCATTTGCTCGTTTCCTCGGAGTAAACCACGATGTCTACGAACAAGACCCGGGCGGGAATGTCGTGCTGAACCGAATTCAGGTTCTCGCGAACATGGCTGCGTTCGACTCCCCGGGAACTCTGGAAGTGGTCGGCGGGATGGGTCCAGCAGACTGGATCGCTCCCGGCACCTATGAGGTCGAGGTGCACAGCTTCTTTCCGGTATGGGCTCGAGCGTCACTGGGCCAAGAGTCGCCGGGATGAGGCGCAGGCTAACAAGCCAATGAAGCTGACGGTCGCCTTCCACGTCCGCAGCTTATCGCACCTGACGGTTCGAGAATCTACATCAGGGCCATCCACGGGGACGGCTCGGAGGGCATTTGGTGGATCCCGATTACCGGGGGTAGGGCAACCAAGGTCGTGGCGCTCGACGATCCTTCGCTGACCACGGGTGCCGTCACCGTGGGACCGGAGCGCCTCTATCTCACGATCGCCAAATTCGAGAGCGACATCTGGGTGATGGACCTGGAATACTAAGGATTAGACGGTCCTCTCCCTGTACCCCAACTGTGCCCCAAACTCCCACAAACTCCGTGATACAGGACCTCACAGGGCAGGTGAGACCTCCACCGGAAGTGCCCAACTCATGCCAACTTAAGCGTACTCCTGAGCACTCCTCAGAAGTCGTCTCGGTTAATTCCTAAACTGAAGGCCGCGTGTTCGAGTCACGCCGGGGGCGCTGGAGATATCCCCAGTATCGTGGTGTCCAGCAGGGAGTTACGATGCATGGTCGCCGACGGCCCGGCGGCCATTTGTCGTGTCTGTGCCCCAGTTGTGCCCCAAATGATCTGCTTGCCCACGGCTCGATTATCGAGTTGGTGAACCCAGTCTGGCCGGATGCCCTGTTAGGGCCCATCGATCGGAGGTTCCCCTGTAGGATGGGCCGTGGGTTCCCTGGGCGAGGCTCTCCAGCCCACCGGAAGGTTGCGGCCGCCCGAGTGGCCTTGCCGACCCGTCAGGTGAGAGGCTATTCTCATTGCCTCCACCCATGCCCCAGTCAACTCGCAGCTGCCCATCCTGTAACGGCGCCCTCGCTCCGGCGGCACATTTCTGCTCGAACTGTGGGGCGCCCACGCCGCCCGATCCCACTGGGAAACAGGCTGCGGTCCCGATGCCGGGGGCCATGGATGAGGCAACGCTACAAGAGCGGTTCAAGGCGGCAGTGGCCACCCGGTACGCCGTCGAGCGGAAGCTCGGCGCCGGAGGTATGGCCACGGTATACCTTGCCGAAGATGTAAAGCATCATCGCAAAGTCGCGGTGAAGGTCTTTCGGCCCGAGCTGGCTGCTGCGTTAGGCGTCGAGCGTTTCCTCCGCGAGATCCGAATCGCCGCGCGCCTCCATCATCCCCATATCCTGCCGCTCTACGATTCGGGCGAGTCCGAAGGGTTTCTGTACTACGTGATGCCCTTCGCGGAGGGGGAGTCGTTGCGTGGCCGCCTGGTGCGTGAGGGGCAGCTGCCCGTTCCGGATGCCGTTCAAATCGTGCGCGAGATCGCCGACGCGTTGGCCTACGCCCACGCGAACAACGTCGTGCACCGGGACATCAAGCCGGACAATGTGATGCTCACCGGGCGGCACGCCCTGGTCATGGACTTCGGCGTCGCGAAGGCGGTAAGCGATGCCGCAGCGGGGGATCAACTCACCACCTTTGGGGTCTCGATCGGCACGCCCACCTACATGGCGCCGGAGCAGGCCGCGGGCGATCCCAACATTGACAGCCGGGCGGACATCTACGCGCTGGGCGTGTTGACCTACGAACTCCTTGCCGGACGACCCCCGTTCGTCGGAGAAACGCCGCAGAAGGTACTCGCGGCACATGTGACCCAGACGCCCGAGCCCGTGACAACACACCGTGCGGTGACCTCGCCCGCGCTGGCCCGCGTCGTCATGCGGTGTCTCGAGAAAGATCCCAATTCGCGGTGGGCCAACGCCGAGGAACTTCTCGCCCAGCTGGAAGCGGCAGGCCGCGGTCAGCCAGCGAAGGGAACGACCGGGCATGGCAAAGCCCCCACGCCCACCTCGATGGCCGTGCTGCCATTTGCCAACATGAGCGCCGACGCCGAGAACGAATACTTCTCGGACGGGATCACCGAGGAACTCATCAACGCGCTGTCTAAACTCGCTGGACTGCAGGTCGCCTCCCGGACCTCCTCGTTCGCGCTGAAAGGCAAGACCCTCGACGTCCGCGAGGTCGGTGAGAAACTCGGCGTTTCATCCGTGCTCGAAGGCGGGGTGCGCAAAGCCGGCGATCGTCTCCGCATCACTGCCCAACTCGTCAACGTGGCCGACGGCTATCAGCTCTGGTCAGATCGGTACGACCGCGAGGTGCAGGACGTTTTCGCGATCCAAGATGACATCGCCGAGAGCATCGTGCAGGCGCTCAAGGTCGTACTGAGCGAAGACGAAAAAAAGGCCATCGAGAAGGCTGTTCCGCGGGCGGATGTCAAGGCCTACGAGTACTATCTCCGGGGTCGGCAGTTCTTCCATCAGTTCCGGAAGTCGGGGCTGGAATACGCCCGCCAGATGTTTAGCCGCGCGATTGAGATCGATGCCGACTACGCCCGCGCCTATGCGGGCATCGCCGACTGCTGCTCGTTCCTTTACATGTACTGGGACGCGAGCAAAGCGAACCTCGAGCAGGCCGATGCCGCTAGCCGCAAAGCGTTGGATTTGGACCCCCAGCTGGCCGAGGGCCATGCGGCCCGGGGCTTGGCCGTCTCCTTGAGCCAGCAGTACGACGAAGCCCAAAGCGAATTTGAAACCGCCATTCGACTCGACCACAAGTTGTACGAAGGATACTATTTCTATGGGCGGGCATGTTTTCAGCAGGGCAAAAAGGAACGGGCGCTGGAGCTGTTTCAGCAGGCCGTCAAACTCCGGCCAGAAGACTACCAGGCGGCCTTCTTCGTGGCCCAGACGCATGACGCGCTCGGCAACACGGCCGAGCATGCAGCCGCGCTCCGGCGCTCGCTTGAGGTCGCCGAGCGGTACCTGGAATTCAATCCAGACGATGCCAGGGCGCTCTACCTCGGCGCAGTCAGCCTCGCCCAAATTGGGGACACCACTAAGGCCGAGGCTTGGAGCCACCGGGCGCTGGCCATCGACCCGACCGACGCCGGCGTGCTCTACAACGTTGCCTGCGTCCATACCCAACTCGGCCAAAACGACAAGGCGCTCCGCTGCCTAGAGCAGGCGGTAGAAAACGGGTTTGGACATCGGGAGTGGATCGAGCAAGACCCCGACCTCGACCCGATCCGAGACGATCCTCGATTCCAGGCCCTGTTGGAGCGCCTCTAGCGCCGATCAAGCCCCGGGAGTCGAGCGTTCCGCGATCCACTAGGCGAGGCGGATGGGGTTTGAGGAGAATTTGAGGCCTGACCGAGACTGAGTTCTCGAGGCCAAGTGGGCCAGGGAGTACCTCCTTGCCAGGCCGGGGCCGCCATTTGAACTTCGTGATGGTCGTGCGCTGGGACGCGCTCGGCGGCGCGTCGGGGGGGGACACCATCTCGCACATCACTTAATGCTCGGGCAGGACGGATGCAGTGTCCGGCGCAACCTGTGCCCCAATTGTGCCCCAAACTCCCACCAACTCCCCAATACAGGACCTCACAGGACAATTGAGAGTTCCGCCGGAAGTGCCCAACTCACGGCAACTTGAGCCTACTCGACATCACTCACCGAAAGTCGACTTCGTTAATTCCTAAACTGAAGGTCGGGTGTTCGAGTCACCCCGGGGGCGCTGAGACGAGTGGTCAAGGGCTCACGAACCAACTGCGCAGGTTTGAACAACTACTGGTCGGTTGTGTCACAAATGTTCCCTTGGGCTCGGCTCCGAGTGACGAAGTGGGGGACCTACTCTGGCCCGATACCCCGTCAGGGCCTATCCTATGGGGTCCTCCTGAAAGACCGCCATGCCCGACGCCTTGGATCGCCTGAAGGCCGCCCTCGCCGACCGCCAACGGATCGAGTGGGAGGTGGAGTAGGTGACGACGACCAATCTGTGCCGGGCCGCGGCCGTGATGTTGTTGGCCGTCTGGGCGTGTAACGGCGAGGCGACACCCCATGATCGTCGCGCCGACCCCTCGCAGTCGGCTTCGTACTCTCTCGACGTCAGTGGGGTGAGGCAATTCTGGACGATCGTGGACCTTCTGGTGAAGGACACAGAGCCGCTGCCCGCCGCATGGGACTCACTGTTTG
>DATHRW010000418.1:0-19893 GCA_035464955.1 Gemmatimonadales bacterium
AGCTGGTGCGGGGCCGCAGCCAATCCCGCCGGCAATCGAACCTCGGGACGACCGTGATCGCGATAGGCCTCGAGCGTCGCCGGTGGCAACGTGTTGACGGTATGGGGCGCAATCAACGCCTCGACGTAATACACATCGGGCAATTGCGGATCCTTGGTGCTGGTCGAGGCCCAGAGCGGCCGCTGGACGCGCCCGCCCGCCTCGGCGAGACGCGCCCAGCGCGGGCCGCGAAAGGCGCGTTCGAACGCGTCATAGGCGGTGCACGCGTTGGCGATCGCGGCCGTGCTGCGAACCTCGGGCGGGGCATCCGCCGCGTCCAACCACGGGTCGATCTTGCTGTCGACCCGGCTGACAAAGAAGCTGGCCACCGACGCGACCCGGTCGAGGGGAAGCCCGTCGGCCAGACGCTGCTCCAGTCCGCGTATGTACGCGCCGATGACCTCACGATGGCGGTCCACCGAAAAGAGCAAGGTGATATTGACGTTGATTCCCTCGCGGATCGCTCGCTCGATTGCCGGCAGGCCGGGGGCGGTGCCCGGGATCTTGATCATGAGATTGGGACGATCCACCGCACCCCAGAGTCGCCGGGCCTCGGCAAGTGTCGGCTCGGTTTGGTGGGCCAGCGCGGGGGAGACTTCGATCGAGACCAGGCCGTCCACCCCGTTGGTCGTGTCGTACACCGGCCGGAACGCGTCGCACGCGGCCTGGACGTCCGCGATGGTCAGGGCATCGAAGATCGCGTCGGCGCGATGTCCTTTCGTCGCTAGGCGACGAATGTCCGCGTCGTAATCCTTGCTCCCGCTGATAGCCTGTTCGAAGATGGTGGGGTTGCTGGTCATGCCCGCAAGCGCGTCCTGCTCGATCAAACGGCGGAGCGCGCCCGATGTCATGAGATCGCGCGTGATGTAATCGTACCAAATGCTCTGGCCGAGGCGGCCGAGGTCCACCAGCGGGTTGGTCATCGCGATCTCCGTCCTGAGACGTGCTTCACGGCCTCCACGGCGCGCGCAACCGTGAATCCGAACTGGGCGAACAACTCAGTGGCAGGTGCCGAGGCACCGAAATGATCCAACCCGATCGTGAGGCCGTCGTCGGTGGTGTATCGCGCCCATCCCATCGACGCGCCCGCTTCGATGGCGACACGCGCACGGATAGTGGCGGGAAGCACCTCGTTTCGGTATTCCGCCGGCTGGGCCTCGAACAACTCCCACGAGGGCATCGATACGACTCGGGTGGGGACGCCCTGGTCCAGGAGCTGTGCAGCGGCATCGAGGGCCAGGGCAACCTCCGAGCCGGTCGCGATCAGCACGGCCACACATGGTTCTGGTGGATCGAATAGAACGTAAGCGCCGCGGCGCGTTCCAGCGGCCGATCCGTAGCGCGCGCGGTCGAGCACCGGGAGCTTCTGCCGCGTAAGAGCCAGCACCACGGGCCCGTCACGATGCTCCAGGGCCGTTCGCCACGCCTCGACGGTTTCCGTGGCATCGGCAGGGCGGAGGACCACCAGATTTGGCATGGCGCGCAACATGGCGAGCTGCTCCACCGGTTGATGGGTTGGTCCGTCCTCTCCCAAGCCGATCGAGTCATGCGTCGCCACGAAGATCACCGGCAAGTGCGACAATGCCGCCAAACGGAGCGCCGGCTTGAGATAGTCGGCGAAAATCAGAAACGTGCTGCCATAGGGCCGCACGCCGCCGTGTGCGGCCATGCCGTTCAAGCACGCCATCATGCCATGTTCTCGGATTCCCCAATGAAAATTGCGTCCCGGCTGGTCGGGGCCGAACACGCCAAGTTCCGGCAACACCGTGCCGGTGCTCTCGCTCAAGTCCGCCGAACCACCGATGAGCTCCGGTAGCGCGGAGGAGAGTGCCTTGAGGGTGGTGGCCGATGCCTGGCGCGTCGCCAGCCGTGCATCGGACGCCGCAAAGCTCGGCAAGTGGTCCGCCCACCCCTCCGGCAACCGGCCGGCGAGGCGGCGCTCGAGTTCCCGGCCCAACGTTGGATGGGCCACGCGATAGTCGTCGTACAGCGTGGTCCATCGTTCCACCCACCCATCCCCCCGCGCCTCGGCGCGGCGCATATCGTGATACGTCTCGGGCGGAACATGGAACGCTGGTTCGGTCGGAAATCCCATGATCTCCTTGGTGCGCCGGACTTCCTCGGCTCCGAGCGGGGCACCGTGGGCGGCGGCGGTTCCCTTCTTGGTCGGCGCGGGATCGCCGATCTCGGTCCGGAGGATGATCAAAGTGGGACCTGCGTCGTCCGACGCGGTGGCTGCGGCCAACGCACGGTCGATCGCCACCAAATCATTACCGTTGTCCACTCGTCGCACTTGCCAGCCATAGGCCTCGAAGCGGCGCCCGACGTCCTCCGTGAAGGCCAGGGCAGTGGATCCGTCGATGGTGATGTGGTTGTTGTCGTAGATGAGGGTGAGCTTACCAAGCTTGAGATGACCGGCCAAGGAGGCGGCCTCGCTCGCGACGCCTTCCATGAGGTCGCCGTCACTCACGAACCCAAAGACCCGGTGATCGATCACCGGGAACCCCGGCTGGTTGAATTCGCCCGCAAGGACCCGCTCCGCGATGGCCATTCCCACCGCGTTGCCGACCCCTTGGCCCAAAGGCCCGGTGGTCACCTCGACGCCGGGAGTGAACCCGCGCTCGGGATGGCCCGGGGTGCGGGAGCCCCATTGCCGAAACCGGCGAAGCTCATCCAGCGGAAGGTCGTAGCCGGTGAGGTGGAGCACGCTGTAGAGCAACATCGACGCGTGCCCGCACGACAAGACGAAGCGATCGCGGTTGACCCAGTCCGGATGGTGCGGGCTGTGACGGAGATGACGTTGCCAGAGGACGTAGGCCGCCGGGGCTAGGCCCAAGGGCGCCCCAGGGTGGCCGCTCTTGGCCTGTTCGATCGCGTCCATGGCGAGGGCGCGAATCGTGTTGATGCTGGTCCAGGCCTCGGGATCGTCGAGCGCGGGGAAAATGGCGGCACCCTCCTGGGCGCGGGCGGCCTCGAGCGTCAGGTTGGGACTCCTTGTGCGAGGGGGCGCGGAGCGGGAATCGGCAAGGTCAGGAGAAAATAACCTTGGGCCTGGTCAGGGCCACCCGGTTGCCGAGTGGCCGCGAGTCGGACGCACCCAGAGGAATGCCCCCGAGGCTCCGTGTGCGAGGGATCCGGTCCCGTTCGCTCGAGGCGTATAGGCCCGGACGCTAGCGGCTTGGGCTTTCTGGCATTATTCTTGATAGGAGCTTATGTCGAGTTCCCGCGGGTCCGGAGAGTCCGGATCCCTGAGTACAACCCTTTTGTTTGGATATTTGTGGCAACACGAAGACGAAATCACAGGACACCCCGCTCATCCTCGCCTTCCGCATCGGTCTCCCGCACCTCACTTCGTCGGTCAAGCGGACGTTCTCCCCAGGCTCATCGCGAGTGGCTGCTCGAGCAGCACGGACCAGTCTGTGCCTACTGCGGCGCGGAGTCCCAGGAGCACTCGATCACCCTCGATCACGTCACGCCACGCCGTGGCAAGTCGGCCTATGACCGACCCGACAACCTGGTCCTGGCATGCCGAACCTGCAACGCGGAAAAAGCGGACAAACCCTTGCTCGCCTTTCTCCTGGCCAAGCGCTCCCGTGGCGTGTTTCTCGCCCACTACGGTGAACACCTGTCGGAGCCGCTGCTGGACCTGGCGCGCAAGGCCTCTGAGCGGCCCATGTCGCCGTCCAAGAGTGCGTAACTAGCCGAAGGGCGCGCCGCCCAAGCGCGCCCTGTTCTCCCCCCAACCAAAACTTCCTTCACACACAGGTCCCCTCAGCCAGGGACTAGACCCGGGTCCACCTCGAGCCTCGGCAAGCCGGCCGCGGCGAGCGCCTCCGCAACCCCGAGGTTGGTGGCGCATTCAGCTCCATGGGAGGAGCCCGGGCTTGCGAACGGGGGGCGCTGAGATCGGCTCCGGATGGAGGTCCTCGCCGTCGAGGATCGAGGTGTAGTACTCGAGGTAACGGCGCGCCATAGCCTCGGCGGTGAAGCGCTGCGCCCACCAGGCGTGGATCGCTCGCCGGTCATAGCTCTCCCAGTCACGCGCCGCCTCGGCGAGGCGAGCGGCCTCGCTGGATAGGCAGCCCACCTCGGCGGGGACAAGCTCGGGCAGCGATCCATAGGGCGTCGCGAAGACGGGAACACCGAAGTAGAGGCTCTCGATCACCGCGAGTCCGAAGGGCTCCGGCCACAGGACCGGAAAGATGAGGCCGCGCGCGCGACGCAGGACCGGGGTCTTCGCCGCATCGTCGACCATGCCGTGGAAACGAGCGCTCGGAGTGAGTGTGAGCCGGAACCCCATGGAGAAATTGAGCCGGTGGCCGCCGAGGATGTCGATCGGCGCTCCCGCGAGACGGGCAACGCGGATTGCCCCCCGCACGTTCTTTACGTGCCACGCGGCCTTGGCGAGGAAGACGAATGCGTTGCGCGGCGCGGTGAATTCGACGGGCCCGTAGTCGCGGGCATCGATCCCGTTGTGGACGAATGCGGTCGCGCCATGGTTCCGCGCGTGGTCGTGTGAGACGAAGATGGTATTGGGAGGAAATACCGTGGCCTCGCGGCTGTTCCCGTGGATGGTCCGGCAGGCGGGGACGCCCTCTGGGAGTGCGAGAGCGGTGTGCAGGTGGACGATGTCGGTCCCTCCGGGGATCTGGGCTTCGAGCGGGCGACCCCGGTCGAGGGGCTGGACGTCGGCGAAATCGATGCGCGAGCGGGGCCGGGCAAGATAGGTGACGCCGTGGCCGAGTTCGCGGAGGGAGCGGCCCAGCGTGACCACGACCCGCTCGGTTCCGCCGTAGCGCCGGGCTGGCAGTTCCGCGTCGATGACAAGGCAGATTCGCATCGGGTCGAGGACCGCGCATCGGAACGATGCGGGGAAGGTTAGCCGATCAGGAAAGCCCCAAAGCGCGGGCAATGATGTGCTGTTGCTCTTGCTGGTGAAGTGCCGGATAGCCTTCGGCCGGGCTGGCCCGCTCGGGCCGACCGACGTAGCAGACCTCGGGTTGATCCGGGAAGAGCTTGTGCATTTGCTCGTGGACAAACCGCCACGCGCCCATGTTTCGCGGCTCCTCCTGGACCCACACCAACTCGGTGGCTGCCGGGTATCGTTCGAGCACCGGCACCAGCTCGTCCGTGGGGAATGGATAGAGTTGCTCTAGACGGATGATGGCAGGCACGTCCGGTCCCGGGTCGCCCACCTGCTCCATGAGGTCGTAGTAGATCTTCCCCGAACAGAGGAGGATCCGGCGAACCGCTCCCGGATTCGGGGTCAGTGCCGTGTTGTCCATCACCCGGGTGAACCGTCCGGTCGACAGCTCTTCGAGTCGGGAGAGGGCCTGCGGCGAACGGAGGAGACTCTTCGGGGTCATGATGACCAAGGGCAAGCCCCGCTGCCGCAATGCCTGGAGTCGGAGGAGATGGAAGTACTGCCCCGGCGTGGTGCAGTTGGCTAGACGGATGTTCCGCTCTGCCGCAAGATCGAGAAACCGCTCCAGCCGCGCGCTCGAGTGGTCCGGCCCTTGGCCTTCATAACCGTGCGGCAAGAGCAAGGTGAGGCGGGAGGTGACGCCCCACTTGGACAGGCTCGACGTAATGAACTGATCGACGATGACTTGCGCGCTGTTGATGAAATCGCCGAACTGCGCCTCCCACAGCACCATGGTGTCCGGCGCCGCGGCAGCATACCCGTATTCGAACCCCAAGGCCCCCATTTCCGAGAGAGGGCTATTGTACACCTCCATGGATGCCTGGGCGCCGGGCAGGTGCTGAATCGGAGCGTATCGTTCGCCGGTCACGATGTCATGGTGCACCAGATGCCGTTGACTGAACGTGCCGCGCTCCGTGTCTTGTCCGGTGAGACGCACGGGCACTCCCTCCGAGAGGAGGGACGCGAACGCCAACGCTTCGGCGTGGGCCCATTCGATCGCGGGCTCTTCGCCAAGCGCCCCTCGGCGCCGCTCGAGCTGCTTCGCCAGCTTGGGATGGACCGTGAACCCCTCGGGCCAGCGCAATAGCTGGTCATTCAATGCCAACAACAACTCGGCCGGCACCGCACTGGTCACGAACCCACTCGGCGTCCCGGCGCGCTCCGGCTCGTCCATGTGCGGGGTCTTCGGGCTGGATGACTTGAACGCGGTGTGGGTCTCGACCAGCCGCTGGTATTGCGCGTCGCGCTCGCGCTCTGCGGTCTCGCCCTCGATCGACCCGGCGGCCGCGAGACGGTCGGCGTAGCGTTCGCGCACCGTCGGGAGTTCCTTGATGCGCGCAGTCATGAGCGGCTGCGTATACGCAGGTTCGTCTCCTTCGTTGTGCCCGTGACGCCGGTACCCGACGAGATCGATCAGGACATCCTTGTGAAACCGGTTCCGGTACGCCATGGCCAGCCGGACCGCATCCAGACATGCCTCCGGATCGTCCGCGTTCACGTGGATGATCGGAAGATCGAAGCCCTTGGCGAGGTCGCTCGCGTAATACGTGGAGCGCGCATCCTGCATGTCGGTGGTGAAACCGATCTGGTTGTTGGTGATGATGTGAAGCGTGCCGCCGGTACCGTAGCCACGCAGGGCGCTGAGGTTGAGCGTCTCTGCTACGATGCCCTCCCCGGCAAAGGCCGCGTCCCCGTGGATGAGAATGGGAAGCGCGGTGGTCGGATCGTGCGAGGCGATCTGCCGCTGTCGTTGGGTCTGCTCCGCGCGAGCCCAACCGCAGACAACCGGGTTGACGTATTCGAGGTGGCTGGGATTCGGGGACAGCGTAATGGTGACAGCCCGTCCGCTGGCAGTCTGGTACGCGCCCTCCGCGCCGTGGTGATACTTGACGTCGCCTGTCCCGCCTTCGGGGGTGAGTCGGCCGGCTTCGACGTGCCTCCCTCCCTCGAACTCGGCGAAGATGGTCTCGTACGGTCGACCCACCGTATGGGCGAGGACATTCAACCGGCCGCGGTGCGCCATGCCGACGACGACCTCGCGAGCGCCACCCTCGGCGGCGCTCTCGATGGCCAAGTCCAGCATCGGGACCACCGCATCCACGCCTTCGATCGAGAAGCGCTTGTGTCCGAGATAGGCCTTGTGAAGGAATTGCTCTAGCGTTTCGACCTCGGTCAGCCTGGTCAGGAGACGGTGCTGTTCCTCGGGCGTGAGCTGGGCACGGTACATTCCCGATTCAATGACACGACGTAGCCACACCCGTTCGTCGTGATTGTCGATGTGCTCGATCTCGTACGCGATCGTGCCGCAGTATGTCGTTTCGAGATGGGGTAACGCGTCGGCCAGCGTCTCGCCCGGGACGGCAATGCGGAGGACCTGGGCCGGGATCGCGGCCATGACCTCGGGCGTCAGCCCGACCGATACCGGATCGAGTGAGGGGTCGCCGATGGGTTCGGATCCCAAGGGATCGAGCCGCGCCGCGAGGTGGCCGAACGTGCGCAGGGCTTCGACCAAGCGTATGGCCGCGGCCACGTGCGTCAAATCGTCCGGCGCTGCCTCGCGGGGTCGCGTTCCCGCCACCGCTGGCATGAAAATGGGAACCGGCTCGAGCGGCGCACCGCCCCGTGGGGACCGGCCGATCGTCACTCCGAGATCAGCCGCCACCTGCTCATAGAATCCGTCGTTCCCTTGCAGCAGTCCATCCACCGCGCCAAGAAACTCCCCCGACTCGGCACCCTGGATCACCCGGTGATCGTACGTGCTGGTCAGGGTCATCACCTTGTTGACCCCCAAGGCTTCGACCTGGCCAGGATGGCTGTCCGTGAACGCGGCCGGGAAGCCGATGGATCCGACCGCCACAATGGTGCCCTGCCCAGCCATCAGGCGGGGGACGGAAGCGACCGTGCCCAGCCCGCCCGGATTGGTCAGGGTCATCGTGGCGCCGACAAAGTCATCCGGCATGAGTCTGTGGCTGCGGGCCTTGGCGACCACTGCCTCGTACGCCGCATAGAACTCGGCGAAGCCCATGCCGCTCGCGCCACGAATGACCGGGACGACTAGCCCGCGACTTCCATCCTTGCGTTGGATGTCGACCGCGAGCCCCAGGCTGATCTCCGGCGGGACGATTCGATGGGGCACCCCATCGATCATGCGGAGCGAGTGCGCCATGCCGCGGTGCGATCGGGCCGCCATCATCAGCGCATAGCCGATGAGGTGTGTGTAGGAGATCTTGCCGTCCTGCCCCGCGGCAGCACGTGCCTCGTTGAGTTCCTTTCGGCGGCGCTCGAGCACGGCCACCGGCACGTCGCGAAAGCTCGTTGCCGTGGGCACGGTGAGACTCTCGGCCATGTTCGCAACGAGTCGAGCGGCGGGACCCGTGATGGGCTCGGCGCCGGGGGGCAGGGACTCACTGGCTGGCGCAGAGGGAGGCTCTGCCGCCGGGGCCTCTGCGCCGTCGGGCCCGCTCGGCGGCATGCCGACGACCCCGCTCTCAAACAGCCTCCGCCACGCGGGACCCACGGACTGTGGGTCGCGCAGGAACTCCTCATACAGCGCCTGGGCGAACCCGGCGTTTGCCGTCTCGAATGGGTTTGGATCCAAAACTTTGCTCCTGCGGTCGCTCGCGGCCGCGCCGGACGAGCGAGGGACTTCACGCTGGTCGAAGGGTCGTAAGATAACCTGCGGCGGAGCGACTACGACAGAAATCCGGCCTAGTCAGCCTCAGCCATGGGGAGCACTCTCGGCCACCAAGTCGGTGTACCGCTTGGCCTCCTCGGCGATCCGGTCAGGAGCCCAGCCGAGCTCCGCCCCCATGAGGGCGGCTACACGCGCCGCGGCCGGGGCGCCGCGGTCGCGGACCTCATAGTAGAGATGGATGCGGCGGATCAAGAAATCGTCGATGTGCTGGGGCAGCTCTCTCCGGGTGGAGTGCACCACTTCGGCCTCGATCGCCGGATGATCTTGATGCAGGCGTGTGAGCAAGGCCCGGTCGTCTCGAATCAGGTTGCAGATGGCTGCAGTCTCCGTGCCGTAGTGCCTCAACAAGTGTTCTACTGTGTCCAGCGGCACTCCCAAGTCGCGCGGAGCCTGTTGAAATGGTTGAAGATCTTGCGCCTCGCCTCCTGGGAGCGGCTCCTTGTCCGTCTCGGCGCGCACCGGATACCGGGTGCCATCCAGCTCGTGCAACCGGCGAACCGCCTGGTTCACGACATCCCTCGCCATGATTCGGTATGTCGTCAGTTTCCCGCCTACAATCGATAGCATTCCCCCGATCCCGACATGGATCTGGTGTTCGCGTGACCGTTCCGAGGCCGCGACCCCTTGCGGTGCCGCCAGCATCGGCCGGAGCCCGGCCCACGACGCCACCACGTCGGCCTCGGTAAGCCTGGCATTGGGGAAGTAGGCATTGGCCGATCGGAGGAGATAGATGACGTCGTCCGATGTGGCATGGGCGCGCTCCGGTGATTCGCCCGAATCCGTGTCGGTGGTCCCAATGTAGGCGAGGTCGCCCCACGGAAGGACGAACATGACCCGGCCGTCGATCGGGCTGGTGATGGTAACAGCGTGTTGGTTCCCGACCCGGCTTCTGGGAACCATGACGTGGGCCCCTTTGGTGGGGCACAACAGGGCGGGTGCCGACGGGTCCTCCATCCGTCGAATCCGGTCACTCCAGGGCCCGGTTGCGTTGACGACGATGCTGGCGTGGAGCACGGCCTCCTGTCCCGTGAGCGTATCCCGGACATGGACCCCTCGGACGGTCCCGTCGGCCAACACCAAGGCGGTGACCGGCATGTAGGTGGCAATCAGGGCGCCATGCGCCATGGCCGACCGCGCTGTGGCGAGGGTCAACCGCGCGTCGTCGCATTGGGCGTCGTAGTAGAGGGCGCCACCGATGAGGCCCCGTTCGCGAAGCATCGGTTCCGCTTCGAGCACACCGCGCTTGCTCAGGGGACGGTGTCGCCGCACATTCCGAAACATCGCAAGCAGGTCGTAGAGCCACATTCCGGCGATGAGCTTCCACAGCGGTACCCGGTCACTTCGGTGCACCGGAAAGACAAAAGGAAGCGGATGGACCAAGTGCGGGGCGAGGTGGAGTAATACCCGGCGCTCCTTGCTTGCCTCGAGGACGAGCCGAAGATGACCGTGTTCCAGGTAGCGGAGGCCGCCGTGAATCAATCGGCTCGACAGAGAACTCGTCCCAGAACCAAGGTCGCCCTGCTCGACCAGGATGGTCTTGAGGCCGCGCATGGCCGCATCGCGGGCGATACCCGCTCCCGTTATTCCACCTCCGATCACGAGAAGATCGACTGCCCGGGCGGTGAGGCTCGTGAGGGTGGCCCGTCGTGCAGGTGAGGCCTTAGTGTCCACGCCGTCGCTCCCCGCCCTCGCCCGACCCAGTACCTGGTTCGTCTGGCATGAGTACCTGATCACTCCCGGTGTCCGGGTGCTCGACCTTGCCTGTGGCAGAGGGAGGCACAGCATCGCTGCGGCCGGCCGTGGGGCCACGGTGATTGCGCTCGACCGTGACGCGGCCAAGTTGTCCGACGCTCAGGCAGCGGCCGGCCAGGCAGGGGTCTCGATAGATTTCCGACAGGTCGATCTCCAGGCTCCCTGGCCTGATCTCGGCCAGTTCGACATCGTCTTGATGTTCAACTACCTCGATCGGTCCCGCATTGACGACGTCCGGGATCGCCTTGCCCCTGGCGGCGTCTTGTTGATGGAAACCTACTTGCGCGCTCAACGAGACCTCGGCTGGGGCCCGCAGAGTGAAGAGCACTTGCTTCGACCGGGGGAATTGCCCGGCCTCGTGGCGCCACTCGATGTGATCCACTGCCGGGAAGTCATTGAACCGGTCGATGCCCAGACGTGGCGAGCCGTGGCGAGTGTGGTGGCCCAGAACCGATGAGTCGCCATGGTTCGAGGTCGAGCGACCGCATCGATTCGACATGTCACACCGGCGTTCCTGAGATAATCGATGGGGCACGGCCCCAATGGCAACCCAGGGGGAAGGGCTTTCCACTATGACAACCGCTCCGGCAGGCCGTCGAGTGGCCCTCATCAGCGGCATACGGACACCGTTCGCCAAGGCCGGGACCGCGTTTCGCGATGTCGCACCCGTCCGCCTGGCACGCTACGTCGCGAAGGAGCTCCTCTATCGAACGGACCTTCGGGGCTCCGAGGTGGACGAAGTCATTTTCGGCCAAGTCGTGCCCTCCGTCCTGACCCCGAATGTGGCACGCGAAGTGAGCCTGCTGCCGCAATTCCCTCGCACGGTTCCGGCCTTCTCGCTCAATCGCGCCTGCGCCTCCGCCGCGCAAGCCATCACGTCCGGACACGATCAGATTGCCCTTGGCCATGCGGACGTCGTGCTTGCCGGGGGAGTCGAGTCGTTGTCTCAAGTCCCCATCTTACACTCCCGGCGCTTCAGCGAACTCCTGGTCCAGGCGAGCAAGGCGCGCTCCGTGGGCGCGCGCCTGGGCACCTTTCTCCGGCTCCGCCCTCGCGATCTCATTCCGATTGCTCCCGCCATTGCCGAGCCTTCGACGGGACAGTCGATGGGTCAGTCGGCCGAGAAGATGGCAAAGGAGAACGATATTTCCCGAGACGCACAGGATCGATTCGCCCTGATGAGTCACCACCGAGCAGCTGCCGCGACGGCGGACGGTCGGCTGACCGCTGAAATCGTTCCCTGGCTCGACGTGCGCGAGGGAGAGGACGTCATTACAACCGACAACGGGATCCGACCGGACACCACCTTGGAGGCGCTCGCCAAGCTCCGGCCGGTTTTCGACCGACGCTATGGCACCGTGACGGCGGGCAACAGCTCCCCCCTCACCGACGGGGCCGCCGCCGTCATCCTCATGGCCGAGGAGAAGGCGCATGCCCTCGGCCACGAGCCGCTGGCCTTCATTCGCAGCTATGCCGTGAGTGCAGTCGATCCGGCCTGGCAGCTGTTGATGGGACCGGCCTTTGCGGTCCCCACGGCGTTGGAGCGGGCCGGTATCGGGTGGCGGGATCTCGGCGTCGTCGAGATCCATGAGGCGTTTGCGGCGCAGGTCCTGTCAAACGAGCAGGCGTGGGGCTCGACGGAGTGGGCCACGCGCCTCGGTCGCAGCGAACCCGTTGGTGAGGTCGACTGGGATCAGACCAACGTCATGGGTGGCTCGATCGCGATCGGCCATCCCTTCGGGGCCACCGGCGCCCGGGTAGTGACCACGCTCGCCAACGAGATGAAGCGGCGGGACGCACAATTCGGCCTCGTTTCCATCTGCGCCCAAGGTGGAATGGGGTTCGCGCTCGTTCTCGAGCTGGCCTAAATCGTCCCCAGAGGAGTCGAGACCATGCCGGCCTTTCAGGTATCCATCGACGAGGGGATCGCCGTCATCACATTCGATCTTCCCGACCAACCGGTCAATGTGCTGAACGCCGATGCCCGGCGCGAGTTCGAGACTCTCTTTTCCGAACTCAAGACGGACGAACGCGTGCAGGCGTTCGTCCTTCGCTCCGGCAAGCCCGGCAACTTCATCGCGGGTGCCGACATCGAAGAGTTCACCGCGATCCAGACGCAAGAGGAAGCGGAGGCGTTGAGCAGGAATGGGCAGGAAATGATCAACCGGGTGGCATCGAGTCCCAAGCCCATCGTGGCGGCGATCAATGGCACCTGCCTGGGCGGGGGATTGGAACTGGCCCTGGCCTGCCACTACCGCATCGCAACGGACGATCCGAAGACCCAACTCGGCGTACCCGAGGTCCAGCTCGGTCTCCTGCCGGGTGCGGGTGGCTGCCAACGCCTCCCCCGATTGATTGGCGCCAGGGCGGCGCTCGACATGATTCTGACGGGCCGGTCTGTGCCGGCGGCCAAGTCACGCCGCCTGGGCCTCGTGGACGAGGTGGTCCCTCCCGCCATCATGGACGCCGTGGCACGCCAAGCCGCCAGCCGCCTGGTCAAGCGCGGTATCCAGAAACGCCGCCGCCCCGGTGGTCTCATGGGGTGGCTACTCGACGGCAATCCACTCGGCCGTCGTGTGGTTTACGCTGGGGCACGGCGCCAACTCGAAAAGAAGGGCGGCGGCCACTATCCGGCGCCTCTCGCGGCACTCAACGCCGTCCGGACCGGCCTCGAGAAAGGGATGACCGAAGGGCTTCGGGTAGAACACGGCAAATTTGGCGAACTCGCCGTTGGCGACGTTTCCCGCAAACTGGTTCAAATCTTCTTCGCGACGACGGCCCTGAAGAAGGACGACGGTGTCCCTCCAGGCACCGCCACCCCGCACGCGATCGAGAACATGGGCGTCGTGGGATCGGGGTTCATGGGTGCCGCAATCGCCGGAACGGCGGTCACCAAGGCAGGGGTCGGGGTCCGGCTCAAGGATACCGACTTGGCGCGCGTTGCAGGTGGGCTCCGGGCGGCCCGCACGATCCTCGACCTTCGGCTGAAGAAGCGACGCATCTCCAAGTTCGAGCATGCCCGCCTCGAGGCGCTCTTGTCGGGGACGGTTTCCTATGACGGCTTCGGATTAGCCGATCTCGTGATTGAAGCGGTATTCGAAGATCTCGATGTCAAGCGGAGCGTGTTGGCGGAAATCGAAGGAGCGCTTCGCGACGACGCAATTGTCGCGACCAACACGTCCACCATACCGATTACCGATATCGCCGCCGAGGCCAGCCACCCCGAGCGAGTGCTGGGTATGCACTTCTTTTCACCGGTCGACAAGATGCCACTGCTCGAGATCATTCCCGGCGAGCTGACAGCTCCCGACGCCATTGCGACGTCGGTGGCGTTTGGCAAGAAGATGGGCAAGACGGTGATCGTGGTGGGCGACCGCCCAGGATTCTGGGTCAACCGCATCCTTTCGCCATACCTCAACGAAGCCGGCCACCTTCTTGCCGAGGGAACCCCGATCGACGCCATCGACCGGGCCATGACCCGCTTCGGGTTTCCGGTTGGCCCACTGGCGTTGCTGGATGAAGTCGGGCTCGACGTGGCGCACAAGGGTGGATCCGTCATGCATCACGCCTTTGGTGACCGGCTGCGGCCCGCGGATGCCATGGGGAAGCTGGTTGCCGACAAGCGGCAGGGGCGGAAGAACGGACGCGGATTCTACCTGTATCGGAAAGGACACAAGCAGGGGCCGGATGAATCGGTCTATTCCCTGCTCGGGGTTCGGGCCGCTGACGCGGTAAGCCCCGAGACCATCGAGCAGCGCCTGGTGTACTGCCTGCTGAACGAGGCGGCCATGGCGCTGGCCGAGGGTGTGGTGCGGTGTCCGCGGGACGGCGACATTGGAGCAATCTTCGGCTTCGGATTCCCGCCGTTTCGTGGCGGGCCCCTTCGGATGATCGACGATCTCGGACCTGCCAAAGTCGTGGGAGTACTACGCGCTCTCGAGGCGGCCTTCGGGCCTCGGTTTGCCCCGGCCCAAGGTCTCGTGGAAATGGCCCAGCGCGGCGACAAGTACTATCCGACGGCCGCCTAGGACTCCGAGCCCTTGCGGCCTGCCAATCCCCGTTGCCGATTCCCGATATGGCATCGGTTCTCCCCCCGCGCCCATTCCCCTTGCCAGAGCGATAACTCAAGCCAAAACTGGCAGTAGGCCGCTGAGTCCGGGCCCTCGCCCCTCCATCACACGTGGCACACATCCTGATTGCCCTTGGCACCGGCGAATATCCGGCGATCCCGACATTTGTTCGTCGCGTGATCGAGGATCACTCACTCCAGCAGGAGTCGTCGCGTGTCAGCACTCCAGTTCATTCGCAAGCGAGGCCTCGCGCTCGCGCTCGTACTCGCCTGGGTCGGTGCCAGCGGCTGTGACAGCGAACCCAGCGGGACCTTGCCGGACATCCAGGACATCGTCACCCGCATCGCAACGGCTGACGGCGCCGTGGTCGGCGTGCTGCGTCAGGGCGGACGACCAGCCGCCGCGGGCGGACCGTCGGTCACGGTCGACGCCACGCCGACGGCCATCAACGGCGGTAGCTTCCAGGTCGAGGCGATTGGGAGCGCTCCCTTTGCCCGCGTCATCGTGTCGGTGCAGGGGCTCGAAGGCTACTACGAGTTGACCTTCCCCGCGCCGGTGTCGTCGGCGGACCTGATTGCGTCGGTGAGCCGCCAGGCACGTCCCAGCAACACCACGTTCCTGTTCGGGGCCGCTGCGCAAGGTGGGGGATTGGGCACACCGGCCTCGAGTGCCGTCCGGATCATTCGGGTTGCCACGGGAGATGTGCAGGCGAGCGTGTGGTGGGATGCTCCGACCGATGTCGATCTCCACGTGATCGATCCGGCCCAGGAAGAGGTCTACTTCGCCAATCGTGCGTCCGCGAGCGGCGGGGTATTGGACCTCGATTCCAATCCCGCATGCGCTATCGACGGCATCAACAACGAAAATATCGTCTGGCCCACGGGCGGAGCGCCGACAGGCAGCTATACGGTCAACCTGGTGTACTTCGATGACTGCGGCGAGGCCGAGTCGAACTACGTGGTCACGCTGCAAGTGGTGGGTCAGCCGCCGAGGGTCTTCACGGGAACCTTCACCGGGGTGGGTAATCCCAGCCTCGATCGTCTCATCACACAGTTCACCCGATAGCACACGGTTGCTCGAAACATGAACGGGGCGTGGAGGATCTCCTCCACGCCCCGCATGGTGTTTAGGAGCTTCTCGAGCCCCCGGCCTACGAGCTCAACGATGCCATCATCGTCGGGCCACCGCTCCAGCGCTCCCAGGTCAGGCCGCATTTGCCATCGAAATAGTCCGCCGGATGCCCCGCGCGCTGGAGTAGTTGATGGAGCATTTCGTGGCGCACCACCAACTCGTGGTCGGCATAGGTTTCCGCCAGGACGATCGCGACGTGCGATGAGGTCTTGATCCAGAGGCCGACCTTCTCTCCAATGTCCGTCTGGAACGAGGAGACGTTCGGCATCACGTACCAGTGGATCGGCGCCATGGATCCCGTCAAGCCCGAACACTGCTCCGTGCGCGCCCACCACTCAGTGAAGTGCGCCGGAGGGTCCATGGGAATGGCCCCAGCTGGAATGTCGCTTGGCTCGAAGGCACCGCACCCGCCGATTGCCACCGGGGCAAAGGCGCAGGCCAGTTGGGCCCAGCGTTTCAGGATGTGTAGCGTGAGAGGCATTTGCGGCTCCCACGCCCGATTTAACACAAAAGCGCGATCCTTGCTGGGATCACGCTCCGCACTGCCTTCCACCTTCGGCACCGAGCTATCTCACCCGCTAGGGGAGACCTCTAGTTTTGCGGCCCCGGATCGCTCCGGGTGTGCTCTTATCGGGCGGATCGTGTGTCCGTTCCAATCGAGTTTTTTTGCTGCGCGGGCCTCTGCCCGCACCCCACGAAACAGCGAGACTCATGCCACAATCTTCCCTCGCCGGCCAACAAATTAAGTTCATTTATGACAACGAGTTCAAACCAACCATCTCGTAGCGACCCCGGCCCTGGGTGGCACTGTGCGACACCCCGGTGTGGGGTCGTTGCCCGTCTTGTAGGCCGCGAGCGGGGGGACTAGTTTCGGGGCGCCCCGGGAAGTGATCCCCCGCACGTAAACCCCTTGTGAGCGGAGCCCGCTGCCGAGCATGCTGCGACGAGGACTGCTCTGGCTCTCCGAACGCCGAGGCGTCTACCGCTTCGTCCGCCGAAACCGGCTGGCCTGGCGCATGGCCTCGCGGTTCGTGGCCGGTGAAACGGTGGACGACGCGGTGGCCGCAGCCCTCAGCCTCCGGGACCTGTCCATCGGCGCGACCGTCGACTTCCTGGGAGAGAGTGTCGACGCCCCTCCGGCCGCCCACGCCGCCCGCGATCAATACCTGGCACTGCTCGGCCAGCTCAAAGCCAACGACCTCGAGGTGAACGTCTCCGTCAAGCTGACGCAGATGGGATTCGACATCGACGAAGGCCTCTGCGCGGCGAACGTGTCCGCCATCGCGTCCAAGGCCATGGAACACAGTGGGTTTGTGCGGATCGACATGGAGAGTTCCGACTACACCCAACGAACGCTCGATCTCTACCGCAGTCGGATTGGCCCACGCTTTGGAGCCCACACCGGCGTGGTCATCCAATCGGCCCTCCGTCGCTCGGCAGACGACATTCAGCACCTCATTGCAGACGGGGTTCGGGTCCGCTTGTGCAAGGGTGCCTATCTCGAGCCGCCGGACGTGGCCTTTCCCAAGAAGGCCGATGTCGATGCCAACTTCATCACCCTCATGGAACGCCTGCTCCTCCACGGGCATTACCCGGCGATCGCGACGCACGACGAACGCATTGTTCGTCACGCCCAAGGTTTCGTGGCCCAGCACGGGCTTGCTGCTGACCGGTTTGAATTTCAGATGTTGTACGGGGTGCGCCGCGATCTCCAGCGGCAGTTGCGTGACAGCGGGGCCCGCGTGCGGGTCTATATCCCCTTCGGCAGCCAATGGTACCCCTATCTGATGCGGCGACTGGCTGAACGCCCATCGAATGTGGCGTTCATGTTGGGCAACATCCTGCGGGAGATGCGGCCGAGCTCGTGAAGCCCGAAGTCACACTAGGCGGATATATGGAGAAGCATGGGCGTGCCGCTGCATTTCGCGGCAGCGACGACCAGGCGTACTCGGTCGGCATCTTCACCGATGACGAGCCACACGGCACCGGTCGTTACGGCGCGGCCCTGCTCTTCATTCGCTGGTCCCCGGAAGGCACGAGCGCAGTTGGTCACGTGGAGACCGAGTATCTCGCGTGGGGCCGAACGCGGGAAGAATCGGAAGAGCGTCTCAAGGCTCTGTCACTGTTCGACGTGAAAGCGGCGTTGGACGAGGCGATCGCGACTGCCCCAGGGGAGTGGTGACAGCCGCCGTGACCGGAACCGTGCTCGAGCGCGACGGCTCGGTCTATCACATCGCGACGGCCAAGGGCACGGTCCGCGCTGTGCTGAGCGGGAAGGCCAAGGACGAGGGGCCGAAGGTTGTCGTCGGAGACGTTGTCTCCTTGGAGGCCGGCCAGCGCGAGGGCCTTCACGCAATCACCAGCGTGGAGCCTCGCCGGACGGTGCTCGCGCGTCGCGTGCCTGAGGGACGGGGGCTCCGCCCGGTCGTGGCCAATGTGGATCAGGTGGTGGTGGTGACGGCGACCATCGACCCCGCACCGGTACTCCAACTCCTCGACCGCCACCTCGCGATCGCCGAGGTCAATCACCTGAGTGCCGCAGTGGCCATCAACAAGATCGACCTGGCCCCGGGCGAGGCGCTGGCCGAGCGGTTCCGGTCCGCCGGCTACTCAGTTTACCTCACAAGTGCCGCGACCGGCCACGGCATCGAGGAGTTTCGCAAAGGCTTGCTCGGCAGGGCCAGCGTCGTGACCGGACCCTCGGGAGCCGGGAAGTCCAGCCTGCTGAACGCGGTCGAGGCGGGCCTCAAGCTTCGCGTGCGGGAGATCAGCGCTAAAATTCGTCGCGGTCGGCAGACTACCGTCTCGGCGGTCATGATCCCGCTCACTGTGGGGGGCTTCGTGATCGACACACCGGGATTCAGCGAGGTGGGGCTCTGGGGTGTCGAGCCGGGCGAGTTGGCAGACTGCTTCCCAGAATTCCGGCCCCTCACGGCCCAATGCCGCTTCGGCGATTGCCGGCACCTGCACGAGCCGGATTGCGCCGTCCTGGAGGCTGTCGCGAACGGGACGATCCAGGACGATCGCTATAGGAGCTACCTGGTGTTGCTCGGTGAGGTGGAAGCCGCACCCAAGCCCTGGGAATAACGGGCGCTGGTTAGTCCTTCTCCTTCTTGACCCATCGGTCTGCATCGCGCCGCTCGACTTTCGTCATCATGCGCTCGAACGCCTCGTCGAGGTCGATGCCCTCGCGATTGGCCATGCAGACGATGACGAATAGAATATCGGCCATCTCCATGCCCAAGTCGCCCGGGGGCTCCTCTTCTTTCTTCGGCTTCTGACCAAAGCGGTGGTTCACCTCACGCGCGAGCTCGCCGACCTCCTCGGTGAGGCGAGCGATGTTGGTGAGAGGCTGAAAGTACCCAATCTCGTACTGGTCGATCCATTGATCGACCCGCTGTTGAATCTCGGCGAGCGACATGGAACGGTCAGTCCTCGAGGCAGGTGATCAGGGCCTTGACGAAGTGCGGCAAGTCTGCCGGCGTGCGTGAGGAAATGAGGTTGCCGTCGACCACCACCGGGCTGTTTTCCCACACCATGCCGGCATTGACCAGATCGTCCTTGATGGCCCCGACACTGGTGCCCCGTTTGCCCCGGACGATGCCGGCGGAAATCGGCACCCATCCGGCGTGGCAGATGAAGGCCACCGGCTTTCCGGCCTGGTAGATGGCCCGGGTGACCGCAAGCAACCGCTCCGAGCGCCGCATGATGTCCGGCGCATAGCCGCCTGGAATGACCAGCCCATCGAAGGTGTTCGGGTCGACCTGGTGTACGTCGGCGTCCGGCGTGATGGGATAGCCCCGCTTCCCCTGGTAGCTCTTCTCCCCGGTCCCGGCTACCGTGGTGACCGCGCCCTCTTCCTCCAGGCGCAGCTTCGGGTACCAAAGCTCGAGGTCCTCATAGAGCGGCCCGGCGAAGAACAGCACGTGTTTGCCGGTGAGTCGCATGGTCCGGTCCCTCCGCGATGGGGTCGCGGTAAGATAGCGCCGCCCGGGACCGGCAAACCCGGCAGGGTCGTGTGGCCAAGCCGGGCGGGCGGCGCGCTGGGCACCGGAGTCGTATCCAGGGAGCCCACCATCCTTGGACAGCCTCCCGTGCCGGCGGACAATTCCTAAGTCTCTGCATGACAACGTCATAGCCATCTCATCCAGTATCTCCGGCTCGTATGGTGTACGATTTTTATGGATTGCAGGATCCCTAGTGGTCCGCTAGCTATGTAGTGAATCAATCCACCAATTGACTTGGTGCATCATCGCGACAGTCGAGTGTAGCATAATGCCGGT
>DATHRW010000419.1:0-8128 GCA_035464955.1 Gemmatimonadales bacterium
TCGGGCATCCAGGCCGGATGCGTCTGGTCACCGGCATCTTCCGTGAGGCGGACGAGCGACTCGCCGTCGGAATCCATGAGATAGATGTCGAAATCGCCGGACCGATCGGAAGCAAACGCAATCTTGGTCCGGTCCGGGGAATAGACCGGACTTCGGTTCGCCGTCCCGTCGCGCAACACGTCGGTTACCCGCGACGGATCGCGCGACCGAACCTGCGCGATCGCCGACCCCGCCTGGGCTCGATCGATCACCAGCAGGAGGTCCGCCACGACGTGGACCGTCGATACCGCGACATCGCCCCATGGGGTCGCGGCCGTCACCGTAGCCCGACCTTCGTTGAGCCCGAGAATCACGCCAGCGGAATCGACACTGACGACGTCGGGCGGGCGCGCAGTCCAGGCCACTCCTGAGGCCCGCCCGATAGACATTCCTGAGGGATCCGTGAACCGCGCGACCAGGGTGTCCCTGGTCATCGGCTCGATCACGCGGTCAGCCTGCTCGACCGCGATGGCCATGGGCTCAACGCGAACGGCCCAGGCAATCGGGTCGAAGCCCCTCACGTGAAGCGTGAGGCTGGTCGTCCCGCTGCGCTTCCCGTACAGGTCTCGAGCGGTGGGATCGAATTCGGCAATCCCAGAGTCTGCGACTTCCCACTCGAGCAGCGCTTCAGGCACTGCCAGCGAGTCCGCGCTCGCAGGGTTCACCGTGAAGCTGCGCGCTCCGAGCAGGGGCACCGGCAAGGGGTCGGGACCGGGCGACGGGGTGAGCGTGAGCCGGCTCACTGGACGGTGAACCACCAACGGCAGGCGGCGTTCCTGCTGGAACCCTTGAAGCACCAGCTCAGTCGACCCGAGACCGAGCGCTTGGACGATGCCGGTCGGACCAACCCGGGCAATGGACGGGTTGACCACCCACCATTTGAGCCCAGCGGTGAGCCGACGATACCCCTGACTCGGCACGACCACCGTAACCGTGTCGAAGTCTCCTGGTCGCATCACGAGCCGCGAGCGGTCCGCCCGGAATTCTCCATCGAACACCATCACTGGCACCGTGTCCGCCGCGGTCCCTGCCTCGAGGCGGGCGATGAGCGCTGCCCGACCAGGGTTTCGGGCCCGGAGAGCGCCGGATGGGTCCACCTGCGCGATGGCGGTGTCGGTCGACACCCAATCGGGCGCCACGTCTTCGACTCGCGAGCCGTCGGGCCACTCGATATGGGCGCTCGGGCGGTGCACTTCACCGGGGAGCAGCTGCACCGGGTTGGGGTCGATCACCACGCGTCCACCGCGGCCAAGCACGGTGTCGGATCCCACCGGCTCGCGCGGCGGGGGTCGCTTGGGGACGGGTGATTCGGGTGAGAACACCGCGATGTGGACCTTGGCGACAGCAGACCCGGCTCGAATGACAATTGTGGTGGAACCCGCGCGTATGCCGGCTACGGTACCGTCTGGCTCGACACGGGCAATCGCGGTATCCGCAGTGGCAAAAATGAAGCCGGGATGTGGAACGAGCCGACCACGTGCGTCGAAGGCGGAGACGAATACGCGTTCCTCCTGCCCGACGTCCAGCGCAAGCGCGCTTGGTCTGGCGCGCACTTCCACCGGGGCCTGCCCCTCGCCGACCGATGGCACCATGGTCACGAGAGCAGTGAGGAGGAGAGCGCGGGCTCGCGCTCGGACGAGTGTCATCCACATAATTGGCCTTGGGCCGCAAGTCACAGGCCACCTCTCGACCCAGCGTAATGACTTATGAGATAAGGACTTTGAGGAATCGACCGACGGCTAAATCGCCGCATTCTGCAGGGACACCATCCGCGGAGACTCTTGGCGTCTGTGGCCTGGCGTCGGAGCGGCGCGGTGAGCAGAACACCTTGCGTGAAAGTGTATTATCCTGAGATTGTGAGATGGCCGGGGATCGACACGCTCCGGCACCTGCGGCGGGTCGCGCCGCCACAGCATGCGAGGAGTGACCATGGCCGAGATGATCGACAGGGAAGTCGGATGGTCCGGCGCGGGATGGATGGAGCCGATGCCACTGGCCAGCGAGCCGCCCCCGCCTCCGCCTCCGCCCCCGGCGCCAGCCAAGCCGGCAATGGTGGCTAAGCCGAAGCCAAGACCCAAGGCCAAACCAAAGCCGAAGGCCAAGGCGAAGAAGAAGGTCAAGAAGGCCAAGAAGGCCACGAAGCGCGTTGCGAAGAAGAAGGTGAAGAAGGCCAAGAAGGCCACGAAGCGCGTTGCGAAGAAGAGGGTCAAGAAGGCCAAGAAGGCCACGAAGCGCGCCGCGAAGAAGCGGCCCGCTGGAAAGGCCGCCAAGCGCAAGAAGACGGCTCGGAAGCGGGCGGCGAAGAAGAAGAAGTAGGAGCCTTGGCTCCGCCGGGGCGCTTCGCGACGCACGAAGCGCCTCGTGACGTCGGGCGGCCGTCGATTAGGCGACCGCCACGGTGCGCGTCGTCCTCCTCACCGACCCTCGTCTGGACCTCATGCGAACCACGCTGATCGGCTGCATTCTCTTCTTTGCTGGGTGCGCCCCTTCCGCGACACCGCCGAGCGAGGAAGCACAGGTCGCATCGATAACCGTCACGCTGGCCCGGCAGTTTCAACGCGCTGCCGCCGCATGGAATCGGGGCGACCTGGATGCGTTCATGGGCGACTACCTCGCGGACAGCACCACTACCTTTGTGGGCAGCGGCGGATTACTCCACGGGGTTGACGCGATTCGCTCCCGGTATGCGCCTCTTTTCGGCCACGGGGCGAGCCGTGACAGTCTGCGGTTCGAGCAATTCGAGGTCCGAGTGCTCGGGAATGGCCTCGTGCTCGTGACGGCTCGCTACATCCTGCATCGCGGGCCGGAAACGACGGCAAGCGGTCCATTTACCCTGATCATGCGCCAGGGTCCTGACGGTTGGAAGATCATCCATGACCACTCGAGCAGCGACTAGAAGCAGGGTCCTCCTCCTTTCGCTGTTGCTGCTGATCGGATTGGCGGCATGCGGCGACCGGTCCCAAGAGGCACACTTTGCCGTCGTGGGCGGAACGCTCATCGACGGTACCGGCGGGCCGCCCCTGGTCAACGCGACGGTGGTGGTGCGCGGCCGATACATCGAAGCCATTGGGCCGGGTGACGAGGTCGTACTCGAGGATGGCATCACCAGGGTGGACGCGACAGGAAAATGGATCTTGCCGGGGCTGATCGACGCCCACGCCCACATCCAGCGGTGGATGCTGCCGCGGTACCTGGCGGCCGGTGTTACCACCGTGCGAGGCCTGCACGGGGAGCAGGAGTCGATTCTCGCCCTGGCCGAGCAGGCCAACCTCAACGCGTTCCCAAGTCCGCAGCTGTTCGTCGCTGGTGCCATGATCGACGGGGCTCCGCCGACGCTGGCAGACGCGACGGGCGTGGGCGACGACACGGAGGGCCGGCAAGCGGTCGATCAGCGCTCCCTTGCCGGAGTCGACCAGATCATGACCTACACGCGGATTACGCCGTCGATCCTTGGCGCGATCGTCGATGAGGCGCGATCGTTCAATCTCCCGGTGGCAGCGCAGCTTGGGCTGACCGATGCCCTGACCGCGGCACGGCAGGGCGTGCGGTCGATTGAACAACTGAGCGGAGTGGCTGAAGCCGCGTCGGGGAACGCGAATGGACTGTATGCCGCCCATCGGCAGGGATATTGGCAAGGGTGGACGGCGGCCGAGCAAAGCTGGGCACGGCTTCGCCCGCTGGCGTTGAAAGACGTCGCGGAGCGACTAGCCGCGACCGGCGTTGTTCTCGTCCCGATGTTGGCCACCCACGACCTCTATAGCCGGCTGGACGATCCCACCGCCGTGGAATCGGCCGGCTCCCTCAGCACCCCCGATTCGATTCGGGCGCGCTGGAATCCAGCGGCGCTGACTGCCACCGCCGGGTGGTCGCTCGAATTCTTTCGAACGGCCCGGCTCGCGCGTGAGTCGCAGAACCGCTTTCTCCGGGACTTTGCTGCGGCCGGCGGTATCATCGCTACGGGATCTAACGCAGGAGAGGATTTTTTCGCGGCGGGTGAGGGTCTCCACACCGAAATCGAGCTCCTGGCGACCGCCGGCCTCTCGCCCTCCGAGGCCATCCTAGCCGCAACGGGCAACGGTGCCCGCCTGGTGGGCGCCGACTCCATCGGTACCCTCGCCCCTGGCAAGGTGGCCAATCTCGTGATTCTCGCGCGCGATCCGCTGAGCGACATACGAAACACCCGTTCGGTGGAACGCATCATCCTTCGCGGCGCTATCATGCCCACGGATTCGATCCGGGCGTCGTGGTAAGCCCTGCGTAGCGCACCGGTCTCTCGCGAGCTATATATCCGTTAATCCGCGCCGCCAGAAGGCCGGGTGCCCACTGCACCAGGATCTCTCGACTCCCGAGCCGGGGTACCGTGGGGCGCGGGGCGCCGACCGGCGCCGTCAATCGTATTGCCTCGCCCCGTCGGGCCGCGGGGGCCGTTGGTGGAGGTTCCGCAATGCAGCCGTCTCCCATGCTCCAACCCGATGCTCTCGCCGCCGCGGTGGACCGGCTCGAGCGCTATTTCGCCAAGCCCGGCAATCGCGCGGCGATCCTGGCACGGCAGGCGCTGGGCCGGGCCCGCCCGACGGACCTCGGCCTTCGGGACCGCCTCGTCAGAGAAATGCGGGCGGAGACCAGGTTCGATGGCAGCATCGGCGGCGCCGTGATTCCAACCATTTGGCGGGCCCTCGAACTCATGGATCTCGACCACCGCGGCGACCAGGTGGGCACGATCCGGGTTGTCGGCTGGATCCTCAATCTCCAAGGAAAGCCCGGCGCCTTCGGTGAAGGCTGCACGCCGGCCCGCCACGAGCATCGGGCGTGCAACCATCACGTGGGAGGATTCTTTTCCCCCGGCCCCAGCGCCCAGCGGGTATCCCCGGTGACCCTGCCGAACGGAGCCGTCTATCACACGGAAGAGGCGGCCCGATTTGCCATCAGCTGTTTCGCACTGCGCGCCGCCCTTCGCGCCGGTCAGGAGAAGCGGCCGCTGGTGGGTCAGCATCTCCAGAGCTTGCTGGATCTCCAGGAGTTGTGGACGGAGTGGGACGGATACTTTGCTCCCGACATGGCGACCGCCGCGCTCCATGCCCTCGCGATCGGACCCCCGCCTTACCGGGCCGCCCTGCCCAAGGCCGCCGCCTTCGTCTCGGCCCAGCAGGCGCCCGACGGCTCGTGGCCAAATGCGGACCCGTTCCAGGCCGTCGCCGCCCTGGCGGCTGCCGGAACGGCCGAGGCTCGCGCGGCCATCAGCCGGGCAGTCCCGGCACTCTTGGCACAACAGCAACCCGACGGAACGTTCGGTCCCGTAGCCAGTGACGAGCGCGCCCTGATTGCGTTGCAGGGAATTCTGCTGGCGCAGCGGGAGCTCGACCTCCGCACCACGAGCCCGCTCTGAGACGGACCCGCGCTACGCGGTCAGCACGCCCAGAGCCCGGAGCATCCACCACAGTCCCACTACCACACCGGCAGCACCGACCAATATTCCGGCGCTCCGGCTCAAGTCGATCGAGCGCGACGTGGCGCGCGTGATGGCGAATGCCGCGGCGCCAGCGAAGGCCATCATGGACCCGATCACCCCGAGCCCGAACGCGGCCAGGTAGGCGAGACCGACACCAACATTATCGATCAATGTGACCGGGACCAGCGCGACGGCGGCGCTGCTGCCAGCGAGGCCGTGCAGCAGGCCGACGAGCACCAGTGCCTTCCCATGACGATGGCGCGTGGTGCCGGTCGCGGGGTGCGCATGCGCGTGGGCGTGATGATGCGGGTGAAGCCCTTCCGGGTGGGCATGCAGGTGAAGGTGGTCGCCGTGTTCCTCGGGCGGGTGGAGGTGTAGTTTCTTTGCACGGCGGATGGCCCAGACCCCGATGCCGATGAGCATCAGACCGACCACTAGCTCACCCATGCCGTCATAGCGTGCGGGCCACCGGACGCCCGACAGGAGCAGAAGTCCACCGACGACGAACACGGCAATGGCATGGCCCAGGCCCCAGCGCGCGCCGAATTGGACTGCTGCTCGAAGCCCGGGGCGCTCGGTGAGAAACGATGAAACCGCGATCATGTGGTCGACATCGAGCGCGTGGATCGAGCCCAGCATGATTGCGGTGAGGAGACTGAGCCACCCGGTCAAGGCGACTCCTGAATCGTCACCAAGTTCTCGGAAGAGCGGGAACCCCGGCTCGACCGCTGCCGAGCAGCCACCTGTTTGATTTCCCGAAGCAGTGAGGCCCCATGAATGAGACCCCACAAGATAAGCGCCCCAGGATCCGCCTGACCACGCTTTCCCACGGCGCCGGTTGAGCGTGTAAGCTCGGCGAAGCCGATCTGGCGCAGGTCCTGCGCTTTCTACCTGCCGTGGCCGATCCACGCGTGTTGGTAGACGCCGCCTCCCATGACGACGCGGCGGTGTTTCGGCTGTCCAGAGACCGGGCGCTCGTGGCCAGCACTGATTTCTTCACGCCCATCGTCGACGATCCGGCGACGTGGGGCGCGATCGCCGCCGCCAACGCGCTGAGCGACTTGTACGCCATGGGCGCAACGCCGCTCTTCGCGCTCAATCTGGTGGCCTGGCCACGCGACACGTTGCCGTTCGAGCTGCTGGGCGACGTGATCGCGGGAGCGGCCGCCATTGCCACCGCGGCGGGCTGCCCCGTCCTCGGTGGCCACTCGATCGACGACCCCGAACCGAAGTTCGGCATGGGAGCCCTTGGAGAGGTCCACCCCGACCGCATCCTGACCACCGCAGGGGCCCAGGCGGACGACGCACTCGTGCTAACCAAGCCGCTGGGTACCGGCATCATCACTACCGCGCTCAAACACGGGGTTCTTGATGAAGGCGATACTGCCCAGGCCGTCCGCTCGATGACGACACTCAACGCCGGGGCCGCGCGGGTTGCCGTGGCCCAGGGGCTCAGGACCGCGACCGATGTGACCGGCTTTGGCCTGCTTGGCCACCTCCGCAACGTCCTCCTCTCCAGCGGGCTGAGCGCCACTCTCGAGTTCGCGGCGCTGCCGCTCCTCGAGCGCGCGCTCGAGCTCGCTGGCCGTGGCCTGGTCCCGGCCGGGACCAAACGGAACCTCAGTGCGGCCCAGGATGTGACCTGGGATGCCCCCTTCACCGAGCCGGAGCGATGGCTCTGCGTGGATGCGCAGACCTCGGGCGGTTTGCTGTTGGCTGTCCCGAAGGCCCACTTGGCCAAGGTCCTCGAAGGCCTCCGGTTGGAGGGGACCCTGTGCGCTGCAGTCATTGGCCGCGTCACCGAGGGACGACCGGGCGCCATCACCATGCGGCGGGGAGCGTGACCTCCCGCCGGCGCGGAATGCGCCTATCCCCAGCGCTCTATAACGAGCTCGAGGCAGCGGCCGCCGGTCACCGCCGAGTGGCGCTCACGCGCCGGGGAAGCGAGTTCGTGGTCATCGCACGGCGTCTCATTACTACTCCACGGGAGGCCCTCGTAGGCTTGCTTCCTATGACCGGGGAAGAGATGGTATTTCCATTGGAGGAGATCGACACATTCAACATCGTCGATCGTTAGCGCTTGATATTTCTCGCCGGCGTGCACACCCTCACGGCATGAGGCTTCACAACTGATGCCACGTCCATCGCTCCCGATTGCGGTCATCCATCTCGACGAGAGCTGCTTGGGAAACGGGCGAGAAGGGCAGACACCGGGCGGTGCCGCGGGCCTCATCGAGGTGCGGCTGCGGCACGGCATCGAACGGCGCGACTTCTATCTCCACGCGGCCGACACAACCAACAACCGCATGGCCCTTGCGGGCGCGATTGCCGCACTCCAGCTCTTGGCGCGGAAGGGGCGGCGCTTCCGTGTGATGGTGGTGTCCGATTCCGAGTACCTGGTCAAGGGAATGCGGGAATGGGTCCCGTCGTGGATCCAGCGCAATTGGCGGCGAAAGGGTGGGGCGATCGAGAACTTGGCACTCTGGCGCGCGCTAGTCGAAACCGCTTGGTCGCATGAGGTCCAGTGGACCTGGGTCCGAGGCCACACGGGACACGTCAAGAACGAGTATGCCAACGATCTGGCCGTTGCGGCGGCGACGGAGCAGAAGACGTCGGATGGAGCGATGCCATCCGGGCTTT
>DATHRW010000420.1:0-11007 GCA_035464955.1 Gemmatimonadales bacterium
TTCATGGACCTGGATCTCTCTTACATGGAAGCCCACGGCACCACCGGGGGCGGGCCCGCGGAGGGTCGAGCCGCGGGCCTATTGCACAACACCTTGAGGAGGCATCGAATGTTGGTTCGCACTTTCCGAATTGCCGGGCTGCTCCTGTGCATCGCAACGGTGGCCGTCGCGCAGCAGCGCGGACACATGGGGGGCATGGGGGGAGGTATGGCGTTGGACGACCAGGGGTTCCAACCCACCACCGAACGCCTTGCCATCATGCTCGATCTCACGCCGGAACAGGTCGCGCTCATCAAGCCGTTTCGGGACTCGCTGCTCGTCGAGACGAAGGCTCTTCGCGCCGAAGCGAAACAGGCACACGACGCCCTACGGCACGGATGTCGAACCGGGGTGGGTGCGGATTCTGTGGCCGCGCTCAGATCGACCGCGCAAGCCGCGATGCACGCCCTCATGCCGGCCCGGCTCCGCTTCCATGAGCGGATCAAGACGGCATTGACGACCGATCAAGCGGCGAAGCTGGACGCCCATCACGCCGAACAGATGAAGCAGATGCAAACGCGCATGGAATCCGGGATGGGAGGTGGCTGCGGCATGATGGGTGGGCGTTCGAACGGACAGGGCTCCGGCGGGTAGGACGACAACGGGGCGCCGAAAGCGCCCCGTCGCCAGTCAGAATCGATTCGGACCACTAATACCGATAGTGGTCCGGTTTGTACGGCCCCCCAAGCGGGACGCCGATATACTCGGCCTGGCCCGGGGTCAGCTGGGTCAGCTTGATGCCCAGCTTGTCCAAGTGCAGCCGGGCGACCTGCTCATCGAGCCGCTTCGGCAAGGTGTAGACCTTGCGCTCGTAGGCCGAGCGGTTGGAGTGCAACTCCATCTGAGCCATCACTTGGTTGGTGAAGCTGGCCGACATGACGAAGCTCGGGTGCCCGGTTGCGCATCCTAGATTCAGCAGCCGTCCGTCGGCCAGGATCAGGACGCTGTGGCCGTCGGGAAAGATCCACTCATCGTACTGCGGCTTGATGTTGACCTTCTTGATCCCGTGTTTCTTCAAGCCCGCCATGTCGATTTCGTTGTCGAAGTGACCGATGTTGCCCACGATGGCCTTGTCTTTCATCTTCGCCATGTGGTGGACGGTGATGATGTCCCGGTTCCCCGTCGCAGTCACAAAGATGTCCGCGGTCTTCACGACGTCATCCAAGGTCGTGACCTGGTAGCCCTCCATCGCAGCCTGCAGCGCGCAGATCGGATCGATTTCCGTCACGATGACGCGGGCGCCCTGCCCGCGGAGGGCCTGTGCGCAGCCCTTGCCCACGTCGCCATATCCAAGCACGACGGCCACCTTCCCGGCCAGCATGACGTCTGACGCTCGAAGGATGCCGTCCGTCAAAGAGTGTCGGCAGCCGTAAAGGTTATCGAACTTACTCTTCGTCACGGAATCGTTGACGTTAATGGCCGGGAACAACAGCGTGCCGGCCTCCATCATTTGGTAGAGCCGGTGGACGCCGGTCGTTGTTTCTTCCGATACCCCGTTGATATCGGCCGCGACCTTGGTCCAGCGCCCCGGATTCTTCTCGAATTCTCGGCGCAGGAGGTCGAGGATGACCCCGTACTCCTCCGGGTCGGTCTCGGGCGAGAAGACGGGGACCGCCCCGATGCGTTCGAATTCAACGCCCCTGTGTACCAACAGCGTCGCGTCACCTCCATCGTCCAGCAGGAGTGTTGGCCCGGATCCATCCGGCCACATGAGCGCCTGGTCAGTGCACCACCAATATTCCTCGAGCGTCTCGCCCTTCCAGGCAAATACCGGAACGCCCGACGGCTCCGCGATGGTGCCGTCCCTGCCCACGACCACCGCTGCGGCCGCGTGGTCCTGGGTCGAGAAGATGTTGCACGACACCCAACGGACATCGGCACCCAAGTCGACCAGGGTCTCGATCAGAACGGCGGTCTGGACGGTCATGTGGAGCGACCCCATGATCTTCGCTCCGTCGAGCGGCTTCTTTTCGGCGTATTCGGCCCGGAGGGCCATGAGACCCGGCATCTCGTGCTCGGCGAGTCGGATTTCCCGGCGCCCAAAGTCAGCCAGGGCGATGTCAGCAATCTTGTACGGCGCACGGCCCGAGTCACGGGCGACGGCGAAGGGATGCGCGACGGTAGCTGTGGTACCCACGATGTGGACTCCTTACAGTGAATCGTTCAGTGCGTCACTCGGGTGCGCCGGGTGACGACGGTCGAGTGGGCCAATACGCGCTCGCTGCGAAAAGCGTCGGCCCTTTGGCCTCCGGATCTGCCGGCAGCATGTGATAGACCGGCCGATCGAACCCTGCGTTCCCAAGCCATTCGAAGATCTGCTCTTTGGAAAACCCCTGGTACGTGTGTCCCATGTCGCTCCGGTACTCGGCATGATCATGGGGTTGCATATCGATAATGAGCATCCGCCCGCCCGCCCGAAGCACTCGGCCTGCCTCCGCCAGCACCCGGCCGGGGTCCGGCGTGTAGTGCAACACCAAGGATAGAATCGCGACGTCCAACTCCCCGGCCTCGATTGGGAGGGCCTCGAGCTCGCCGCGACGCACCTCAACGTTGGGCAGGCGGTTGAGCCGCACCCGTGCGGCGTCGAGCATGGCCGGCGATTCGTCCACCGCCAGGACACGTCTGACGAAAGGCGCCAGGGCCTCCGCCAATTGCCCGGTACCGCTTCCCAGGTCGCCCACGACCCACGCTGAATCGAACAGGGCCAGAAACGCACTGAGCTCGGGACGCGGACCGAACAGGGTACGGCGCAACTCATCCCACCGTCCAGCTGTGGAAGAGAAGAACTCACGCGACGTAGCACGGCGCGCAGCCAGCACGCTCTCGGCGCGCGCCGCGTCTTGGGCGGCCGTCGCGGTCTCCCGAACCTCGGCGCGGACCAGGTGCCAGAGCTCGGCGGCCCTGGTATCCGGCCCGCTCGCCGTCTTGCGATAGCGGTGGCTGGCTCCATCCGCGCGGGCACTGACCCAACCCTCGTCCGACAGGATCTTGAGGTGGCGGCTCACGGTGGACTGGGGCAGCTGGAGCACGGTCCGCAGTTCCGAGACGGTCATCTCACCGGCCTCGAGGGCCAGCAACAAGCGGGTGCGCGTACTGTCGGCCAGGACATCCATCCGGCCAAAGATATCGGCCTGTGCGGTCATATCATCCTTTCATCCGGATGAAAGGATAATACAAGGACCAGGGCTCGTCAACCCCCGAGGGCACTGGAGCCCTCGGGCGGCGATTCCTGGACCCTACCGCGCCAGGTTCACGTTGAGGAATTCGGGCTCGCCCGAGACCTGACGGACCACGTAGGGCCTGAGCCACTCGGGCGGTTCCGGATCGATGCTGGGGTGGGGGATCTCGACCTCCGCCATGATGAGTGGATGGTCGAGGAATTCGTCGATTTCCCAGATGAGCTCACCAAAGACCACCCGATAGCGGCGCTTGCGAACACGCTTGCCCTCGGTCAACGGCCACATGGAGGCGAACATTTCGCGGGTCGTCTCCTCCTCAAACTCCGCGCGGTCGATTCCGTCTCCCACTTTGATGGTCCGATAATACCGTTCCGTTCCCGTCATCCGTATGCGTCGGAGGCGTTCTCGAACCTGGGAGCCCGGGAGATAGCCCTGATCGATCAGCTGGGCAGCTGAACCGACCACCAGGTCCGGCAATGACCGAAGCAGGTACTTGCGCTCGATCTCGCGATCCGGGAGCTGGGTGCGGCAGAGCGCCCCGACCATGTCATGCAAGCGGCGGCGCAGTGCGAAGGCTTCATCGTGCAGCCACTGTTCGATGCGAGCGTAGCACTCGTGCCGCCGCGCATCGAGACGCTCGTGCAAGGCTGCAAGCCCTGGGCACGGGTCCCGCGCCCGCATCCGGCCCACCCAGGCTTCATCCAAGACCTTCCCGTTGAGCACCGCCTTCGAGAACCGGCGCTCCTGCCGAACCGCCACCCGCTCTTGGGCCCGGGCGACGAGGTCCTCGAATTGGTTGGCATCGTTGAATTCACCCAGCAGGTCCTGCAGTTGCTTGAGTTGACCTACGGCGTCGGAGCCCGCCGACAGCTCCTGCCTCAGCGGCTCGATGAGGTACCTGATCCGCTTTCCGGTAATCCGGGCAGCGTGCGCACGGTTCCGGTCATCGATCGACCGGATGGCATCGAGCTCGGGCTCGAATCGATGGAGCAAGGTTCCGAGCAGATCGCCGGTCACGGCGGCGAGGGTGGCCGCCGGCTGGTGAGCGCTGTCCGCTGGGTCTGCCGGCAGGCAAAACTCCCGCACCTCCTCCCCGAGGAAGTCGGTCAACCGGCGCAGGCGTTTCGCCTCCTTGCGGCGGAGACTTGCCAGGGTCGCGCTCCGTCGCCGCTCGAGCCGACGTTTCAACCACGTGAGGCCCGCCTGCTCCCGGGCCGCGAACGTGGAGGCGTGCTGCTCGATCCAGGCCAACTGGACATCGAAGTCACGGGTGGTTCCGGTGGCGGAGGCAATCCGTCCCAGGCCCCTCCGGACCTTGGGAGATGCTGCCGGACCCAGCCACGTTTGGTAGGCCCTGAGCAGGGTTCGGAGCCGCCGAATAGCAACCCGCAGATCGTGCAATGCGTCAGCGCCGGGCGTCGCCTTGAGCTGAGCGGCGGCGGCTCGGACGGTGTCGATCAGGTCACGGGTCAGAAGCCGGGCACCCTGCGGGGCAGGGAGATGAAGTACTGCGCGGGCCATGCCCGAAAGGTCGTGGAGGCTCGGAACCCTGACAAGGTCGTGTTCCGGCAGCACTCAGATGCCGCGGGCTATGGCAAGGAGCGTCATCTCGGCGAAGCGATCCACCTCGTCCACGGTGGTGTACACGTTGGGTGTCACCCGGACGCCCTCGAACTCAGCGTGTTTGATCGCGACTGTGAAGATGCGGTGCCGCGCGAGCAGCCACTCGGACAACTGACCTGAATCCAGCCCGTCGACCTGGATCAACGCGATGGCGCCCGCGTCGTTGGTGTCCAGCGGCGTATGCACGCGAACGCGGTCGCTCGATGCCAGCAAGTGCTTGGCCCACCGGTTCCGAAGATACCGGAGGCGCGCGATCTTGCGATCGGCCCCGATGCCCCGATGGAACGCCAGCGCGGCAGCGATGGCGTTGTGGTTCGCGGCCGGGTGCGTTCCGATTTCCTCATATTTGCGAATGTCGCTGTCTTGTGCCTCGGCGGCCGCCATCAGGGGCCAGAGCCCCCGTTGCTTCTCTTTCCGGACGTAGAGAAACCCAGTTCCAATGGGCGCGAGCAGCCACTTGTGGAGGCTGGTCCCGTAGTAGTCGCACGCCAGGTCGTCACGGGTAAAGGGAAAATGGGCGAACGCGTGCGCTCCATCGACAAACACCTCGATGCCACGTGGGCGGGCCAGCTCAACGAGCTCGCGAACCGGCATGATCTGACCGGTTAGGTTGGTGATGTGCGTGACCTCGATGACGCGAGTGCGTGGAGTGATGGCGCGACGGAACTGGTCCACGAGGTATTCGGGCGAGGGGGGCGGAACGCGAAAGGAGACTTGTTTCAGCACGACGCCGTCACGGCGTTCACGTTGGTTCCACGAGGTGAGCATCCGTCCGTAGTTCTGGTTGGTGACAAGCACCTCATCGCCGCGCTTGAGATCGAGGCCGAAGATCATGGTCTCCATCGCCTCGGACGCATTTCGCGTAATCGCCATTTCTTCGGGGTCGCAGCCGAATTCGATGGCCAATTCCCGCCGTACCGATTCGATTCTGGGCTCGAGGAGCCGCCACATGTGATAGGCCGGGATCTCGTTGGTGAAGCGCAGATCCCTGATCATCGCCTCCAGCACGTGGGTTGGGGTTGGGCAGACCCCGCCGTTGTTGAGGTTGATGATCGTCCGGTCGGTGTCGAACGCCCGCTGAATGTGGCTCCAGTAGGACTCGTCCTCGGCCACCTCCTCGGGCGACCGAGTGCCGGCGACGTCGTTGGCACGCCAGAGTTGCATGATCGCGTCGGCGCGGAATGGCGGGAGGGTCGCAGCCGCTCCGGCCAGAGCGGCGACAAACGATCGGCGGGTCTGCATAACGGCCTCCCAGCGACCGGCCTACTGAAGGTCGCGGCTGAATGGACTGGTCAGTGCCTTCGTCGCATGCCGAGATTGACGATCTTCTGTAAGAGCTCGGGGTACTCGATCCCGGCGTAGTCGGCCGCCGAGGCGAACTCCTCGCTCTGGGCGATCTCGGGGTTGGGGTTGGCTTCCAGGAAATACAGTTCGCCCGCCTCGGTGAGACGGAAGTCGATTCGGGCGTAGCCTGAGAGTTCGAGAATCCGGTAGATCCGCTTGCAGACTCGTGTAATGTGCATTTCGAGCGCCGCCGGGATATTCTCGGCCGGCCCCTGGAAGATGCCGCGTCGCGCCTGGTATGCAGGGTCGTGCTTCACCTTGGCCGTGGCGATGCGGGGAGCGTCGTCGGGTATGCCTTCGAAGGTGAGCTCCCAGGTCGGAAGGACTTGCAGCCGTTCGTTTCCGAGCACGCCCACGTACAGCTCCCGTCCCTCGATGTACTGTTCCGCAATCGCATCGGTACCGATGTGCTCATGCACAAACGCCACACGCTCGGCCAGTTTGTCATCGGAATCGACCACCGACGCCCGCGCAATGCCGAGGGAGGCGTGTTCGATCAGGCTCTTGACGATGAGCGGGAAGGCGAGGCGTGTGGAGCGGCGCACCTTGCGGCCGATGGGATATACGGCAAAGGCGGGAACGCGAATCCGGTGGTAGGCCAGGAGCTTCTTGCTCAGGGCCTTCCCTCGGGCCAGCACCAACCCGCGCGGGTTGCAGCCGGTATACGGCATGCGAAGCAACTCGAGGTAACTGACCACGTGTTGGTCGTAGGTCGCCTTTCCGTGGAATTCTTCCAGCAGGTTGAACACGACGTGGGGCTCCAGGTCGCGCACCGCCTGCCCGACCGGGAGCAGTTCGTCCTGGACACCGACCGGCACGACCTCGTGGCCCAAGTCCTTGAGCGTGGTGACCACGTCGTATTCCGTCTTCCACAGATTGATCTCGTCCTGCGTGAACCCGCGCAAGGTGTCGGGCGGCACCATCTCCGGGTGCATGAGGACGAGGATGCGGTGTCTTTTCATAGGGCGATCCAATCCCGCCGGCCACGGCCGTACAGCACCTGCATCACGTTCACCGTCAGCATGACGGTAAAGTCCATCACCAGCTGCCGCTCGGATCCCACCACGCGGAGTCGGAGTTCCCGGCAGCGGGCTATCATGTCGGCCAACACCGCGTCGAGCGTGGCCTGATACTCGCCGGACCACTTGGCGATTCGGGCACGAATCTCGGCACGATGCTGTCGGAGAAACGTCGAGGCCGCCTGGTGTCGGCGATGCCGGGGATCATTCGAGAAGAGACGAAGCAGGTCGCGATCGTAGGTGTTGGGGATGTCCATGCGGTAGCGTTCGCGGCGAGCCGCATAGAATTCGCCGAGGGTGGTGCGCAGCGTCGAGATCGAGTCCATCTGTGCCCGCGTCCGCACCACAGGCACGGTCGGCCCAATCTCGGCCATCAACAGATCGACGTACTCGAGCTTCTTGATGGCCGGCCAGCTCGCGTAGCGTTTGCGCCAATCGGAGCGGGGCTTGAGCCACACGGCAAAGGTCTCGGCGAAGTCCTCGTCCGGGTGGCTCTGTGCGTACCAAAACCGGAGGTTTTGCACGTAGCGCTTGCTGGCTGGATTCGGCCGGTAGTACTCCGGATATTTCGTGGAGGAAAGCCCGAACAAGCGCTGCCACGACCGCCGACGCTCCGGACGATAGGCATGTTGGAGCGCGTGTCCGGTCTCGTGCCGCAGTATTCGGAGGCAATCCGCGCGCGTGCCACCTTCCACTTCGAGCATCTTGGCTCGTTCGAGCCGCATGAGCCTCGGATGCGCCAAATAGAATGGCACGCCAATGCCGGGAATCCCGGCCGGGCTGAACCACTCGTCGGTCAGCCAAATGTGCGGCCGCAGCCGGATGCCCCGAGCCCCGAGTTCGCGATAGAGTTCTTTCACGCGCTTGGCGATCCAGGTACCCTCGACGCGAAGTCCCAAGTCGCAGAGCCTGAGTTCGAGAAGCCGCTCGTCGGACCACCGGGTCCAGAACAGCCTTCTGGGCTTCTTGTTCGCCTTTCTGCGAGGCTTCTTTCGAGCCTTGGTGCGAGCCATTGTCCTCCCGTCACGCGGATGGTATCAGGGGCTTGCAGCGACACCGGCTTTGAATGGTAGCGTTGCCCGGACCTGGAGCATCACATCCGGAACGTTGGTTACGATACCTGAAACCCTATCGCCCCACAATCGCCGGGCGGCGGCCGGGTCGTCCACGGTCCACACATGCACCGGGCATCCGCGCCGATGGGCTGCCGCCACGAATCGCCGCGTCGGGACGGAAAGACCGTAGAAAGACTGGGGGACCGAGAGCGCTCGGTAAGCCACGGTGCGCGGCGCCCATCCAGCCCACGCGCCCGCAGAAAGCAGCACGATCTCGCGCCGGCTGGCACCGAGGCTGAAGCGGCCGTCGCGGAACGCGGCAAGCGCGTGCCAGTCCGCGGAGGCCACGACCACACGGTGCTGTGCCGAGTGGGTCTCGAGGACGCGCCGGACTTCTCCCTGGCCCCGTGGCTCTTTGACTTCGATGAGGAACGGAAGATCCGGAATGGCCTCCAGCACTTCCGCCAGCGTCGGTACCCGCACTGCCCGGTTCCGCCACGGGAAAGTCCGGCCGTCGTCAGGCGAGAATCGTGCCCCGGCATCGGCCGCTCGCACCTGGCTCACCGTCGTGTCCGCCAGGACCATGGCCGCATCCGTGGTGCGCGCCGTGGTGGCATCGTGGAGCACCACCGGGACGCCATCGCCGGTCACCCTGACGTCCAGTTCAATTGCGTCCGCCCCCTGCTCCACCGCAAGGTGAAACGCGGGCACGGTGTTCTCGGGGGCGTACGCCGACGCTCCCCGATGCGCGATGACGAGGCGGCGGCCAACTTCGAGCAGGGGGTTCGTCGTCACGGCGTACCGCGCGGCGGACCGACGGCTCCTGCGTCCCGAACGGTAGCGAGAAACTGCCGAATCACTTGGGCATAGGGAGGTCGAATCATTTGGTAGACGTCGTTGTGGCCTGCCCCTTGGACCTCGTGCAGCACCTGCGCCCTGCCGCCGCGGGCGAGTGCTCGGCCCATGCGGATGGGTGCGATCCGGTCGTGAGTTCCGTGGATGATGAATAGCGGCGCGGTGATCCGCTTCGATCGCGACAGGTTGTCCATCGCAAAGCGGACTAGAAACGACGGGAACAGCCGGTAGTGGACCCGGGCCATGGCTCGCGCCGTGGTAAACGGCGAGTCGAGAATCACGGCTGCTACCGGCTTGGTGGTGGCAAGGTAGAGCGCCGGCACGCTTCCAAGGGATCGCCCGTAGACGGCTACGCGCCCGAGATCGATGTCCGGTCTCTGCTCCAGCCACGCCCAGGCGGCATCCGCGTCCTGGTAGAGCCCTGCCTCACTCGGCTTGCCGGGGTTCTGGCCGTAGCCGCGATAGTCCAGGACCAGCATGGCATAGCCAGGGGGGCGGAGCGAGCCAAGGAGGGGCGCGAGCAGCGCCACGTTTTCGGCGTTGCCGTAAAACCAGATGAGGGCCGGCGCCACCGAGCCGGGTTCCCGCTCCGCCGGCAAGTACCAACCGTAGAGCGTGAGCCCATTGGCCGTCTCGACCGCCACCCGCTCGCCAGCCAGTCCGAACGCGCGCGGATCGGGTACGGCGCCTCGGGGTGCGAAGAAAATCATCCGGCTCTGGGACAACCAGAGGACCGTGGCCAAGGCGACGTAGAGCGTGGCCACGAAGGCTATCGCGCGGAAGAGAACAGGCCACATGGAACGAATCTGCCGGCCCGCCGGCTTGGACGCTATCCCATCAACGACACCGTGCCCGACCCCGGCTGGGCCGGGATCGGGCACGGTGTCGTTGACGGCTTCAGGTTGGCCTAGAAGTAGGCTGTCATTCCTCCCAGAATGCGCCGGCCGATGACCGAGCCGCCATACAGGTGATAGCGCTCCTGATCGAACAGGTTGGTGACGGCTGCTTGAATTCGGAAATTGTTGTTGATCCGATATCCGGCGCTCAGGTTGACCGTCTCACTCGCCGGCACATAGCCCTGGAAGATGCCGGCGGCCCACGCGTACCCGTCGATCATCCGGACCGCCAGTTCGGCATCGATGCCCTGGAGCCCGCTATAGGCGAGCGCCAGGTTGGCCTTGTGCTTGGGTGTGTTGGGTTGCAGCACGTCTCCCGCTGCCAGACCCTTGATGTTGTCCTTGAAGAAATTCGTGTCGAAGAAAGTGTACGACCCGTCGAAGCGGAGTTCGTCGATGAGTTGAATGCCGAAGCCGAGTTCGACGCCACGTTGCTTGACGGAGCCCGCATTGGTGTACGAGACGACAATGGCCGTCGCATCGTTCTGGAGCCGGGTGAGCCCCAGGGCCCCCCTGAGTTGTCCCGCTGCGAGCAACTGATCGCGAACAGCCTGCTCCAGCGCCGGCTTGAACTGATCCGGCACAGCGGCGGGGGCGGTCCAGGCACCGTAGGTCGGGTTGACACCGGGCAGGAGATCGGTGACGAAGTTATCGATCTTGCTCTGAAAGAGATCGACCGTCACGTAGGCGCGGTCGGTGATGTTGCCCTTGTACCCGATCTCCCAGCCCTTGACCGTCTCCACGTCCAGACCGGCATTGCCTAGCGCCAGGACCGGCACGGCCGAGGAGCTGCCCCCGGTGGCGCCGGCAAACAGCTCACCCACCGGCACGCCGGCTAACGCCGGGCCGAGCGGCGAGGCCCTGAGCCCTGCTTCGAGTAGCGAGAAGTTGGCGGGTGCCCCCGCGGCGGCTTGCAGGAAGAACTCGGAATAGTTGGGAACTTGAAACGCCTGATTGTAGGTGAGTCGGATGGAATGATCCGGCGTCGGGCTGAACA
>DATHRW010000421.1:0-4495 GCA_035464955.1 Gemmatimonadales bacterium
TTAAAGTCGCAAACCGGAAAAAAGAGTCGAGAACCCGGTGGCGCCCGAGGTGATGGTCAGGGACACCAGGGTCCGCAAGAATGTCCAGGGTTGTCCGGGGGCGTTGGTGCCGAGAATGCAGTTTCTACCCTTCGCACGGGGTTGGACTCTCAGCAAAGTTGCATCGTTATAAAAAGTCGAAGCCACCTCAGTGATGTGGCGACATCCGAAATAGAAGCTAAATGCTCAAAGCAGCACGGCAGCGACAAGTGGAAGTCGCTGTGCACCTAACGGAGCACCTGGTGTCTGTGTCATCGCGAATGCAATCGCAGCGCCGTCGGCCGCGAGAAGAAAACAACGATACTTGCCCTGTGCTGCCAATCAACTTCGAGCTGGTGGTCTTCTGCCATCGCGACTAAGTTAGTTGCAGCCGATGGCGACACTTCTGTCGCTCTGGAAGGCACGACCAGTCAGCCCACCAGTCGCGATATCTCTGGAACTCATTCAAAAAATTGAGCCTGGCCGGCCATGGGGCGATATGCCAGGTGCTTCGATCGGCGATCAGGCATGGCTGGGCAGATGTCGGAGTCGGGGCAGGTCAAAGTGCATCTCGAATGGTCATTCACCCCCGCTGACTATTTCGAGCGGCGTTCGAGCCGCAATCCGTCGATTTGTGCCGCCGGGGAAGGCGGCTCATGGGCCGCGAGGAGGCGCCGCCCGCCGCGGGTCAGGCCGATGCAATCGCCGGCGTGTCGGTGGTGAACGAGCTGATCCCTAGCCAGCGGCGGATCCGCCGACTGTAGACCGGCGCGGCCCGCACCCCCATTTGTCCGTCGCGCATGGCCGTCGCCATGTCCAGTTCGCCGTACCAGATCCGGGTCATGATCGGCACCGTCGAGGTGATCTCGACGTCGACCTCGAAGCCGAGGTCGGTGTCGCAGACCTGGACCTTGCCGCCCCGGACGTGGATGTACTGGGCCCCGGAGATTCCGGCGTCGGTGAGCACGAGGCGGATCGAGGTGTCTCCGGAGGGCAGCTCGTCGAGGTCGATACGGCTGGCGAAGTCCCGGACCAGGCCCCACGAAGTGTTCTGCTTGTCGGTCATGCCATCGCGGGACCAGCGCATGCCCCACTTGCCCATCTCGGTCAGCACCGGTCCCAGCGCCTTGCCCGCCGGCGTCAGGAAATACTCGTAGCGGCTGGCCCCCGGCACCCGTTTGCGGACGATCAGTCCCTGCTGCTCGAGAAACCTGAGCCGGTTCCTGAGCAGCGACGGGGAGATGTTCGGGATGAACCGCTGGATCTCCGAGTAGCGCGTCGAGCCGAAGAACATCTCCCGCACTATCTGCAGCGTCCAGCGCTCGCACAGCACGGAGGCCGCCATGGAGATGGGGCAGGCTTCGTTGTAGTCGTACATAGCGAGTACACCTCCGCCGGGTCGCGGGCACGACAGAACTTACTACAGATTCTGTAGCCGGTTGCTACAGATCCTGCCCTTATGTCCCGCGCGGGGCCTGCCTAGAGTGTTTCCCACGACGAGGCCTGTGTCGTCGTTGCAAGGGAGGACACCGAAGATGAACGGGACCGATGGGTTGGTGATCGCGAGGCGCTGGGAGGCGGGCGAGGCCGGCTGCGGACCGCTGATCCTCGGACTCAAGCGCGAGCTGGAACAAGTACGCCGGGGCGAGTTGCTGTGGGTCACGGCACTCGACGCGGGCGCCCGCCTCGACTTGCCGGCGTTCTGCCGGATGACCGGGCACGCCCTGGTCCGGGCCAGCCACCCGGTGTATGTCCTCAAGAGAAACGACGGATAGCCCCGACCTGTAAACCAAGCGGAGGAGAGAACCATGTCTGACCAGAAGAAACTCGTGATCGTCAATTCCCGCGGCTTCGACGACGAACGCTCGTCGGTCGCGTGGAGCATTGCCAATACCGCCGCGGCGTCCGGGATCGGCGTCACCATGTTCCTGGTGGCCGCGGGCGTCGACTGGGTCCGCAAGGGCGCCGCGGTGGTGGCGCGGCCCAACCCGCTGGACCCCTCCATGCACGACATGATCGAGACCTTCCTCGGCAACGGGGGCCGGATCCTGGTGTGTCCGCCCTGTGCGAAGGTGCGTGGCTACGCCGAGGATGCGCTGATCGAAGGCGCGACCCTGGCCGGCGCGCCGGTCATGCTGGAGGAACTGCTGCAGGGCGCCAGCTCCCTCTCGTTCTGAGGGGGCCGGCGCCGGCAGGTCGCTGGCGACGCAGCGCGGGCGGCTGACGCGGGTGCGGCAATGGACGGACTCCCGGGCAACCCGGCTCGTCCGGGCCGCAGACTGGGGGCAGGGACGCCGCCGCAGCGTCAATCTCTGGGTGGGGATTTTCCCGGGCGGCTGGCTTGCGTGGCCAGCCGGACCTCCGCTCTTGAGTGCTGCAGGCGGAGTTCCTCGACATGGTTCGCGACCAGGACCCGAAACCGTTCCAGGTCGCGCAGCGATGCGAACCGAGGATCCCGCATCAGCAGAGGCGCCCAGACCCGAACCCGGCCCGGGGGCGACGATTCCAGGCTCTGCAATGCAGCTTCGGGTTCGTTCCCGATGGCGTGGGCGGCGGCGAGCGTCATGTACTGCCAGGCCTTCGGGCGGGGAAAGGCCTGGTAGATGGCATCCAGGACACGCTGCTTTTCTTCCTCCCTGCCGTCGACTTCGTGGGCGAGCGCTACCAGGAGCGCCCCGCGGGGGTCGGAGACATCGATGACCGGGGGTGTGTCGAAATAGGGCGGATACGCTTCGCGGATGCGCCGAGCAAAGGCGTCGCGATCGCCATTCTCGAGATCCAGGATGGCCAGTGCGAGCTGTGCCAGCGAATTCGCCGCTGCCGGCCCGAGGATCCCCAAGGCCATCTCGCGCGCGGCCTGATCCTCTCCGCGCTCCAGGTAATGGAGCAACAAGTCCTCGTCGATCGCCGGATAGCTGGCGTTGATCTCCCGCCCCCGGCTCCAGTATTCCCAGGCCGCGGCGTCCATCCCCAGGATGCTGCAAAGACGACCTGCCGTGGCCAGTGTTCTGACCGTCGGTTCGCCCGGTACCGACATCTTGCGCTCAATCATCTCGAGCGCCGCGTCGAATCGCCCGAGGCCTGCGCCGAGCATCCCCGCCCAGGAGTCGTAAACCTCCTCGTACGCCGGGTCGAGATCGATCGCCGTCCGGTAGTGGCGCTCCGCCTGATCGAAGTCCCCCATGAACCAGTGACTGGTGCCGAGCCTGGTATGCGCGGCAGCGGACAGCGGGTCCATTCTCACTGCCGCTTCGTGGATCATCAGCGCCTCCTCGTATCGGCCCGTCCATCGCAATACGAGCCCCAGGTTGGCGCTGGCCCAGGCAAAGCCGGGGTCCAGATCGAGCGCATGCCGGAACGACTCGATCGCCCCGTCCATGTCCCCGAGCGTGCGCTGGAAGCGCCCGAGCGTGACATGGGCCAATGGCAGCCCGGGGTCGATCTCGAAAGCCCGATCCAGGAAGGGCCTCGCGCGTTCCCATGCAGCTTCGGCCGATTCCTCTCCGTTCCACACGGGCATGACCTCGATGCTGGCCAGTCGCGTCCAGGCCAGGGCGAAGTCCGGATCCAGGTCCACCGCCCGCAATAACAGTTGCCTGCGAGCCTCCCGTGTCCCGGCTTCGTCTGCGGCGAAGTAGGCCTCCAGGGCTGCCAGGTTGCGGATCCCGCCACGAGCGCGGCGAGCGGTGGACACATCCAGCGCTTCGGCAACCGAGCCCGCCAATTCCGCCAACAGGACAAACGGGGCGTCATCGTCGATCAGGTACGAGTGGCTCCAGAGCACCTCGCCCTCCGGGACCGATCGCAGGTCGACTAGAACGCGCCTGGCGGACCCCACCGAGCCGAGGCTGCCCGAGATGACGAAATTGGCCTCGAGACGTTGCCCGGTGTCCAGCGGCTGCCACCCTGCCGTGAGAGCTCCGAAGACGGAGGTCCGACCGACGGCGACGACACCCGGTATGGCCGCGACGGCATGAATGATTTCCCGGGTCAGGCCATTGGCGAACGTGGCCTGGCTACGGTCGCCGGACAGATTGTCCAGAGGCAGCACCGCGACCCGCATCGTCTCGCGCTCCGGCGCGTCGCCCGGCCCGTGCGTCGGTCCTTTCAGGACAAGGACCGCGGCCACGGCCGCCACGGCCATTCCAACTGCAACCATGCGCCCGTTCTTTCCGGGCCTCGTCGGGGGGAGGGCAGCGCCGGAGCCCGGGACCCCGGGACGGACTTCCCATGCCAGGCGGTAGCCTCGCCTGGGCAGCGTTTCCACGGGGGACGTGTTCCTGGCAGAGGCCCGGCGAAGTGTCCTGCGGATCTGGTAGATGCACCGGGAGAGGGCAAAATCGGTGACGATCACCCCCGGCCAGACTTCTGTCATGAGCCGGTCTCGCGTGACCAGATCGCCACGCGCCGTGGCCAGGCAGGCCAGCACGCCCACGACTTTGGGATCGAGCTTTGCCCGGCCGTTCGGACCCGAGAC
>DATHRW010000422.1:0-3778 GCA_035464955.1 Gemmatimonadales bacterium
GGCCGCCTCGAGTGTCGCTGCCAGCGGTTTCTCGATGAAGACCGGGATTTCCTTGCGGAGTACCTCGAGGCCCACTGTTGCGTGGTCGGTGGTGGGAACGGCGATAGACACGGCCTCAACGCCTGCAAGCAGCGCCTCGAGGCTCGGGGCGGCAACGGTGCCGACCTCGTCGGCCACGCGACGCGCGGCCGCGGCATCGACATCGTAGACACCGATGAGACGGGCGTCCTCGAGGCTCGCCAAGTGTCGGGCATGATGGCGGCCCAACGCCCCAACTCCGACCACGCCGATCGGAAGCGGCGCGTTCATGCCGGGACCCCCCGTTTGGTGGTCTCCACGAAGGCGATGAAGCGTTCGACCTCCGGGTACATGGGAAGCTCCAGCTTCGCCCGTTCGATGGCCTGGGTCAGGTTGAGATTCGAATTGAAGAACAGTCGGTAGGCCTTCTTGAGGGCCGCAATGGTATCCGGCGCGAAGCCGGCCCGCTGGAGGCCGATCGTGTTGAGACCGTAGAGCTCCATCGGACTCCCGACGGCCTTCACAAACGGGGGGATATCCTGCGTCAGCCGCGTGGCAGCGCCCACAAAGGAGTATTCCCCGATTGTGACGAACTGGTGGATGCCGATCAAGCCGCTCAACGTGGCGTGGTCGCGGATGGTGACGTGCCCGGCCATCTGGGTGCCGTTGGCGATGATAACACTATCCCCGAGGTGGCAGTCATGGGCGACGTGAACGTAGCTCATCAGGAAACAATCCCGGCCGACCGTGGTGCTTCCCGTGGCCGTCGTGCCGCGATTGATCGTGGCATACTCGCGGATCACCGTCCCGCCGCCGATCTCGACCCAGGTCTCCTCGCCGCCGTACTTGAGATCCTGTGGATCTCCACCCACGATCGTGCCATGGCCGATCCGCACGCCCGGCCCGAGCTGGCTATTGCGCTCGAGCGAGGCATGCGGGCCGATCCAGCAGCCGTCGCCGACGGTCACGTTCGGCCCGACGATGGAGAACGGGCCCAGGGTAACTCCTTGGCCGAGCTCCGCCGTCGAATCGACGATGGCGCTGGGGTGGATAGCCGTAGTCATCGGTCCACGATGCGCGCCATCATTTCGGCCTCGGCCGCCACTGCTCCGTCCACATATGCCACCCCGCGGAGACGACAGGTCTTCCCACGGAATTGTAGCATCTCGAGTTCGCAACGCAGCTGGTCGCCGGGTACCACGGGGCGGCGGAACTTGACGTTATCCAGCGACATGAAGTAGACCACCTTCTCTTCGGGGTCTCCCATCGCCTCGAGCAGGAGCATGCCGCCGACCTGCGCCATGGCCTCGATGATGAGAACCCCGGGCATGATCGGGTGGCCCGGGAAATGACCCTGGAAGAACGGCTCGTTGATGGTGACGTTCTTGATACCGACGGCCCGCTTGGCCCCCTCGATCTCGAGAATCCGATCGACGAGGAGCAGGGGGTAGCGATGCGGGATCACATCGAGGATTTGTGCAATGTTCATAGCGACCCCACCGGTTCGTTGTCCCGTGCGGGTAATGGCCCGCGCCAAGGCGATGTTTCCATGATGATTGGGCTTGGTAGCCATGATATGGGCGTTGAGACGGCCGCCGAGCAGCGCGAGGTCGCCTACGATGTCGCCGGCCTTGTGCCGCACGAATTCGTCGGGCCAGCGAAGCATCGTCCCCTCGACCCCATTGTCTGTGAGCACGATCGCGTTTTCTGTGGAGGCGCCCTTGATCAATCCCTTGGCACGTAACGCATCAACCTCCCCCACGAACCCGAAGGTCCGTGCCGGTGCCAGCTCCTCAGCAAAGGCCTCCGCGGTGATGTCGTAGGAGCCTACTTGGCGGCCGATCAACGGGTGATCCCACTCGATGATGGTGGTGAGGCGAAGCATGTCTGCCGGTGAAACGACGTACGTCGCATCGGCGTCGGTGACCTGAAACGGCTGGGTGACCCGATAGACGACGGCCTCGCCACCGTGGTCCTCCGGGTGGGCCCCGGCGAGAAGGTCGCGGTAGGGCTCGAAAGAGCCATCGAGAATCGGGGGCTCGGGAGCGTCGATGTCGATCAGAAGATCATCGAGCTGGAGGGCCCCGACCGCCGCCAGCAGATGTTCCACCGTCGAAATGGCGGATTCCCCGGTCCCGAGCCCGGTTCGGCGCTCCGTGACGCTCACTTCCGAAAGCCGGGCGGGAACGGTCGGCATGCCGGGCAAATCGACCCGCCGGAAGACGATCCCATGCCCCGGCTCGGCCGGACGGCAGGTGACAGTGGCCCGGCACCCGGTGTGGAGCCCGATGCCATCGATGGAGACGGTCTCGCGTATGGTGCGTCTACCCACGGCGTTTCCGTTCCGCCACCAGTCGCTCGAGGGCGCCCGCGATGGAGGCCAGGCGATCCAACGCCACCTGGCCACGCAGCCACAGCCGGTGGGGCCGCGCCGGCGTGCCGCCGAACGTGGCCTTCGGCGGCACCTCGCTCATGACCCCGCTCTGTGCCGCGAGGCGGGCGCTCGAGCCGATGACCACGTGATCCGCAACCCCGACCTGACCCGCCAGAATGGCCTCATCGCCGATCGTAACTGAGCCGCCCAGCCCTACCCCGCCCATCAGAAGACAGCGTTCGCCTACGCGGACGTTGTGCGCTACGTGGATGAGATTATCCAGCTTCGTGCCCCGTCCCACGACCGTGTCGTCGATGGTCCCGCGATCGACGCAGCAGTTGGAGCCGATTTCCACCTCGTCCTCGATGATACAGCGGCCCACGTGTGGAATGCGCAGGTGCCCTTCGGTGGAAGGGGCAAACCCGAACCCGGTCCCGCCAAGCACGCTGCCGGCCTTGACCCATACGCGGCTCCCGATGGTGGTGCCCCGGTAGCAGACGACATTGTGGTCGAGCACCGCATCGTCGCCGATGGTGACGCCGTCTTCCACCACGACGCCGACGCCCAACCGGCACCGCTGGCCGAGTCGTACGTTTGGTCCCACCACCGCATGGGGCCCCACCGTGGTGCCGGCTCCCATGGTGGTGCCGCGACCGATGGAGGCAGTCGGATGAACACCGGTTGGCGGCTCCGGCTCGGGCATCAGGGCCAGCACGGCCGCCCGCATGGCCCGTTGTGGATCGTCGACGACGATGCGGGTCCGCGGTCCCAACGGCTCCTTTGCGAGGTCGGCAGTGAGGAGCACCGCAGCAGCCTGACTGGACCGGAATTCGGGCAGGTGCTTCGGCGAGGCGAGAAAGGTCAAGGTTTCCTCTCCGGCGCGGTCGAGGGATCCGACCCGCCGGAGCGTGGTTTCCCCTTCGCCAAGCAGGCGGCCACCGACCATGTCGGCGACCGCCTGCGCTGTTAGGACGGGAGGCGGCACGTCCTCAACTACCACTCTCTCTCAACTGCTGGATGATGCGCTCGGTTAAGTCGAGCGATCGATCGGCGGACACGATGCCTCCGCCGTCGGCGCTCACATCGAAGATGATGGCGTAGTTGCCCGAGGCTCGCACACCATCGATCACCGTGTTGACCCGCTGCTCGATCGGCTCGAGGAGCTCACGCTGCCGCGCGTCGGCCCGCTGTTGCAGGTCACGGGTTCGCTGTTCGAGCGTCTGCTGCTGTTGCACGAGTTCCTGCCGCTTGGTATCGCGTGCCGTCGGGCTCAGCACAACAGACTGCTGCTCGAAATCACGCGCGGCGGAATCGAGACTCGATTGGAGCCGCTGAATTTCGTTCCGGTAGCTTTGAAGCTCGCGTGTGAAGATCGACTCCGCTTGG
>DATHRW010000423.1:0-2429 GCA_035464955.1 Gemmatimonadales bacterium
CGCGAGGGTCGGCCAGGCGCCAGGCCGATACCAATATCGCGCTGGTCATCACGGCCATGACGACCCCCAAGGCGACCACGCCGTAGATCTGTCGAGCGAGCGACGTGAGCGGACGACGCACCGTCACCACGATGGTGCTCAAGAGCACGAGTGCCACCGCGGATGCTGGGTAGAAGTGGTAGTTCCACCCCTTCTGTTGAATGGTCGCGACTGAGACGAGGCCCGCAACCGTGAGCGCCAGTCCGGTGAGGAGCGCAGGTCTCGGGCATTGCTTTCTCAAGGCGAGATACGCGAGCAGCGCGAGCAGCGGAAGGCGCGAACGCTCTCCGAACAGGAGGGTCTTGACCAGCGAGGCCCGGAAGAAGGCCAGGTACAGAGCGCCGAAACGGCGGACGAGATCGAAGTACTCGGGTGTGAGCAACAGGACCGAGCCCGCATAGGCCAGGAGCACGGTGGCAACCCATCCATTCTCCGGCCGGACGATCGGTCTCACCCGGCGGGCCACCACGAGCCACACCTCGAGCAACACCCAGACCAGCGCAAAGTGGGGCTTGAGGGCAAAACCGAACCCGGCGAGGACGCCGATCAAATGGGCGTACCGTGTCGGAATCGACCCACCCAGAACCCGCGCAATGACCGTGAACAGGTACGGCAGAACGAGGGCGAGCATCAAATGTTCGCGCTCGCCGAAGGTCTCGGCCGGCATAACGAACAGGGCGAAGGCCAGGAGCAGTGTGAAGGCACGTCGGCCAGGTTGCCCGCCCGAGACAATCGAGCGGAGCCCCACCTGAGACAGGAGAATCGAAATGCCGAGCACCAGCCCGACCCCAAGCCGAAAAACCAGCAAGTCTGGCAGCCCCGTCATCCGGGCCAGCAGCACCGGCGGGAAATTGAAGGCAACAATGAGGGGCGGGTTGACCTCAAGGATGTCGATGTAGAGCTTGGCGCCGTCGAGCACCCGGCCGGCCGTGTAGAGCAGGTAGGCGTTATCCGCCCCGGGCGGGGCGATGAATTCCGCCGCGAGCCCCAGGAAGACGATGCCTGTAAGGGCCGTGGCGAAGAGCCATCGTCGTTCGAGCAGTGTCAGCCTACCGTGCGGGGCAACTAGTTTCACGACCCCTCCCGTCACGCCTGGCCTAGCCGGCTCGGACCCAGCGCATCAATTCCTTCATGCCCGGGCGCTTGCCATGGGCCAGGATGCCAATCCGGTAGATCCGGCCGGCCACCCAGGCCACCGCAAGCATCCCGAGCACGGTCAGCGTGAACGAGAGTAGGAGCTCGGGCATCCCGATGGGACTCTGCGAGTAACGGACCGGGATGACAATCGGCGCGGTGAGCGGCACCAGACTGAGCACTCGCGCCAGGGTCCCATTGGGGTCCTGCAGTAGTGAGAAGGCCGCGATAAATGCGGCAGCGACGATGAGCGTCACGGGCATCGCGGATTGCTGGGTCTCTTGAAGGGTACTGCACATGGCGCCCACTGCCGCATATGCCGCGGCGTAGAGGAAGAACCCCACGAAGAAGAACACGAGAAACACGACCACGAGATCGATAGAGATGGTCGGAATCGGCAGGTTGGCCACGTCCGGGGCCGGCACGCCGAGCCGGGCCGCGATGGCGACGCGATTCTGCGTGAGCAGGAGCCCGGCGCCGACCCAGATGCCCAGCTGCACGAGCCCGGCGGAGCCGACACCAAGCACCTTGCCGAGCAGGAGCTCGAACGGCTTGAGACTCGAGACGAGGACCTCATTGATGCGGCTCGTCTTCTCCTCCACCACCGAGCTCATGACCTGCATGCCGTAGAGGAGGAGCGCGATATAGAGAACGAACGCCATGATGTAGGCCAAGAGAAACGACGCCTCTCCACTCGAGCCCGTGAGCTGCCCCTTAGTCACCTTCGCGGTCGCGAGGTGAACCGGCCGGACGGTACTCATCAGAAGGAGCGGGTCCACTCCTGCTCGGACCAATCGCTCGTTGATCACCACTTGCCGCAACGTCCGTTCGAGCGCCCGCATGTCACTTGGGCTCCCGGCGTTGCTGCCGAGGTAGCGGATCGTGTCCGATGTCATGACGTTGTCGGTGACGACCACGACGCCGTCGAGCGATTCCTGGCCCGCGTCGCGGGCATCCGTCAGGGCAACGAGCGAGTCGAGCACCGGCTGATATTCGGGAGGCGCTACGAGGCGCGTCACCTGATACCGAGGCGCGCCATCCGCGCCACCGGCAAAGGTTGCCCCGCGCAAAGCTTCGGCTACCCGCACCCCGAGCCCGCCGGTGGAGGCATCGACCACCACCACACGGGATACCTTCTGCTGCCCGCGCTCCAACAGCAGCGGGAACACCATGAAGAACAAGATCAAGAGTGGCCCCAACACGGTCCCGATGACGAACATCCGGGTGCGCACACGACTCACGAACTCGCGTCGGAT
>DATHRW010000424.1:0-1592 GCA_035464955.1 Gemmatimonadales bacterium
CACCATCAACGTCTTCCTGGATGCGCTGGCGGGGCGGTTCGAGGGGTAGGGAGGGGGGGCCGGGCGGGGGCCGGTGACGAGGTCTCGGGAACCCGCGTTTATCTGAAGAGCAGCTTCCGAGGGGTAGTAGAAGGCTATGTACTAGCAGCCTTGCTACATGCCCGATCCCTTTGTATCATGATGCATGATACAACACTCCGGAGATGACCATGGTTCGGGCACGATTCGATAGGGAATCCAAGTTCGCGGTGGCCGGGGCGTTCGACGCCGCCAGGGAATTAGGCCATGACCATGTCGGGACGGAACATCTTCTCATCGCATTGGCGCGTGTGGCGCCTGCAGTCTTCCCGGTGGGGCAAACGGCGACAGACGTCGAGAACAGGGTCTTGGCATACCTAGGGCCGCAGAGACGACGTGCTCGCAGAGGACCGGGGGACCAGGTCCAGTACACAGACCGTGCTCGGTCTGTGATCCAACGAGCAGACCAGCTCGCGGTCGGGCGCGGCGGCGGACCCGTGCGGGCAGCAGACCTTTTCCAAGCCCTACTTGCCGAGGAAGGGGGCATCGCCTCCCTCGTACTTCGCGACTCGGACATCATGGCTGAACCGGTCCGTACTGGTGGGGAGCGGAGGGACTGGAGTGACGCCACCACGTTCATCTCAGTGACGGACGACTCGGCGGAACCCTACTACGAACAGATCGCAGCCCGGGTGCGGGAGGCGATAGCGCATGGTAGCCTCATCCCGGGCGATCGCCTGCCGCCAGTCCGGCGACTCGCGGAATCGCTCGACTTGGCTCCCGGCACCGTGGCAAAGGCCTACCGGCAGCTCGAGGAAGCAGGGGTGATCGAAACACAGGGGGCTCGAGGCACGGTGGTGTGCCCGCCTGGGCCTGGAGATGAAGCCACCCCGGAGGCACGCGTCGCCGAACTAACAGCACTGTTACGGCCGGTTGCGGTGGCGGCATTCCACATGGGCGGTACGGCAGAAGAACTCCAGCAGGCACTCGACCGAGCCCAGGTGGGTGTCTTCGCTGACCACCCTGATTCAATTGACTAGGTGCCAGAGACCTATGCTGGGCAGAGCTGATACGCTGCTTATCAGATAACAACCGGGTGACGCCTTCGCTCGCTGGCGCTCGCTCCGGGGTGCATGGCCCCATCGCGTGTCGGCCTCCTGCGCAGTATAGGTGCGTTCGTTACGGATGGATGGCGTTGACTTGGTCGGAGGGCCACGCCGGCACCCTGGAAACGATCAGGAACCCGCGTGTCGGGAACCCGCGCCTCGGTTCCCGGACGCGCGGGGTGGCGGACGTGGTCGTGAACCCGATCACTCGTAGGGCGGAATTCGGCCGGGGCTCGGTTGACCGGCCTGAGGACGGTGAATCGCGCAAGGGCGTCGGCGCGTGCCCGGTCCGTGCTACCTTGACCGGCCTGAGACCGGTGAATCGTGCACGGAGCCTCCTCGTTCGGACGAGTGAGGAGTTGACGACGCGGACCCCGCCCCGGGCATCATTCCGTCGGCGGCGAACCCCCACCTCCGGCCCCCAACGCCCGGGGCCGGCACCCGCCTCCGGGCGTCGTACCGCTGCCG
>DATHRW010000425.1:0-2350 GCA_035464955.1 Gemmatimonadales bacterium
CTCATGCTCTGGGACCTGCAGGGGGAAGCCGAGGACCAGGCGTTCCGTCCCCAATACCTGCGCGGCGCGGCCGGGCTCCTGGCAGTCGCCGATGGGACCAACGCGGCCACGCTCGAACCCGCCCTCCGGCTCGTTGAGACCGCCCGCACTTCCCTCGGCCTCGTGCCCCACGTGCTGCTGCTCAACAAGAGGGATCTCGAGGCGGACTGGGCGGTTTCCGACGCGGAGCTGGCACGGCTCCAGACGGAGGGTCACGCGGTGCTCATGACGAGTGCGAAGACGGGCGAAGGGGTGGAGGAGGCCTTCAGGCTCCTCACCGAGAAGATGCTCACATAACACGCCTCGCGACTGTTACGGCCCCCCCGCGGTCTCATTTCCAGAAAGCCCGTCCGGCATTCGGATCATCGTACCTCGTGCGTTACATCATATGAAGCGGGTAACACGCTCTCCTGTATTCTCTTACCTGAGTTGATGGCGGACCCACAGTGGTGGCCCCGCGCTTGCCTTTTGGCTCAGGCGACCTGGACAAACGAATCGGGGGCGTGACGTGAAGAACCTGTTCAATCAAGTTTCTGGGCGGATGGAAGTGCCATCGGGAGACGCGGGGGTTGGGCAAGAAGGCCGGTCTAGCCCCGGACAAGGTGGCCACCGGGGTAACTATCCTCCTGCCTCCAGCAGGGAATTCGCTCGCGCCCGGCGGGCGCGGTGGCTAGGTGGGTCCGTCCCTCGGACGCAGGCCCCCCCTGGCGGAAAAGCCGCGATGATATGAGTTTAAGGGGCAAACCGCCCGGGGCCGCGGGCGGGAGGCGGGTTGCCGAAACAGCGACAGGTGCCTGTCAGTGGACGCCCCTTCATGCTGCATTCAGGAACGAGTCAGTACGGAAGGGCATAGTGTGGCGATTCGCGCCACGGTTCCTTCGCGGCCAGTCTAACCTGTTCAGGAGAACGCTATGATTGCTCGTTTGGTTGGTCTGTGTGGGGCAGCCGTGCTGTTCCTGGCTGCGCCGCTCTCAGCCCAGAAGGCGGGGTCGATCGAGCTGGGATTCTTCGGTCGCTACACCAACTTCGATCAGACTCTGCAGGTGCAGGACGGTGGTGGAGCCGGCGGACGGCTCGGCATCTTCGTCGCACGGAATCTGGAAATCGAAGGGGATGCCTCCTACTCGTCTCTGCCGCGTGAAGGCGGGATCGGCGGGCATTTGTCCGCAGTTCCTATCCACGCCCGCCTGCTCTACAACTTCCCCGTGGGTGAGCACTCCGCCTTTCTGCTCGGCGGTGGCTGGACCCACAATGAGTACGGCAAGTCGTACAAGGCCAAGGATGATGGGTTTGGCGGTCTCGCCGGTGTCCGGTTGGGAATGGGAGGCCTGGTGTCCATTCGGCTGGACATCACCGCCGACTACATGAGTTCTCCGGCCATCGATACCATCTTCGCCGACGTCGACAACTGGAACTACGGCGTGCAGGCCGGTCTGAGCCTGCTCACCGGCCAGGGACCGAAAGATCGGGACCGTGACGGCATCACGGATGAGTTCGACCGATGCCCCAACACCCCGCGCGGCGCGGTGGTGGATTCCAACGGCTGTCCCGACAGCGATGGCGACGGTGTATTCGATCTGACCGATCAGTGTGCCAACACGCCGGCCGGTGATCGCGTCGACGCCCGCGGCTGCTCGTTGCCCAAGGATGCAGACGGCGACGGCGTTGTGGATTCGGCCGATCGGTGCCCCAACACGCCGGCTGGTGACGCAGTTGATGCGAACGGCTGCTCGTTGCCCAAGGATGCCGACGGCGATGGGGTGGTGGATTCGGCCGATCGGTGCCCGAACACCCCACGTGGCACGGTCGTGGACGCCAGTGGCTGCCCGATTCCGCAGGATAGCGATGGCGACGGCGTGAACGACGATCGCGACCGCTGCCCGGGCACTCCCGCCGGGATCCAGGTCGACGCCGTAGGCTGCCAGATCCTGTTCCAGGAGCAGCAAACCACGCTGATTCTCGAGGGAGTCAACTTCGCACTTAACAAGGCCGACCTCACCGAGGGCTCCCGAGCGATCCTGCTTTCTGTGGCTCAGTCGTTGGTTGCCAACCCGGATATTCGGGTCGAAGTCGCCGGCCACACGGATAGCACGGGCTCCCGGGCCTTGAACGCGCGGTTGTCGCAGGCCCGCGCTGAATCGGTGCTGAGTTTCCTGACCCAGAATGGCGTGAGTGCCGATCGGCTCACGGCCCGCGGCTATGGGCCGGACAAGCCGGTTGCCACGAACAAAACACCTGAGGGCCGGGCGCAGAACCGTCGGGTGGAGCTTAACCGCCAGAACTAGGAAGTAGTGGGGCCGGGTTGCATCGG
>DATHRW010000426.1:0-24631 GCA_035464955.1 Gemmatimonadales bacterium
GAATTGGACGGAACTCTCGTCGGCCACTCCAGCATCAACCAGATCACGATAGGCGAGGAAGCCTTCATTCACCTGCATCTCTGGGTCCGTGGGTTGCGTAGGTCGGGATTGGGCAGTCGGTTCTTCCTGGCCTCAGCTGCGGAGTTCATTCGCCGTTTTCGCCTCAAGCGCCTGTACTGCGAACCGTACGCCGATAACCCTGCGCCGAATCGCGTCGTCATGAAGTCGGGCTTTCGGTTCGTGAAGAGATATCGGACCGTTCCGGGACACATCAACTTCGAACAGGATGTGAACCAGTATGTACTCGAGAGCTCGGCCACGGATGCCGGCGAGGAATGCTCCACACTGGCGGCTGAACCGCATCGTTAGGCCGGCATAAATGTCACCTGCGCACTTGTTTCGCTGGTTCTACGGGGACGGTCGCGCAAGACCGGAGGTGATGAGCTATGGGTCCCAAACAAGGGCTGGTAACCATCCTGCTTCCGTTCCTCCTGGCGAGCAGCTTCCCGCTACGCAACCTGCATGCACAAGAGGCCAAGGACATAAAGCCAGGAAAGACCTACACCTCTCCGCTGAAAGACTTCGAGGTCACGGCCCCGAAGTTGTGTCTAGGCACTAAGATCCAGCAGGAACACGACAAGACTGGGGGAATGGTCGCGTTCGTCAGCGACGTGGGTCAGATCGACAGAATTGATTACGAACGATTGAACGCGGACGCTGCGACTACCATCGCTCAGGCAGACTCGGCTGTGAAGCTCGCCTTGTATGTCGAGCATTTGAACTCCACTGTGCTTCAGCCAAACAAGGCGACGCTCCTGGTCAAGGAACCATTCACGTTTGAGCAGACAGAGACGCTGTTCGCCGTGGCCGAATTCCCCGGTGGGAGCGCGCTGGCGGAAGCTACGTGGTCGGAAGGAGAAATGACCCTCGAAAGAAAGGACTCCGTGAGGGGGTTGATGGTCTTCACGAGGGGGGAGTTCATTTATGTGCTACACCACGAGGTTGGAATAGACTTTGACGCGATATGGTCCTGTGGCCTGAGTGGACAGGGTGGACCACAGCTGACACCCGAGGAGCGGGATCAAGTTGCCAAGGATGGGCTGCAGAAGTTCTACGCAATGATCGCTTTCAAGTGACTGGATACGTCCGAAGAGCCCTCGTTGCCGGCTGGTGGAGACCCCGGGTGCGGTGTTAAAGGAAGTCATTGATTTGTTCATGGTGGACCAGATGGCCCACCGCTGACGCGGGATTCGTTAGGCGGCAGCAGGACGGTGGAATGCTCTCTCTTGACGACAGTGTCCTTCGATACCTCCACCCTGACCCTCGACGGGGATCGCAACGGAGTACGCGTCTGGTGGACACCAGCCGGGGACCTTGTGTCTCTTCACTACTTCCCCGTCCCACCGGACATCACCGCCGATACGTCAGACCTCGGGAAGATGTGGGAGTTTGCCCGGTCCAGGAGGGCGTCTACCAGGGCTGTTCAGATCTCGCTTGAGACGATCGACATTCAGGGATGTCGACTCGTCCGCCAGATCGTGAAGGTGCCGCAAGAGCCCTCAGGGATGACGTACATCGGCTCGGTCACAGCTCCCTTTCGAGACTTCAGTTTCGTGCTCAAGATAGAAGCCAAAGAAGAGGGAATGACGGGTATCCGCGACAACGTCGTGTTTGGGGAGATGCTACGGGCCGGCAGGGTGGATATAGACCCCGAGGCAAAGGTCATCCGGGGGTGGACCCAGGATCCTTTGGGATGGTACCAGGCAGGACTTGGAACGCCTGTTTGGCTGCACCCTGGTGGAAGATTGGGACACGTGGCGAATGCATGGAGGTGTGGGAGGCCGCGGTACGGTGTATATGTATAGCCCGTCGAGTCTGATGGCCTTCTCCGTCATCCCCTTTATCACGCTAGGGCAGGAGACGAGGCGCACCTATGGGGATTTCAACTTCGAGTGCCACGGCCAGCGTGTGATTATCGACTGGATGTTCCATGGCGAACTGGGTTATAGCAGACCGGCCTTGAGCCTCAACCTCGACTCCACCACGCCATAGCTAGCTAGCCGGCCCTGGAGGTCGCGCTCTGGGTGAGGTTTCGCGTTGGCGGGATGCTGTCGGTTCTGCTGTCGATTGAGGCAGGCAGGATGCCGTTTCGGGGGTTTCGGGGTCCGGCCGATCGCACGGTCCATCTTGATTTTTCAGGTATTATGCCGGAATCCGCAAGTTCTCTCGTCAGCCTGATAAGCGTGAGGTCGGTGGTTGAGCTGCGCCCGCCTTGTGGCGGGCTCGCTCTCCTGGCGGATCAACTCCACCTAGGCCCATTGGTCTATTTGAAAGCCCCGCTTGGAGATAGCAATCCAGCGGGGTTCTGTCTTTGGGGATTACCCTCGATTCTGCTGTCGATCTACCCGTAACGCTGCGAGCCGCCGCCGCCGCCCCAAGGCCTCGTGCAAGGTCCGGGCGTCAGCATGGCTGCTAGCCCGCGAGTATCGTCCGCGGGTGGAACCAACCACCAGTTCGCATCACAGGGTAGCAATCGATCGGACGTGCCGATCCAACGGGACCGCACGTGTCGAGTATGATGGAACGCAGGATTCTGCATTCCCGGCACTCGACGGCATTGCGGGAGGCTTGCATGGTGCTTGTTGGACGCAGATGTTATGAGCAGCGACGCTATCCCAAGTCCTTTGCCAGAGACCTGGACGACCTCGCGGTTTCTTCCGACGCCGCTTCCAACACCCAGACCGCCTGCGTCACCGGCGTGAAACAAGGAGTGCCTCATGCATCCCCATCGAATTCTCTCCCGCTTCCTGGGCGGCGTATGGCTTCCCACCCTCGTGCTCAGCCTCGCCTCCTGCGGAGATTCGCGGCCAGGCGTCGAGCCGTCGGCCGTTGACGTTGTCCCGGCTCCGGCCGGCGACGTCCTGCACGGCCGCGCCGACCTCGCACCCATCGCCGAGTGCCCCACAGGCACCGTGGGCGCGACCGGGATGGTTCCCGGCACCGGCGCGCTCTACCTCTTCTGCATCCCGCCGGCCTGGAACGGGAGCCTCGTGGTCTACGCCCATGGGTACGTCTCGCCACAGGATCCCGTGGCCATTCGGGACGATGCGATCGGCGGCCTCAGGGTCTCGCAAATCGTCACCAGCCCGCCCCTCAACTTCGCCTTCGCCACCACCAGTTACCGGAACAACGGTCTGATCGTGGTGGAGGGCGCGCGGGACCTGGCGCGGCTCATCCCGCTGTTCCGTGAGATGGTCGGCCCCATCCCGGGCAAGGTCCTCGCGGTCGGCGTCTCGGAGGGAGCCGCCATCGCGACCCTCGCCACCGAACGGCACACCCAACTGTTCGACGGCACCCTCGCCGCCTGCGGTCCCTTGGGCGACTTCCAGGGGCAGCTCGATTACCTGCAAGACTTCAGGGTCCTGTTCGACTACTTCTTCCCGGGCGTCATCCCGCCCAGCCCCGTGAGCGTCCCGCCGGCGGTCGAAGCCGCCTTTGGAACGGCGAGCAGTCCCGGCCCGCTCCAGACCGCGATTCTCGGCGCCCTGGCCGCGGACCCGCTGGCAACCCAGGCGCTCCTGGCCACGGCCGGCATCAACCTGCCGCCCGACCCGGCGCTCATCGGGGGCACGGTGCTGACGCTCCTGGCCTACAACGTCCTCGGCTTCAACCAGGCGGTGGATCAGCTGGGCGGGTCGCCCTACGACAACACCACGACGGAGTATCCGCTGCCCGTCGTCAATGCGAATGTGCCGCGGTTCGCGGCGGACCAGCCGGCGCTGAGCCATGTCATGGCGAAGTACGAGACGCGAGGGCGGCTCACGGTCCCGGTCGTCACGATCCATAACCTGTTTGACCCGGTCGTGCCGTACGCTCAGGAGGCGGCGTATGCGGCAAAGGTGAGCGCTGCCGGAGCGAGCGCCTACCTGACCCAGATCCCCGGGGGTGCCCTCTCGTCGCCCTATGGCCATTGTGCCTTCACGCTGGACGAAGTGGTGAGCGCGTTCGGCCTCTTGATTGGGCAGGTGCAGGGGGTGCCGCTCGCGCAGCAATAACGAGCACTGACATCAACCGAAGCCCCGGGCGCCTTCGTGGCACTCGGGGCTGTTTCTTAGCCACCCACACCTGCGTTCACGCCTCGCGCCGCTCAGGCACGGCGAGGTGTCACAGCGTCTCCTGATTAAAGAGACCCAGCCCGACCGGTAATAAGATCCCGACCGCCTACATTGGCCGGGAGCCCGGCCTACCGCAACCAAGGAGGAGGCATGCCACGCGTCATTCACTTCGAAGTGCCCGCAGACGATCCCGCACGCGCCGTCAAGTTCTACGAGCGTGCCCTCGGCTGGCGATTTCAGAAATGGGACGGCCCGACCGATTACTGGTTGGTCGAGACCGGCGCCGCCGATCAGCCGGGCATCAACGGCGGCCTCATGCCGCGGCAAGCACTGGGCGCGGGGACCGTCAACGTAGTCGACGTCGTCTCGGTCGACGACGTTCAGCGAAAGATCGAAGCGGCCGGTGGAAGCACGGTGGTGCCCAAGATGGCGGTGCCTGGCATTGGGTGGGTGGCGTATTTTACGGACACCGAGCAGAATATGTTCGGCGTCATGCAGGCCGATCCAGCAGCGCATTAGGCATCGACGTTGAGCCCGGCCCGGGTTGACGAGGTCCGAGGCCCTCGCGCCCGCGCGTGGAGCGGGCGTCATCGCGTTCTCCAGTCGTCAATACCTCGACCCGGGACGTTTTCGTGGCCGGCTACTTTCCGACAACAAGGCTGTCCATTCTGGAACGCCTGCGCGGCGAGCCGGAAATCCGGCATCAGGCGTTCGATGTCTTGGCCGGCTTGTATTGGAAACCGATCTACAAGTACCTGCGCTTCCGGTATCAACTCGCGCCCGCCGACGCCGAAGACAGACACAGTCCTTCCTCGCCGCTGCGTTCGACAAACGCTTCTTCGAGGGGTTCGATCCGTCGAAGGCCCGATTCCGGACCTTTCTCAAGACCTGCCTCGATCGCCACGTGTCGAAACTCCGGGCTGCGGCGGCGACCGCGAAGCGAGGCGGTGGTGCTCCGCACGTGCCGCTCGACTTCGCCCAAGCAGAAGCCGAACTATCACCAGACTCGACTTGGTCGAGCGGAGATCCGGACGAGTACTTCCGACGGGAGCTGGTGCGCAGCCTCTTTGAGTATGCGGTCGAGCAAGTACGCACCGAGTGCGAAACCGCTGGCAAGCCCCAGCGCTTCCAGCTGTTCGAGTGTTACGACCTGGAAACCGCCGAGTCGATGACCTATCAGGACCTTGCAGTCCGGTTCGGCATACCGGTGACCAAAGTCACCAACGAATTAGCGGCAGCCCGGAGGCAGTTTCGTTCCCATGTCTTGGACAAACTCAGCCAAATCTCCGGGTCGACCGAGGAATACCGCTTCGAGGCTCGGGAGCTGCTCGGAGTGGAGGTGGAATGATGGGGCTCTCGAATCGTGTGGTCGAACGCCTCCAACGAGTCGGCAATTGGCCCGACTTCTCTGGCACACGCTACACCTTGATTGAACAGGTAGGTCGTGGAGGGATGGGGACGGTGTACGTGGCCCGCGACGCGGAGCTGGATCGCGACCTTGCGGTCAAGGTCACGAACGCCCCGGCCGCACACTCCATGTTGGATCAGCGTCTCAGGACCGAGGCGAATGAGATACCGGCCGTCGGCAGGCTGGACCAGTGGGACGCCATCAACATCACGGCCAAGCACATCAAGGTGATTCCGCTGGTCGAGGGACAGGCCGCGGTGGCGCTCTATTATTCAGAAGGCATGATGCAGCCCAAGGGCTCGGCGGGCGTCAGCAATTACCTGACCCGGGTCACCCAGGTCTTCGTCAAGGAAGGCGGCAAGTGGAAGGTCAGGGCATCGCACTGGTCGGCGGTGACCGGCGGCGCGGGAACGCCGCAGACCGTCCTCGAGAAGTAGCGCTCTCCAATGAGCACCGGGGCGGTCGCTGTCGGGCCGCCCCAGGTCTTTCACCCTCTCACCCGCCCGGGTACTACACCGCACCCTCTCGTTTCGCGGAACACTCATGGGCCTCAGACTATTGAGCCCGGAGTCGAGTGCTTGCGGCGACCGCGCCGCATGACACCTCGCCCTGTCTGGCGGTGTCCGCGCGGCCAAACGCCCTGCCCCATGGGCACACGACTTGCATTGCTGGGCCCCGATAGGGAAGACACGGCACCCGTACCCACCACCCTCCGGGCCATGCTACGACGCAGTTTCGGGCGTTTCGCCAGAGCGGTTCTCAAGACCCGAGTGACGGTCGCAGCAGGGCTGGTCGTGGCGTGCACTGGCGGCGGTCGCCCTGGTGCGGCGCCCCCGAGTCCCACCAGTGGCACGGTGGGCGTGGTCACCGGGATCGTCTCGGTGCTTGGAGACGGGGTTCAGCTGCCCCAACTCTGGCCCGTGGTGGTGCTGCTCGAACGGAAGGTGGACGATGACTCGACTACCGGGTGGGCCGAGCCACTCGGAGCCTCTCCAGTGAGAATTGAGTCACACACTCCCGCTTTCGACCCTCCCTTCTGGGCGGTCCGGGCTAGCCAGCCCGTGGTCCTGGCAAACGATGGTCCTCTCACACACCAGATTTTTTCGGCCGATCTCACGGGATCGTCGGTGATCGAGCTCGGTGCCGGGGCGCGGTCCGGGCTGATCGACCTCCCGCCCCGCGGTCCGGTTCACTTTTTCTGCTCGCTCCACCCCGACGAAGCGTTCGTCATCTATTCCACGACGGCGGACTACGTCGCGGTCGCGCACCGGGCGGGGGAGTACCGGTTCACCGATGTGTCCGTGGGATGGTATACGCTCTCCATCTGGAGTGAAACGGTGGCGGGACCAGTGCGGGACATCGAGGTGGGAGGAACGGGTATCACCCGCGAGCAGATCTGGATTGACCCCAGCTTGATTCAGCCGTGAGACTTCGCTTCCGATCCTTGGGCGTCGCCGCACGGCTCGCGATCCTTCTCGGCGGCCTCGCTGCGGTTTCGACCGGACTTGCCCTCGTGCTTCAGGATCGCGCGGTGGACCAGGATCTTCGCCGCGCGGCGACAAGCCGGTTGGAGCGGAGCGCGGTTCGCGCCGATCGCCTGATCGGCGACCACCTGCGGGGCGTGGCCGAGCGCTACGCAGCGATCAGCTTGGCGCCGGAGTTCCGGGCGAACATCGGGGCATCGCACGGTCCGACCCTGCGCTACTATGCCGCCCAGCTCTTGGAGGGCCAATCGGCTACGGTGGTGGCCTTTCTCGGACGCGACGGTGAACTGCTCGCGCTGGCCAGTGACCCTCGACTGGTCGACGGCGAGGTACCCCAGCTGCCGGAGGATCCGTTCAATGCTCCGGCGACCTGCGCTGCGGCCCGCGGCGCCGGCTCCTCTCGCACTGCCGGGCCGGGGCCCATCGGGCCCTTTGAACCGTGCCGGTATCCGGATAGCACCGCCGAAGCCACCCTGTTTCGTTCTCGCGGCAATCTGTACGCGCTCGCCAGGGTGCCGCTCCGAACGGGGGACCGGCTGGTGGGTGGGTTGGCGGCAGTCGAGCCGGTGAGTCGGGAGATGCTCGCAGGCTGGTCGGAGTTGAGCGGCGGGACGATTCATCTATCCGAGACACTCCCCAGTTCGGATCTCGACGTGCCTATCCGCGGGTTCGGTGGCCTCGAAGTCCGGATCTCGACCACGTACCAAGCCGAGCGCGATGCCATCCGCAGAGCGCGGCGCAACCTGGCAGCGTCGGGACTCGGTGTGCTGGCGCTCGCACTCGTCGCCAGTCTGCTCTTGGCACGAGGCTTCGCGCGGCCAATCGTTCAGATGCGCAAGGCGACCGAACAGCTCAGCGAAGGCCGCCTCGATCAGCGGCTCGACATCCAGAGCGAAGATGAAATCGGCCAACTCGGGCGGGCTTTCAACGATCTCGTCTCTCGTCTTCGCGAAAGCCGCGAGCAACTCCGCCGCGCGCAGCGGCTCGCGCGGTTTGGAAACTGGGACCTCGCTTTTGACACGTGGACGGTGGACGGAACGGCCGAGTTCCACCGACTCTTCGTCCAGGATGAAGGTAAGGGGCGCTTCGGGTGGGACCAGTTTCTCGCGCGTATCCACCCTGATGATCGCCAGGAACTCCAAGCGGCTGTCGCGCGGAGCCGGCAGCGCGGTGCCGCGTTCCGGGTCGATGTACGGATCGAGCCTCGGCCTGGCCGCCATCGCATCCTCCACCTCCGAGGCCAGCCGCGGGGAGAGAACCGGGCCCGCATCGAGGCCTCCGCACAGGACGTCACCGAACGCCGGACCGCCGAGGAGCAGATCCGGTATGTGTCGTTGCACGACCCCCTGACGGGTCTGGGGAATCGAGAATACCTCCGCGGGAGACTGACGCCTCGACTGCGAGGCCATCATGCCAGGCAACCCCTGGCGCTGCTTCTCATCGGCCTCGACGACTTTCAGGAAGTCAACCACGCCTTCGGCTATCCGGTCGGCGACGCAGTACTGGCCGAAGTCGCCGAGCGTCTGGTCGACGCGGTGCGCAAACTGCCCAACCGTCGCCGGGGGAATCGCGAGGTGGCGGAACTGGTGGTGCGCCTGGGGGACGATCGGTTTGGGGTGGTTCTGGACGGTGCTGGTGATGAGGGACGCGCCGCGGAAGTCTCACAACTGCTGCTCGCAGAGCTCAACAAGGCCCATCGCATCGAAGGCGAAGAAATCTCACTCACGGCCTGTATCGGCATCGGCGTATGCCCGGAAGATGGGGAGGATGTCGACACGCTCCTGCGCAACTGCGACACGGCGCTTCACCGCTGCAGACAAGATGGGCCTGGACTCTACGGGTTCTTCCACGAGTCCATGCACCACGACGCGTCACGGCGTCTGCGGGTCTCGAACCTCCTCCGCCAGGCGCTCGATCGGCGCGAACTCGTGCTCCACTTCCAGCCACGGGTGCGAACCGACACCGCCCGAGTGGTGGGGTTCGAGGCGCTCGCGCGATGGACGGATCCCGAGCTCGGATCGGTGTCACCGGTCGAATTCATCCCCATTGCCGAAACGACCGGTAGCATCGTGGCATTGACTGAGTGGAGTTTGGACAGCGCGGCACGGCAACTCCGGGCATGGCACGACTCCGGGTACCCAGAGTTACAGGTATCGCTCAACCTCTCGCGCTATGTGCTGGTGCCCGAGCTGGTGGAGCGGGTCCTGGCCAGCACAGCCGATATCGATCGCTCGCACTTCGAACTCGAGGTGACCGAGTCGGCCCTCATCGAAGACGGCGATGCAGCCATCAGCATTCTGTCCGAACTCCGAACGCACGGGTTTCGGATTGCGCTCGACGACTTCGGAACTGGCTACTCCTCGCTCTCGTATCTTCAAGATCTCCCGATTGACACGGTCAAGATCGACCGCGGGTTCATTCAGGAGATTGGGGAGGACCAAGACGCCGCGGCCCTTACCGGCTCAGTCCTGGCGATGTGCGGCGCCCTGAGACTCCACGCCGTCGTGGAAGGCATCGAGACCCAAGAGCAGCGGGAGATTCTGCTCCAACTCGGGTGTGCGGAGGCACAAGGCTTTCTGTTCAGTAAACCAATCCCGAGCCGACGGACGCTGGCACTCCTCAGGACGCTCAACCACCCTAAGACGCTCAACCACCCTCAGTCCACGTCCGCCGCATCGAAGAGAAGCCGGCCTCGCCAGAAGGGACGACGAGCTCCTAGGCCCAACGCCGGCTGAGCGCGGTGGGCAACTGGGTGGCCGTGAACTGGTGCAGAGACCGATCAGGGCTATCACGAAGGTCATCCAGCGGCGGTCGCATGGTGTTCTCCGGGTTGAGTGCGCCGCCACGGTAAGGCAAGGGAATCGAGCGGAGGTCAAGCCACACGAGCTATTGACATCAGCCGGCCGGTTCCTCCACGGCGACGATCGCCAACCCGATCGATCCGGTGCTGACCACGTTCGGCGTGACAATCGACGGAAACTGAGCCGCACGATGCGGAGAACGTGAATGGCACGCTTCAGAAGGCCATACGCGGTATTCTGGGTCGCAGTGTCGCTCTCGGCGGTCGTGGCCTGCGCCGGGTCGGGAGGCGGGGATCAAGGCGAGATGCCTGGTGTTGAAGGAGGGACGGCCATGGCCGATACCACGATCGTTGCCGCACAACAGGCGCTGACCGACAGCGTCATGGCCCTGCCCGGCGTCGTCGGGACGGGTATCGGCCTCTGCGGGGAGACGCCGTGCATCAAGGTCTATCTTGCCCTGGAGGACTCGGATCTCAGGTCTCACATTCCCAGGACCTTCCGCGGTTTTCCTGTCGAGGTGGAGGTGACGGGCGAGCTTCGCCCGCGCGAGCCGTAACACGGGCGGCATCTTCCCTCGATTGAGCTGTCGCATGAGGCCCCGAGCACCCCAGAGGTGCTCGGGGCTTTTTCTGCTCCACAGTGATGGCATGGGGTCACAGCTGGGTCACGCCGGGTACGTAGCTATCAGTCAGCACGTAGCCTGGAGGTGACCATGGAAATCAACTTTGGCCCTGAGAGAGTAGGGCTGAAGCGCCGCTACACCGCCCTCATCCTGGCCGGCCGTCGCCGCGGTGCCGATGTGCTAGCCGCGGAAGCTGGCGCCCCGCACCGCGCCCTGCTCGACGTCGACGGGGTCCCGATGCTCGAACGCGTCGTGCATAGTCTGAAGAACGTTCCGTGCATCGAGCGGATCTTGGTCAGCACCGACGCCCCGGACGTGCTGCGCCGGTTCCCCAATCTGGCACGTCTCGAAGCAGGCGGCAGCATCGAGCTCATCCACACTGAGCAGTCGGCGAGTCGGCGAGTGCTCCAGGCCCTGCACGAGATACCGGCCAGTACGCCGCTCTTGGTCACGACCGCAGATCACGCGCTGTTGACGCCCGAGATGGTGGAGTACTTCCTGACGGAAGCGGAGCAGGGCAGGTGCGACCTCGCATTCGGCTTGGTCGCAGCCTCGCGCGTCCGGGCACGCTTCCCCGAATCGAAGCGGACCTATGTTCCGTTCCGTGGGGAGAGGTACTCGGGAGCGAATCTCTTCGTATTCCGCACTCCCGAGGCGAAGCGCGGGGCGGCATTCTGGACCCGCGTCGAGGAATTGCGGAAGAAGCCGTGGCGATTGGCCCGAGCCTTCGGCCCGTGTGCCTTGTTCCTCTTCATGCTCCGCTTGTTGGATCTGGACTCGGCCATGCGACGCGCTTCCCGGGTAATCGGCGCCCGGGTCCAGGCCGTTCCCCTGCCCTTCGCTGAAGCCGCCGTGGACGTGGACCGCGTGAGCGACCTGATCCTGGTGCGGGAGATTCTCTCACTCGAGGTTCCGCGTCCTGCCTCGCTATTCGCTCCTGCACGGCTGAGCCATGTTGCGCAACATCCTTCGTAGGCACTGGACAGCGTTGGCCGCATGGCGGCACAGCCGCCTGGCGCTGAGCACCACGCAGGCACTCCTCGCGCTTGGCATCCTCGGCCTGTTGGCCTATTCCCTGAATGGAGTCGCCTGGTCGACTCTCCGAACGGAGTTACCCGTCAATCCGCTCTTCTACCTGCTGTTTGCATTGTTCTATGTGTGGCTGCCGCTGAGCGAAATGGTTGCGTACCGGGTGATCTGGCCGTTGCATGCCTGGAAGAGTCTTCCGATCTTCATCAAGAAGCGCATCTACAATCGTGAGATCTTCCAGTACTCGGGCGAGGTCTTCTTCTTCACGTGGGCACGCCGCCAGGTCGATCGTCCGAGCCGCGATATCGCCAGGGACATCCGCGATCAGAACATCGTCTCCTCGGCAGCCTCTACTCTGGTCGCCCTCATCCTAGTCGTTGCGTTCCTCTCCCTCAGCAGGACGAGTCTTACCGCTTGGGTCGGCCCGCGGGGCATGCCTCTTCTGATTGCCGGCACGATCGTTTCGCTTGGGCTCGTTGCCGTCGGCATCCGGTTCCGCCGGCATATCTTTGCGATGGCGCCGGGTACGGCGCTGGTGATGTTTGGGGTTCATGCCGCGCGGTTCGCACTCGAGCAGTCGGTGCAAATCGCCATGTGGGCGGTGGCCCTTCCGGAGGTGCCGCTCCGTGTGTGGTGTACCTACGCCGCGCTTTCGCTTGTGATCTCGCGTCTTCCCCTCGTAACCAACCGGGACCTTCTGTTCGCGTCCATTGGCATTACCTTGGCGGCTGGGATGGCGATTCCGGTGGAGCAGGTCGCCGCGCTGATGTTGGTCGTCGCTGGGCTCGGCAAGGTGGCGACCATCCTCCTCTTCGCGGGATCTACGCTAGCCTCCAGGTGCGCGCCGACCTGGCGTTCGAACCGGGAGGGGCTGCATCTTCGAATCCCCACCCGTGAGATCGGCGCTCTGGCTCCGGGGTCAACCTGTGGCGGAACTGTCGAGGTGACTTGAGTAAAGGCAACGATGACTCAACCGACCCGTCTTTGGTGACACTCTGACGGCACCCGCCACTTCCGCCCCAACGCTCCGGAAAGCGCTCGGTGTGTTCGACGGCGTGAGCATCGTCGTCGGCATCACCATCGGCGCGGGCATCTTCTCCACCCCGCAGATCATCGCCGGCTACCACTCCTCCTTCACCTGGATCGCGTTCTACTGGATCCTGGGCGGCCTCCTCGCCCTCGTCGGCGGCCTGGTCTACGCCGAACTGGGCACGCGGCTGCCGGAGACGGGGGGCGAGTATGTCTACTTGACCCGCTGCTTCGGGCCCTACATGGGATTCATCTTCGGATGGGCCCAGTTGTTTATCATCCGCACCAGCCCGGGCGCCGGTCTCGCCATCATTACCGCCAACTACCTCGGCTTCTTCGTGCCGCTGACCGATACGGGGAAGACGCTCGTGGCGCTGGGCACCATCGCCGCCCTGGGCACGCTCAACTACATCGGCATCCAGTGGGCCGCCTTCTACCAACGACCGTCCTCGGTCCTCAAGGCGTGCGGGCTCCTGCTCTTGGCAGTGGTGGGGCTCGCCGCCAGCCGGGGAGAGCCAAGCCTGCTGGCCACCACCGCCCCGCCGACCGCCACCCTGGGCCCGTTGGGCAACGCCAGCGCCGCGTTTCTCTTGATCGTGTTCTCCTACCTCGGCTGGGACCGGTTGGGCTACGTGGCCGGCGAGATGAAGAACCCGCGCCGCGTGCTCCCGCCGAGCCTCGTGGTCAGTATGGCGACGGTGGCGGTTCTCTACCTCCTGACCAACGTGATGTACCACCACGTGCTGGGCATGGAGGGCGTCAGGGCCAGCACCATCGTCGCCTCGGATGCCATGATCCGAGTTCTCGGGCCGATCGGCGCCGGGCTGGTGGCGGCACTGGTGATCGTCTCGACCACGGGCAGTATCAACGGGACGGTCACGGCGGCGCCGCGGGTGTACTACGCCATGGCGCGGGACGGCCTGTTCTTCAAGTGGCTCGACTACGTGCACCCCAGGTTTCGCACTCCATCCCGGGCCATCGTGGTGCACTGCGTCTGGGCGGCCGTGATTCTCCTGGTACGGCAGAACTTCGAGCACATCGTGGCGGGTATGACGTTCGCCATTCTCATTTTCTACGCGTTCACCACGATCGCGCTGTTCCGCCTGCGCCGCGAGGGCGTCGGAGGCCCCGACGTATTCAAGGTTCCCGGCTATCCCGTCGTGCCGCTGCTCTACCTGGTGGGCATCGTGGCACTCATCCTATTCCGCCTGATCTCTGAGCCGGTGCTTTCGCTGGTGGATCTGGCATTCATCGCCACGGGGTTGCCGTTTGCGCTGGTCTGGTGCCGGGGGAAAGGCGGGAAGGCGGGAAGACGGTAAGGCAGGTCGGCGATTCGAGAGGCCGGAGGGCAGAACAAGATGGAGTCGGGGGTGTCTTAATGCTATCGGCTATCGGTCTCTACAACGCGAGGACCGACAGCCGATGACTGAGAGCGGGGGTGTGGGGAAGTAGAGCGGTAGCCGACGGCCCGCTCGTCGGATTCACGGCAGGTAGATGGGGTCGCTATCCTCCTCGCACTCCTTCTCCTTGAGCAGCACGTTCACGGTGCGCTCCACCAACGCCTCGACCGGCACACCCTGGCGCTTCGCTTCCACCTCGTAGCTGTGGTAGCACTCCTCGCTCAACTGGGCCTCGATTGTCACCTTCGGCATGACTCCTCCCAGCGGGAGCCCAGACGCCTACGCGACGGGGACCCCCTTGTGGCCGTAGCAGCGGATGCCGCCGTGGCCCTCCTTCCGGATCAGACGAAACTCGAGCGACACGTTCATACCCGGGAGCACGGTTTCCGGGTCGCAGTCCACCACCTGTGTCATCAGCCGAGCACCCTCCGGCGTCTCAACCAGAGCCATCGCGTAGGGGGCTTCCATGAGAAGGTCATCGGGCGGAACCCGGATCACGGTGGACGTGACGACCTTCGCCTTTCGCGACAGCGCCATCGGCTCCGTGTCAGTCCCTCGGCACTCGGGACATACGCGCCGGGCCGGGAAGATCACCTTGCCGCACCCGCTGCAGCGAACCGCCTCCAGCCGGAACCGGTTCGGCACCTCTCTCCAATACCTCGGACTCGGCATGGCTAGACTCCCTGGAAAATGTGGACGACCGAGCTCGCTCCCGAGCCGCCCATGTTCTGTGTCAAGCCGAGTCGCGCGCCCTCCACTTGCCGCTCGCCCGCCTCACCGCGCAACTGCTCGAAGATCTCGATCGCCTGGGCGATCCCCGTGGCACCCACCGGATGGCCCTTGGACTTGAGGCCACCGCTGGTGTTGACCGGGATGCGCCCGCCGAGTGCGGTCAGGCCGAGCCGGGCCGCCTGGGCACCCTCGCCGCGGCATGCGAGGCCGATCGCCTCGATGCAGCAGATCTCGGCAATGGAGAAGCAGTCGTGCACCTCGGCCACGCGAATGTCATCCGCTTTGACCCCGGCCATGCGGTAGGCGCGATCGGCCGACTTGGCCACGGCGTCGAGGAAGGCGGGATCCTCTCGCGCGGCCAGCGCCATGGGGGCCGAGGCCAGGCCGCTGCCCAAGATCTTGACGGGACGGTCGGTGTACTGCTTGGCCTGATCGAGTGGGCAGAGCAGCACGGCCGCGGCACCATCGCTTACGGGCGAGCAGTGGAGCAGCCGCAAGGGATCCGCGACCATGGTCGAATTCATGACCTGGTCCAGCGTCACCTCCCGCTGGAACTGGGCCTTGGGGTTGAGGGCGCCGTGCCGGTGGTTCTTGACGGCCACCCAGGCCAGATCCTCTTCGGTGGCCGAGTGGGCGGCCAGGTAGGCCCGGGCGATCATGGCATAGAGGCCCGGGAAGGTGATGCCGTGGTACACCTCGGTCTCCTGGTCGGCCGCGGTGGCCAGCACGTTGGTCACGTCGGCGCCGTCGGTCATCTTCTCGACGCCCGCCGCCAGGACCAGGTCGCTCATGCCCGATGCCACGGCCATGAAGCCGGCCCGGAGTGCCACGCCGCCGGACGCGCAGGCCGACTCGACCCGTGTTGCGGGAACACCGGCCATGCCCAGGTGATCGGCGAACAGCGGGCCGAGGTGCTCCTGACCCACGAACTGCCCGCCCGACATATTGCCGACGTAGATGTCGTCGACGTGGTCGGCGCCCGCGCTGGTCAACGCCTCCAGGGCTGCCTCCACGAACAGATCGCGCAGGCTCGACTGCCAGAGTTCGCCGAAACGGGTCATGCCAACCCCGACGACTGCCACCTCGCGCATGTGTCGCTCCCTTCAGGTATTCAGAATGATCTTCTCTCGATATTTGGCGTATTGGCCATACGTGAGATAGCGCTTTGGCCGATCCATGACTTGATGCACGGTTGGCGCGAGATCGCGCCGGGTGGGCAGGAGCTCCGTGGCCTTGAGCACGAACGAATCGCTCCCGGCCCCTGAGCCGAACGAAGTGATCAGGATCAGGTCGTCCGGCTCCGCCACATCCAGAATGGCCGCAAGCCCGGTGGGCGAGGACCCCGAGTAGGTGTTGCCCATGGTCGGGACCACCCAGCCCACCTCGAGCTGCTCACGGGTAAAGCCCAACTGCTTGCCAGCGGCCAGCGGGAACTTCCCGTTGGGCATATGGAAGACGGCGAAGCGGAAGTCCGAGGCTTTGAGGCCGGTCTTCCGCAGGATCTCGCGCGACGCGGCCAGGACGTGCTTGAAGTAGGCTGGCTCGCCGGTGAAGCGGCCGCCGTGGCGCGGGTAGAACTCGCCCTCCCGCCGCCAGAAGTCCGGGGTGTCGCTGGTGTAGCTGTAAGTCTCGAGCACGTCGACCAGGAGTTCGTCCTTCCCGAACAGGAACGCCGCCCCTCCCGCCGACGCGGAAAACTCGAGTGCGTCGTTGGGCGCTCCCTGCGAGGTGTCGGCGCCGATCGCGAGCGCATACTCCACGCGACCCGATTCCACCAGGCCGAGTGCCACGAACATCGCTTCGGTGCCGGCCTTGCAGGCAAATTCGAAGTCGGCCACGTGCACGTCGGGAGCGATGCCCAGTACCTCGGACACGATGGTCCCGGAGGGTTTCACGGCATAGGGGTGGGATTCCGATCCGACGTACACCGCCCCGACTCGTGACGGCTCGATGCCGGCCCGATCGAGCGCCGCGCGACCCGCTGCCACCGAGATGGTGATGGTGTCTTCGTCCAGTCCGGGCACCGACTTCTCTTTGAGGAGAAGCCCCTTCTGGATCGTCTCGGGATCCTTGCCCCACTGCCGGGCGATCTCTTCGGTCGTGATCCGATTGCGCGGGATGTAGGCCCCGTAGCCGACGATGCCTGCCATGGTCCTTCCTCGTGGAGTGGGGCCCCGGGGCGGGGAGCCGCAGGGCTGATGTTCCGCGCCAGGGGCGATGGACCCAACATCTCGGACCCGGGCTGAAAAAAGGATGAAGCCGTCTATAAGGGAGGAGAACGATCGGTCGGAACGTGCCGTGAAGGCGCTGTTGGGCCTCAGTCGCTCGGGTGATGCTGGGCCAGCCAGGCGTGCAGAACGGCGAAGAACTCGTCTCGTACCTGGCGTTCGAGCCAGGGGGAATGGCCGGACGGTCCCACTCGCGGTACTCCAGTTGAGGGAGATACCTCGCTAAGGTCGCTCGGATCATCTGGCCAGGATGGGGATCGTGCGCGCCGTGGAGCATCAGGACCGGTGAATTGATCCGGACGAACGCCGCCGGACACACTCCATCCGCCTGGAGCCGCAACATGTCCTCCCATGTTTCGGCATGGGCGCGCGCGTCGAGCGGCTCGGTTTCCTGGCCGTTTGTTGGCAGGGAGATGGGGTCGAAGGCATAGAGCGATTGGGTGAGTGCATACTTGGCGGCGAGTCGCGCGAGGGGGTCGGGGAAGTCCTCAGCCAGACGCTCGAGGCGTGCCCGCATGCCGTCCTCTACACGCCGGTCGAGGGTTTCCTCGAGACGGCGTCGTGAGGCCGCGTCGAACGTGCCGCATCCAATCAAGACGATGGACCCAGCCACCGCGGGGGCAATGCCGGCTTGGCATCACCGCAATGGGCGTGGAGCACTTCGTGGAGGTCCCGCACGTGACCGGCAACGGACAGCGGCTCCCCCCGCTGCCACGTTGCCGCGGCTCGAGCACGCGAAAGGAATCGGCCAGGCCCCGGGCAATGGGCGCCGCATTCCCGGCAGCTGCGGGCCCCCCATGGAGGACCACCACGCGAGGCCCCGAGGTCCCGTGGCTGCGGACCCGTATCACTCGGGGCGCGCCCGGAGAATCCACTCCTCCGGGTCGATCGCGATGTTGCTGCCGGAAGGAACCGTGATGCTCGTCCTCCCGTCCGGCAGCGCGATCCGCCGACGCTCGCCGCTGAACGCCACATCGACCGGCATGGGGAACGGCAAGTCGTTTGGCACGTCCCATCGCAGCTCGACCTGCTCACCATCGCGGGTCATGACCAGGGTCGGCAACGCCGGCTGGCGCACGTACACGTCGAAGAACCACCCGAGGTCTTGACCCGCCATTCGGCTCGCGAGGCGTATGAAATCGTCGGTCGTCAGGAAGCGGCAGCGACAGGCCTGGTCGGTCACGGGGACCGATGGATCGGGATAGGTCCACTGGTGCAAGAGAGTTCGGAATGCGCTGTCGCCCATCACGAAGCGCAGGGTATGCAGGATCCACGCGCCCTTGTAATAGATCTCGGAGTTGTATGCCTCGGCCGTGGTCTGGGACCGGCCGACTGCAATGGCCTGCTGGTTCCGGATCCGCGCACCCATCAGCCGCATCAGCTCGCGTGCCTTGGCCTGGCCGAGCCGGCTCTCCGCGTAAAGCGGCTGCATGTACTGGGCAAAGCCCTCGTGCAACCAAATGTCGTTGAAGTCTGGCGGGGTGAGCATGTTGCCGAACCACTCATGCGCTAGCTCGTGCTGATGGAGCGCGTCGAAGCCCCAGTCGATCCGCGCCATGGCGTCGTTTCGGAAGTTGGCGCCGTAGGCGATGATGGTTTGGTGCTCCATGCCGAGGTAGGGCACCTCCGCAATGCCGTACTTGTCGCTCCGGAACGGGTAGGGGCCCAGCAGCTCCTCGAAGAAGCGAAGATGGTCCAGGAATTCCGGGAGTGCCGCCCGCGCCTGGGGCTCGTGCTCGGGCACCACCCAGAAGGTGACGGGAAACGTGTCGCCGGCGACGCTCTCATACTGGCGAGTGACCGTCACGTAGGGGGCGACGTTGACGCTCACGCCGTAGTTGTTGACCGGCATCGATGAAAACCATCGATAGGTCCGGGTACCGTCGGCGTTGTCCGTCACCCCGCGAAGGCGTCCGTTGCTGGCGGCGACCAGCGGCATCGGCACGGTGAAGTTGAGGGCCAGCGAATCGGGCTCGTCGGACGGATGGTCCTTGACCGGCCACCAGAGATCCGCGCCGAACATCTCGCAGGAGACACCCAGCCACGGTTGCCCCGCCCCGGTCGTGGACCAGATGAATCGTCCGCGTCCCGCGGTCCGGGGCCGCCCGTAGTACTCGACCCGGGCTCCGACCTGTTGTCCGGGCTGAAGGGTTGGCACCGTGATCCAGAGCCTGCCGCCGCGCCGCTCGAAGGGCAGGGGACCGGCTTGCTCGCCGACCCGTGCGATCGTGGTCACCGTGAACACCGTATCTAGATCGAGCACCAGATGGTCCATCGGCTGGACCACGTCGGCGTACACCGTCACCGACCCGCGAATCGTGCTGTCGGCTGGGTCGATCCGGAGTGCCAAGTCGTAGAAGGTCACATCGTAGCTGGCCTGTTCCGGAAGCAACGGCCCGCCCGACACGTCGGGCGGATGGAGTACCGGTGGAGGAGGCGCGGCCGGCTCCTGACCGAAGGCAGGAACGGTGATGGAGCAGAGTCCGAGGGTAATGAGCAGGGTGACCAGCCGCAGATCGCCAGTCGAATTCGCGCGGGGCTTCGTCATGTCATCTCCGAGAGTGAACGTTACCAGGTCCAAGTGGGTGGGCCCTGCTGCTCCGCCGGAGGTTCGCTCTTCCGGGGTGAAGGGGGCCTGAATTCGCTGTGAAACCGGTCTGCCGCCCATTCACTCGAACGCATTCACGACGACCGAGAGATCAGAAAGTTGGTGTTTTCGGGTGATTTTCGGGGTGTTCTTTGTCGACTTCTCGTTGTCTTTCGTGGTTATCGCGCGTTGAGCCTGCCCAACCGGATGTTTGGCCTCGTGCATCGAGGGTTTTTACTAATGGAACCGTCCCTTTAGCTTATGTGGTCCTATCGCGTTCCTCGCGGGCCACGGCCCGGATCCACATGGAGAGTCATGGCGAGCCCGATACCCCGCAGGCAATTCCTAGCCTTCGTCCCGGCCGCGTTCCTGACGGTCGCATGGGGAGCTATCCCACGGCCGCGCTGCCCGCATTTCGCGTTGCGGCAGCCGGGCCCGGAGCCGCATCCAAAGCCCCGCCCCGGCATCGACGCATCCAAGGTACTCACCGCGGACGAGCTCAGGGACTTCCCCGACGTTATCGATGCCTATGACGGTGTGCGGCGGATCCCGCACATTGTGGACGGCATCCGCTGTCACTGCGGCTGCGCGGAGCTTCCCCAGTATTACTCGCTGTTCACGTGCTACGAGGAGGGCGGCATGGCCCGGTTCTGCGAGATCTGCCAGGGCCAGGGCAGGCTCGCCTTCCGGCTCTCCCGGCGCGGATGGTCGTTGGACCGGATCCGGGAAGCGATCGACGCGCGTTTCGGCTGAGCGCGCCTCCGTTTCACCTCATCATCGGAAAAAAGGAACTCATGACTGTCCGACAATCGGTACGACTTCTGTTCTTTACCGCCCTGGTTGTTGCCCTTCCCCTTGACGCCACGGCCCAGGTCCGCGCCAGCGAATTGGGCACGGTTTCTCAAACGGTCGACGGCACCACGATCAAGGTGGTGGCCTCGAGGCCGGTGGCGCGCGGGCGCGAGCCGGTGTTCGGAGGCTTCGTGTACTGGGGTGAGGTCTGGACCCCCGGGGCCAACTGGGCCACGACGGTCGAGGTCGACAAGGACGTCACCGTCAACGGACACGCGCTCCCGAAGGGCAAGTACTCGCTCTGGATGGTAGTCCAACCCGAGGAGTGGGAGGTGGTGTTCCATCCGAAGCACCGGCTCTTTCATCTTGCCCACCCGGGTCCGAGCGACGACCAGGTGCGATTCAAGGTCACGCCGAACACGGCGCCGCAGATGGACGTCCTGACCTTCTCCTTCCCCGTGGTAGAACCGTCCGGAACGGTGCTGAGCCTGAGGTGGGCCACGACCGAGGTCAGGCTGCGCTTCGACGTCGAGCCGTCGCAGGTCCTCACCGTCGCCAAGGACATCGTCGAACCGTACCTCGGCACGTACCAGATCGCGTTCGTTGACGAGAATATGCCGCCGCCGGGACGCTTCGAGACGTACTACGAGGGAGGCATGCTGAAGGTGCGGTGGGGTTTCGCCGAACGAATGGCCGATGAGATGGTGCTCATCCGCCTGACGGACGAGTGGTTCTACGCTGGGTTCCTGAAGGGCGGGGCGCTCTACGATGTGTGGAGGGCCGTTCTCGAATTCACCACCGAGTCCGGCCACGCCACCGGGTTCGAATTCCGGGACGAAGACGACACGGTGTTCGCCCGCGGGACACGGTTGGAGTGAAGTAACCAGCTAGTCGAGCGTCTGACGACGAGGGGGAGCTTCATCGGAAGCTCCCCCTCGTCGTGGTTCCGACCCACGGTGTCCAGGGACTCAGTCATTTCTTTCGGCCGAACCCAACCACCGTCACTGCGAATACTGGGCAATGGGCCGAGAGTATCACACGCTCGGTCACGCTGCCGACTTCGACATCGATCTGTTCCGGGGCGCCGCGTCCGCGCGTTGCCATCATGATCAGGTCGCATTCCTCCGTCGCCGCGACGCTGGTAATGGTCCGGCTCGCCCCCGAGCCGGTGACGCGGGTTTCCACCGTGATCCCAATGGCTTGGAGTGCGGCTGCAACCGACCCAAGGTAGTGCTCCAGGCGCGGCACCTCGCTCTCCGCTTCGGGTACCGCCAGCAGCACGACCGTACTCCCGAAATAGCGCGCCAGGATTCGCGCCGGAGGAAGCACCTCTTCCGAGTCGACCGACCCATCGAGGGATACCAGAAGTTTCTTGAACGCGGTATGGCGGCTGGTCCACACGTCGGTCGGGCGGATGACGAGCACCGGCAGTTCCGTTTGCCGCACCACCGCGGTGGCGATGTTCCGGCCGAGCAGCCGGTCCACCCGCGACCGTCCGCGGGTGGCCATCACGATCACGTCGGCGTGGCTCTCGATGCCGTGACGGCCGATTTCTTCGGGAATGTTTCCGCTCCGCATGCTGATACCCGCCGTCAGTCCGCGCTGCCGAAGCGTCTCGGCCAACCGGTTGAGATAGGCCTCGGTGGCGGATCGCGGCGCGCCCGGCTCGCCGTTGCCTTCGTCGTGAGGATCACGGACCGACATGAGGTCGATCCGGCCGCCCACGGTCCGCGCCAGCAATTCCGCCACCGGCAGGGCATGCTCGGCCAGCGCGGAGCCGTCGAGCGGCACCATGATCCGCTCGATCCCGAAGTCGCCCTCCGGGAGATCGTCACGCTGGAAGGGTAGGAGGTACTGCCCCACGAAGAAGCGGCCGAGGTGCTCGTCGAGCGGCTTGGGGGTGCCGAGACGATCACGGAATCGGCTGAAGACAACATATAGGGCCGGAATGAAGAGCAGATAGGTCCACGCCCCCTCGAAGAACCGCTCTTCGAAGATGATGACCGTGGCCGCGGTTGTGAGCAGCGCGGCGAGGACGGTACCCACGAGGGTGGCGGCGCCGCCCGGCGTGAACGTCACCCGGAGTTCCCGGAAGAGGCGCTTGGCCGCGGCCCAGCCAGTCATGCTGAGAAGGATGAAGACCCCGGCGGCATAGATGGCGAGATAGGTCTCCTCGTGGGTGCCGAAGACCAGGTAGCACAGGGCGACGATGCCGACTTCCACCCAGACCGGCTTGTCAGCCACGTCGAAGAAATTGCGGGACCCCAACCACGCCGGGATGTAGCGCCGGTAGCGGAGGCCGAGCGCCAGGTTCTGGATGCCTTGCGCGCTCGCAGCGGCGGCTGATGCCAGCACCAGCACGCCGATCAGCGTACCCACGAACGGCAGGGGAGACGGCAACAAGTGGTCCATCGTCTGCGTGAAGACCGACACGTGGGTGTCGCTCAGGTCGGCCTCCGCGAGGATAGCGGGTCCCACGATGAGCATCGTCAGGCAGGTGGTGCCCATGATGATGATCAAACTGCCGAACGCCTTCTTGCTGCGCTCCGCGTTGGTGCCGTCGTAGGCGGCCACGAGATTGGCGAAGATCTCGATGCCGGTCATCAGCGCCAGGATCCGCGCATAGCCGGCCAGGGTGAAGTGGAGGTAATTCGGTGTGAACGCCTGCAGGTCGAAGGACGGCAGGTGGAAACCCCGCTGCCATATTGTCGCGGCGATCATGGTCCAGAGGAGCAGCAGCACCGCGAGTGTGGCCGGGCCGAAGGCGCGCGCGGCCGTCTTCGGGCCACGGTTGACCAGCCAGCCGATGCCGATGCTGATGAGCACGGCAAGGAACGTCCGGTACTGGACGCCCGCGATGGTGGTGTTGAGGGCCGGAAGACGGTCGGCGATGAAGGTTACCAGGGCTGCAATGCTGACCAGGAAGGTCAAGGTGTATTCGACAAACGTGATGCCCGCATTCACCTTCACCGCCCACGAGCCGAACTCCTCCTCGGTCAGCCCGCTGCCACCGCTCCCGTCCACCACCCACCGCATCACCAAGCGGTACATGGCCGATACCATCACCACCGTGAAGACCACGAGCCAGATGCTGGCGCCGAACGTCACCTCGGCGACGCCTGCGATCACGATCAGCTTGAGAAACGGCCCGAAGACGTAGAGCGGCGAGGTGGCCGGATCGCCCCCTCCGGCCAGGGCACCCTGAAACGCATTGGACAGGCGGTGGGAAACGTGGGCCATGGGGGACTCAGTCAAGCCGACGCCACATGGCGCCGGGCGCAATGGCAAGACGGGATGACCTGCTGGCGGGGTAGAATATAGCCGAACCGGAGCGCGTCCATTAGATAGGGCACCGGGCCCTCGGCTTGGCCCACCAGTCACCGGATGGGCGCGAGGGAAACGGCACCGGGGGGAGCCTCACGAGAAGGCTCCCCCCGGTCGTTACATCCGACTAGCCAGTGTGTCGTTAGCCGGCCCGGCGGTGGCGCTCCACCTCGACGCTGGCCGTCCCTTCCTCGAATTGTTCTTTCTCTGTGGAACCCGCCATCGCTGTGGTTGCGGTCCGGCCGCCCGTGATCACCTGGGTCAGGTCGTCGAAGTACCCGGCGCCCACGAACGACTGGTGCTTGACGGCGCGATACCCATGCCGCTCCTCGAGCTCAAACTCGTGATCCTGGAGCCCGGCGTAGGCTACCATGCCGCTCTCACGGTAGCCCTGGGCCAACTCGAACATGGCGGCGTTGACCGAATGGAAGCCGGCCAGGGTCACGAACTGGTATGTGTACCCCATGGCCCCCAGCTCGCGCTGGAACTTGGCAATGGTGGCCTCATCCAGATGCCGCCGCCAGTTGAAGGACGGGGAACAGTTATAGGCCAGCATCTTGCCCGGGTACCGGGCCCGGATGGCTTCCGCGAACCGACGCGCTTCCTCCAGATCCGGGTGGGCGGTTTCGCACCAGAGCAGATCGGCGTAGGGCGCGTAGGCGAGCCCGCGAGCGATCGCCTGGTCCAACCCGGTACGCACGTGGAAGAAACCTTCCGGGGTCCGCTCCCCCGTCAGGAACACGTGATCCCGCTCGTCGACGTCGTTGGCTAACAGGGTCGCGGAGTTGGCGTCGGTGCGTGCGATGAGCACGGTGGGGACGCCCTCGACGTCCGCCGCCAACCGGGCGGCCACCAGCTTGTTGATGGCCTCGCCGGTCGGCGCCAGCACCTTGCCGCCCATGTGGCCGCACTTCTTGAATGAGGACAACTGGTCCTCGAAATGGACGCCGGCCGCACCCGCGGCAATCATCGCCTTCATCAACTCGACAGCGTTCAGCACCCCACCGAACCCGGCCTCGGCGTCGGCTACGATGGGCGCGAACCAGCAGGGCTGACTGTCGTCGTTGCCAGCCTCGTGGG
>DATHRW010000427.1:0-8295 GCA_035464955.1 Gemmatimonadales bacterium
ACGGGCAGGACAAGGAAATCTTCGCTGCGCTCGAGCGTGGCATCCCGGCGACCCTGATCGCCGAACTCGGTCAGAACACATCGGTGCGGGTGATCGAGCGCACCGAAACCCAGCGACTCCTCGATCAGTCGAATCTCGACGCGTCGGGCCGGGTCGATGCGGCGACGGCCGCCCGGATCGGGGCCCAGGTGGGCGCACGGTACGCGATCATGGGAACGTTCATCGACTACTACGGCAAGTTCCGAATCGATGCCCGGATCGTGGACGTCGGAACCGGTGAGATCCTCACGGTCGTCCAGGCCGGCCCGGCCGACCGGCAAGCGCTGTACGGCCTGCTGCGAGATCTCGCGGCAGGTATCGTGACTGAGACGGGAGTGCCGGGCGAGGCGGGCGGCCGGGCGGTCCGCGCGCTGCCTACCGAGGCCCTCACGGCCTACAGCCGGGCCCTGCTCTACCACGATCGTGGCGACACGGCCACGGCCGCCGAGTTCTACCAGCGGGCGATCACGCTGTTCCCGGACTACACCGAGGCAAAGGACGGCCTGAGAAGGGTGCGACCCTGAGGATCGACCGAGCAACCAACGGCCACCGCGTCGGACTCCGCTTTGGGGTCCGGCGCGTTTGCTTCTCACCTGACGAATGAGAGAATGTTCGAGCGCCGCAACCGATTCGCGGATTGCACGGACCTGCGGTCGAATAGCCTTGATTTGACCCCGTAAGTCGTTACCTGCCATCGAGGTCACGCCCGGCACCGATTTTGCTATCTAACCCGTTGACAACCAACGGAATAGACGCGGTTGACAGCGACGTCGCACGTGTCGACCCAGCGCCCGGGAACCTGCATTGGCAACAGCTCATTCGAAGCCCGCCGGCCAAGCCGGATGGTCCACCTACCGAACGCTCGAGGGAGTTCTCCGGTGAGGCCGCCCGCCTGGATCTGGGCGCCTCACAACCGGCGCCGCGCCTTTACCATCATCGAATTGATGTCGGTGGTCATCATCCTGGGCATCGCGGTGGCGCTGGGCTACCCCAAGTACCTCGACAATGTGACCCGCGCGCGAAACGCCCGAGCGATCGGTGAGCTCGAAAACCTGACCTCCGAGCTCCTCGGCTTCCATGCTGCCAACGGCGCCTTTCCCACCTCGCTGGCCGGCATCAACCGCGGCACGCTGCTCGATCCGTGGGGCAATCCCTACAAGTACCTGAGCTTCGCGACAGTCCCGATCAATGTGCGCGGCATCCCCCAGGGTTCACGCAGGGATCGGTTCAACGTGCCGATCAACACCTACTTCGATCTCTACAGTATGGGCGAAGACGGAGCCACTGTCCCGTCGCTCACGTCCGACAAGGGCCGCAACGACATCATTGTGGCTCGCGCCGCCGAATTCATCGGCCTCGCCTGGAAGTACTGACGCCATGCTACACACCCCCACTTTCCTTCGCACGCGCGTGGCGCGCCGCATTCTCGGGCTCTTCATGCTGGGGGCCCTGGTCCCGGTCGCGGTGGTTGGTTTCATCGCCTATCAGCGGGTCGGCGGGCAGCTCGAGGATCAGAGCGGCGCCCGCGCGTTTCAGGCCAGCAAGGCCCAGGGCATGGCGATCCTCGAGCGGCTGCATTTTCTGGAAACCGAACTCAGGACCGCCAACGAAGCGATCACGGCCAGCCCGCGACTGGAGGCCGCCAGGCCATGGGAGACCCTGGCGGCCCTCAGGTCCCGATTCCGGAGCCTCGTCCTCGAAACGGCTGCCGGCGCCGTCCCGCTCGGCGGGAGGATCGTAGCACACCCGCCGACCGCCATGTCAGCGGCCGACAGCACCCACCTCGCAGCCGGCAAGGCGCTGCTCAAGGAGGACAGTCCCACGCGCACCCTCCTGCTCGGGGTGGCGGTGGACCCGGGCAACCTGACCCGAGGCGTCCTCTGGGGTGAGGTCGAGCCGGCTTATCTGTGGCGACCCGACCTGGCCGATCCCGATACACACACCTGCGTGCTCGCAGGAGCAAGCGCGCTCTACTGCTCCAGTCCTCGATACACGCGGGGAATGCGGAGTGCATTACGCGATCAGGACCCGAGCATTGGTGGCACATTCGAATGGGTCCACGAGGGGGAGCGCTTCCTGGCAGGGTACTGGCCGATCTTCTTGAGTTACGAGTACATGATACCCAGCTGGACGATCGTATCGAGCGAACCGAGCGCCCTCGCGCTCGCACCGATGAGTAACTTCAGGCGCACCTTCCCCTTGATCCTGGTCCTGACGCTGGTCGCCGTCTTTCTGCTCAGCAACGTGCAGATCCGGCGCAGCATGGACCCGCTGCTCAAACTCCAGGAGGGCACCAAGCGGATCGCCGCGAGCGAGTTCAATGTCCCGGTCGAGGTCACGAGCCGCGACGAGTTCGAAGACTTGGCGGCGTCGTTCAACGTCATGAGCCGCACTCTGGGCAAGCAGTTCAATACTCTCACTGCCATCAACCAGATCGACCAGGCCGTACTCTCGTCACTCGATGCTGAGGCGATCATCGATTCAGTGCTATCGCGCTTCGGCGAAGTGATCCCATGTGACGCGATGAGCATCACGGTCGGCCCGGCACGAGACGGCGACCCGTGGAAGTACGTGGCTATGGCAATCGTCGAGCGCTACCGCATTACCCGGGACATCCACCTGACCACTGAGGAGATACGGGAACTCGAAGAGAGCGAGGACCACCTGATCCTGGGCCGGCACATGGGGCTCAGGGCCTACCTCAACGACGCCAAGGAAGTCGCGAGCCGGCGCACCTGCTCCATCGCCTTCCCCCTGCTCCAAATGGGCAGGCTGACGGGCATCATCACCCTCGACTACTACAACGCCCCGGCCGTGGACCAGGAGGACCTGCTTCAAGCCCGCCGCTTGGCCGATCAGGTGGCGGTGGCCCTCTCCAACACCCGACTGGTGGAGGACCTGGATCAGTTGAGCTGGGGCACCCTCTCCGCCCTGGCCCGAACCATCGACGCGAACTCGCCGTGGACGGCCGGGCATTCGGAGCGGGTCAGCGCGCTCGCCGTCCGGTTGGGCGGCGAGTTGGCCTTGACGCCGCGCGAACTCGATATGCTGCACCGCGGCGCGCTGCTGCACGACATCGGCAAGATCGCGATTCCCACCAGCATCTTGAACAAGCCCGCTCCGCTCACCGAGGAGGAGCGGCGCATCGTCCAGGAGCACACGACAGTGGGAGCCCGGATCCTGGCCCCAATTGCAGCCTTCGCCCCGGCGATTCCCATCGTGCGGAACCATCACGAATGGTTCGACGGTGCGGGTTACCCCGACGGCTTGGCGGGCGAAGACATCCCGTTCATGGCCCGGCTCCTAGCCGTGGCGGACGTGTACGATGCTCTAACGTCCAATCGACCGTACCGCGCAGGCTGGACCCACCGGGAGGCAATCGACTACATCGATCACTGCGCTGCCACCCAATTCGATCCGGCAATGGCCGCCGCATTCATCGCCATCATGAAGGACGAGGCCCAGGTGGAAGCCCTGGTGCGGCGCCAGACCGGATCCCCTGGATTGCGAATCGTGGGCTCCTCCACTGCATCCGACCGGGTCAAGACACAAAAGAAGGCGGTGTCATGACGGCATCAGAGAAGGCCGGTGCCGAGGCCATGCGCCGGAACGATCCAGTGCATCGTGGCGACGGACCCGCGGCAACTTCGAGGTCGAGCACGACGTCGCGAGGCCGAGTGCTCATCATCGCGGCAGCAGTGGTGGCGATGGGCGTCGCGGCGTTCAGGCTCATGCCACCGCCGACGGAGGCCATCCCGGAAGCGCTGATCGGGGTGTGGGAATCGGATGCCCCGGCCTACGCGGGCCGGCCGTTCGAGATCGAGGAGCGCACCCTCCTCTTCCGAACGGGAGACGGACCCTACGAATACTCGATCCACCCCATCCGCCGCGTTCTGTCCGAGGAGGACGGGATGCACACCCGCTACCTGGTCGAATATGTGAACCGTGGCAAGCCCTTCGAGTTCGTCTTCACCTATGCGCCGGGCCCCGAGGCAACGATTCGCCTCGCACATCAGGGCGACCACGTCTGGAAGAAAGCACGAGCACTCCCGTAAGCCCGAGCACGACGGCACCAGCCGCGAGCGCCACCCAATCTCCCATTCGCACGTACCACGGTGTCACCGTCGATGTTGCGAGTTCCGCGGTGAGACTGGTCGCTACATCGCTCGACGTGCGAGCAGTCACACGACCCAGCGGGTCGACCACCAGCGACGGTCCGGTGTTTGCCACACGTGCCACACCCATGCGCGTTTCGATGGCACGCATTACGAGATGTGCTGTGTGCTGGGAGCGGGCGTTGGTGCGCCCGGCCCACGCATCGTTCGAGAGATTGAGCAACACGTCGGCCTGCCGGCGTCGATAGGCCCTGGCCAAACCCTCAAAGGCCACCTCATAGCAGATCACGACACCGGCAGCAGTCCCTGTAGGAAGGCGCATGATGACACCGTCTGCCCCGGGCTGAATCGCACCGCGCTCCGCAACGGGAACCAGGTGCCGTTTTCGATAGACGGCTCCACTGAGGTGGCTGCCCGGATCGATCAGGACGGCACTGTTATAGGGCGGCCCGCTGAGCCCGTAGCCAGGGATGTGCTCGAGCGCCCCGACGACGATGGGTACGTTCACGCGACGAGCCACATTCTGCACCACCTCGAGGTCTTCGGTCGAGCCTCGTTGTAGCGCCGCCTCGGGCCAGAGCACCAGGTCTGGTCGCAGTGCGGCTACGGCCCCTTCGGTACGATCGGCCAGCGCGGCCACGGCCTCGCTCCACTCGGCGGTATCCCGCTGAACCGCGAGCTTCTCATTCGACTGGACCAGCAGTACACGCCCCGCCTCGTGCGTCCCGAGTGATCGCGAGCGGATCGCGCCGTAACCGAACGCCAGGAATACGGAGCCGATAACGGCCAGCGCAACACGCCGATACTGTACCGGTGAAATGAGAGCGACGGCCACGAGCGCGTTCGCGGCAGCGAGCCAAAACGTGACACCTCGGGCTCCCGCCACATCGGCCCATTGGACCACGGCGGGAAAACCGGTCAGCGAGGTGCCCAGTCCGAGCCAGGGAAATGCAATGGCCCCGTGATGACCGAACAGCCATTCCATCGTGGTCCATCCCCCTGCGAATACCAACCAGCGAGGCACCCGGGGCAGTCCAATCCAGGTGCGCACGACCCACCAACTGAAGAGCCCCCAGTAGAGCGAGAGCAGGACCACGGCCAGCCCGTAGGCCAGCGCGGAATGAGCCGTGTACGGGCGAAGGGCGATCGGCATCCACCAGTAAAGCGCTCCGTTCGCGGCGAGGCCGGCAGCGAGACCGTACCCTCCTGCGCGCGCGGGACGTGCGTCACGGGCCGCCTGATCGAGCAGGACGTAGAGCGGAACCAGGGCGATGAAAGAGGGAACGAACAGATGAAACGGCGGGTACGCGAGGACGGTGAGCACCGCCCCCACCAGGACCAACGCCCAGGGGCGGGTCACGACCAGATTGGCCTACCCGGCACTGCCGGCGCGGGGCGCCGAACCGCGGCCGAGCGCGTGCCATGCCCCAAGCGCGAGGCCCAGGTGGACTGGCAGGAGGAGTGCGATGACCTCGCCGTTCACTTGGTACATCGCGGGGAGCACCTTGAGCACAACCCCAACAAGCGAAAGGCCCGCGACGCCGACGGCCAGCCAACGGACCGCCGACCGGGGCCGACGGGCTCCGAGCGCTCCGGCCACGAGTGCAACCGCCAGGAGAAGGCTCACGGGGTTGGCGTGGAACAGATTCTCGTTGGCCGCGGAGGTGGCGTGGTCGGTGAACCACCAGAGGAATGCCAGCATGGTTCCCGCGACCCCCGTCAGGCCGCTCCACAGAATGGCGAGGGTGAAGAAGCTGCTGCGCGCGAGTCTGCTCTTCCTGGCCTTCCACCCGAGCAGGACCAGGACACTGCCAACGATGATGCCGAGCACGGCGAAGCGGGGCCAGAACCGCGGCAGCGAGGTTGGCTCGGGCAGGGCCTTGCTCTCAAACAGGGTCCGCTCCCGGAGCACCAGCGGGCTCGATTCGCCTCCTTGGTTCACCGTAACGTTCCTCAGTGATTCCTGGAGCTGTACTGGAAGGAACCCCGCTTCCCATACGGAAATGGGACGGTCGACCCGTTGGCCCAACCCGAGCATGATGCCGAGGTAGGCCGGGATGTCCACCTGGAGGAGCCGGCGGGTGTGGCTGCGGTAGGTGTTTGAGGTGAGGACGCTTTCGGTTTGCCTCTTGATGGCACCGCCCAGAACGCGGTCGAGCGCATCGCGCACCCTGGTCGAGCAATTGTCCCAGTAATAGTTGTAATCGTAGAACTTGTGCTGCTCCTGCCGGTTCCATTCGAGAAACCGTTGGAGCTCGGCGCGTTGCGCAGCCGTCAAATTGAGGTCTTGGACCCACAACGACCGATCCTGCCGCATATAGAACATGGCTGACCGTTCGGCGTCCATGCCATCCATCCAGTACCGCAAGTGGCCCTGGGCGAAGTGCCACAGGAAGTGCTCCTGCCGAAAATCGAACAATCCGTAGTTGTAGGCGACGTCGGTTCCCTGGGCTGCATCGTGGATCCAGATGGCGTTGTGGCCGAACCGCTCCCAGACCGCGGCACCAGGCCCCATGGTCATGAGGGAGACGGTGAGCGCGGCACCGGCCTCCGCATCCTGGGCCGCCGGGGCTGGCGGTTGGGCGTGGCCAGACGAGCCGAGCACTGCTAGGGCCACGGCCGCTAGGCCGGCGCAGCGGATACTCCGCAGCTTCACAACTTGATGTCCCGGTTCTCTTCAGCGGATTGGTAGATCGCGTCGAGCACTTGGTGCAAGGTGACTTGGTCTTCCAGCGGCGGGGCCTTGGCCCGGCCACGGATGGCGGCGAGGAAGTGTGCCCACTCGGCCCGGAACGATGCCTGGTACGGTGTCTCGCGACCCCAGGAGGTGGTCGGCGACACGTTGACGGGCGCGCCGTGCATCTGCTTCCACACCACGAATGGATTGATGCTTGCGGTCCCCTTGCTGCCACGCACTCCGGCGCCGAACCGTTCGCCGTCGCCGATGTGGTTCCAGGTCACGTCGAGAAAAATCGATGCCCCGTTCTCGCATACCACGAAGGCGCTACCGGCATGCTCCACCGAGCGTTCGCTCAGGCGGTTGAGCACCGCGCTGACCCGGGTCGGCACGGGGTTGCCCGCAAGCCAGAGTCCAATGTCGAGCACGGCAAGCCCGAGATCGAGCATGGCACCGCCACCAGCCAGTTCCTGGCGCATACGCCAGCCAAGCTGCAGCCGGCTGGGCCTGAATACGTGCCAGCTCCCGCGCACGCTATCGACCTTGCCGAGCTCACCGCTTTCGACGAATCCGCGGACGGTCTCCACATCGGGGCGGTACCGCTGATTGGTGCCGACCATCAGGATCCGATCGCTCTTCTTCGCTTGGCGAATGACCCGGTTTACCCCCTTCGTGGAGGTGGCGAGCGGCTTTTCGACCAGCACGTGGAGCCCGGCCGACAGGGCCGATATGGCGTGGGACTCATGCAAATGGTTGGGCGTACTGATGACCAGAGCATCCAGCTCTTCGTACCGCAGCACATCATCGATGTCGTCGAAGGCGTCGTTGATCTTGAATCGGTTGGCCACGGCGCGCGCCTTCGGGAGATCCGAATCGCACACGACGGCCACTTCCACATCTTTCATTCGGCGGAGCGTGGGCAGATGGGCGACTTGGGCGATGGCGCCCGCACCGATCAGCCCGACCCGCAGTCGTTCGGTCATGACCCGCTCCTCGTTCGACGATACCCGAGGCCGACCTGAAGCCCCAGGGTACTGGCGTCACTCGCAAGCACGCCGCGGCCTCCGATGTTGACGATCAACCCGCGCGCGATAGCCACATCCCACCCGGCCGTGAAGTTGATGCCGGCGCTGGTGTTGTCGAGCGCGTCCTCCACGAAGGTGCCGTCGATGGCCGCGCCGGATCCGTTGCGGAAGTGCGCACCGACCCCCAGACCGACGTACGGCTGCCATCGGCCCCACGTCCCTAGGAGATACTGGAAATCCAGATCGAGCGCCACGTCACCCCACCGTACCCGACCGAGATCGATGGTGAAGTTCCCTTCGGGATCGCTCACGACGCCCGCCAGGGCCGACTCGAACTTCCCAATCTCGCGCGCCGTAAAGTCGCTACGGAAATAGGAGACGCCAGCCATGAGCCGGACCCGCGGCGCAAACTGCCCCAGGTCGACCCGAAGCGCGACCT
>DATHRW010000428.1:0-33651 GCA_035464955.1 Gemmatimonadales bacterium
CCGAGCCAAGGGCATCGCGAAAGCGGAGAAGCGGAGCGGGCGAAGCGCTGCCGAAGGGATCGTGGTGACCTACATTCACCACAACCAGCAGGTCGGGGTGCTGCTCGAGCTCAACTGCGAGACCGATTTCGTGGCCCGAACCGATGACTTCCAGGCCCTCGGCCGCGATCTGGCGCTGCATGTGGCCTCCGCGGACCCGATCGGCATCACGGCCACCGACATCCCGGCGGACATGCTGGACCGGGAGCGGCGCATCGCCGAAGAGCAGGTGGCGGCCGATGGAAAGCCGGAACACATCCGGCCCAAGATCGTGGAGGGAAAGCTCAAGAAATTCGTGGCGGAGCGGACCCTACTCGACCAGCCGTTCGTGAAAGACGATTCGAAGACGGTGGGCGACCTGATCAAGGAGGTCGCCGGGACGCTGGGCGAGGCGATCGCGGTCCGACGATTCGCGCGGTTCAAAGTCGGAGAAGAGTAGTGGCCGCCTACCGCCGTGCCCTGCTCAAACTCTCCGGTGAAGCGCTGGCCGGGGCGCGCGGTGTAGGGCTGGATTTCGACGCGGTGGGAGCGCTTGCCGATGAGATCGGGCGCGTCGGTGCTGCAGGCCTCGCGCTCGGCGTGGTGGTTGGGGGCGGCAACATCATTCGCGGCGCCGCGGCGAGCGCGGCGGGCCTCGACCGGGTCAACGCCGACTACATGGGCATGCTTGCCACGGTCATCAATGCGCTCGCCATGCAGGACACGCTGGAAAAGCGCGGGGTCCATACCCGCGTCATGACCGCCATTCGGATGGAATCGCTGGCCGAGCCCTACATACGCCGCCGAGCGTTGCGGCACATGGAGAAAGGCCGCATCGTGCTCTTTGCCGGTGGCACCGGCAACCCGTTCTTCTCGACCGACACCGCGGCGGTCCTGCGGGCCCTGGAAATGGAGGCGGAGGTCATCCTCAAGGCCACCAACGTGGACGGGGTCTTTACCAGCGATCCCAAGGTCAATCCGGATGCCACGTTCCTTCCGGAACTGTCCTTTCACGATGCGCTGGTCAAGGGGTACGAGGTCATGGACGCGAATGCCTTCGGTCTGTGCAAGGCAAACCGCTTACCGATCGTAGTGTTCAACATCAAGGAACCCGACGCCATCATGCGGACGCTGAAGGGCGAGCGGGTGGGGACGTTGGTGTCATGAATGCGATACCGGATTTGATCAAGAACGCCCGCGAGCTCATGGACAAGGCGGTTGCGAACACGAAACGGGAGCTCGCCACCATTCGCAGCAGCAAAGCGACGACCTCCCTGCTCGATCTGGTCAAGGTCGACGCGTATGGCAATACCATGCCGCTCAATCAGGTGGCCATGGTCGCGGCCCCGGAAGCGCGGCTGCTGACCGTCCAGCCGTTCGACAAGTCGCTGGTGCCCGCGGTGGAAAAGGCGATCCGCGAGGCCGACCTCGGTCTCAATCCCTCGACCCAGGGCGGGTTGATCCGGGTGCCGCTGCCGGCCTTGTCCGAGGAACGGCGTAAGGAACTGGTCCGGCTGGTCCACAAGCTCGCCGAAGAGGGAAAGGTGGCTATCCGGCACGCGCGCGGTGACTCCATCTCCAAGATCAAGAAGCTCGAGCACGTGTCCGATGACGACAAGGCGCGCGCCGAGAAAGACGTGCAGAAACACACCAACGAGCACACCGAGCTGATCGACTCATTGGTGCAGGGCAAAGAAGCCGAAATCATGGAAGTCTAGGGTCGATGACCGAGGATGCGCTCCGTCAACTCACGGTGAACGGCGCGGTGCCCGCGCACATAGCCATCATTATGGACGGCAACGGTCGCTGGGCCACCGAACGGGCCCTGCCCAGGCCGTTGGGCCATCGCGCCGGAATGAAGGCCGTGCGGGAGGTGGTGGAAGGGGCACTCGAAGCGGGCGTCAAGGTCCTGACGCTCTTTGCCTTCAGTCAAGAGAACTGGAAGCGACCGCCGGACGAAATCCAGGCCCTGATGTCGCTCCTCGAGCACTACATCGCCAAGGAGCTGGACGAGCTGCGCAAGAACGGCGTGGCCGTGTCGGTGATCGGCGAGGTCGCCCGGTTGGGCGCGCCGGCGCGAGCGGCGGTCGATCGGATCGTGACCGAGACTACAGGCGGCAAGGCGCTCGCCCTCAATCTGTGCATCTCGTACGGCTCGCGAGCGGAGATCACCGAGGCCGCCCGCCGCATGGCGGAAGACGTCGCCACCGGACGACTCGCTCCAGCCGACATCACGGAGGAGCGCTTTGCCCAGCACCTCCAAACCGCCCGCTGGCCCGATCCCGATCTCCTGATTCGAACGTCCGGCGAACTCCGGCTTTCGAATTTTCTCCTCTGGCAGCTGGCGTATGCCGAGCTCTACATCACGCCCAAGCTCTGGCCCGACTTCACCCGACACGATCTCTTCGACGCCATCCTGGAGTTCCAACGGCGCGATCGGCGGTTCGGTCGCGTCACCGTGTGATGGATCGCAATCTCATCCAACGAATCAGCGTGGTCGTGGTCGCCGTTCCGGTGGCCGTGCTGTTGGTGTACCAAGGTGGTGTTGCGCTGGCCCTGGCACTCGCCGCCGTCGGTTCGCTCGGCGCCCGGGAGGTCTTCAGCCTGGCGCGCAAGGGTGGGGTGGACGCCGTGCGCAGCCTCGGGCTCGTTGGCGCCGCGGCGCCGTCCTTGGTGGCCTACGCTCTGCTGGCCGGTGGCCCCATGAGCAACGTCGGGGCCCGCATCTGGATCGTCACGAGCGCGCTCGTGGTCCTGCTCATTCTCTCCTTCGTGTTGATCACCCGCCGCCCCGACCAGAAACCGCTCGCGGCCGCCGCCGTGACCCTGTTCGGCATCGTGTACGCCGGTGTGCTGCCGGCCTTCGTGCTGATCATGAGGCATGGCTTCGAGGGCCCGCGATCGTGGCCGGGGGTGGCGCTGGTCTTCTTTCCGCTTGTGATCGTGTGGGTGTGTGACTCCGCGGCCATGTTCGGCGGCCGGGCAATCGGCGGGCCGAAGCTCGCCCCCACGGTCAGCCCGGGCAAGACGCGCTCGGGGGCGCTGATGGGTGTCGTCGGAGCCGTCGCGGTCGTCCCCCTCTATCACGCGATCGTGCTCCGGCCCGCAGGGATCGACATGGTGTGGTGGCACGGCCTCCTGCTCGGCGCGATCCTCGGCGTGGTCGGACAGATCGGCGACCTGGTCGAATCGCTCCTGAAGCGGGAAGCCGGGGTGAAGGATTCCAGCGCGCTCATTCCGGGGCACGGCGGTGTGCTCGACCGGCTGGATTCGCTCTATTTTGCGCTGCCGGTTGCCACCATGCTGTATCTCAGCTTCGGTGTTCTCTGATGCGCGGCGTTGCCGTGCTGGGCTCGACCGGTTCAATCGGGCGGAGCACCCTGGAAGTGCTGCGTCGCCAGCGCGATCACTTCCGACTCGTGGCGCTCACGGCCGGACGGAACCGCGAGTTACTGGAAGGACAGGTGCGGGAATGGAAGCCGGCGTTCGCCGGGCTGGTCCAGGAGAACGGCCCGAACGGCCCGGCCCGACCCGAGGTCCTCATCGAGGCGGCCACGCGGCCGGACGTCGACATCGTGGTCAACGCCGTGGTTGGAGCGGTGGGGCTCGATGCCACCCTGGCGGCCTTGCGCGCAGGCAAGCGGGTGGCGCTCGCCAATAAGGAGACGATGGTGATGGCCGGCGAGCTGGTGGCTCAGGCCGCGGCGGCGGGCGGTGGCGAAGTCGTGCCGGTGGACTCCGAGCACAACGCGGTCCTCCAGTGTATCACGGGACAGGAGCAGACGCTCTGCCGGCTGATCTTGACCGCGTCCGGGGGACCGTTCCGCGAGTGGCCGGCCGACCAGCTGCAGCATGCCAGCGTGGAGGACGCCCTGTGCCACCCAACGTGGAAGATGGGAGACAAGATCACCGTCGACAGTGCGACCCTGGTCAACAAGGCGTTGGAGTTGATTGAAGCACACTATCTGTTCGGCCTGTCCTACGACGCGCTCGAAGTGGTGGTCCACCCGCAAAGCATCATCCATGCCTTCGTCGAGTTCCAGGATGGCAGCGTCATCGCACAACTTGGGTTCCCCTCCATGGAGCTACCGATTCTCTACGCCCTCACCCACCCGACCAGGCTGGCCGATTCGGGAACGCGCCGTTTCGATCCCGTCGCCGCCGGCCCACTGACCTTCGAGCCTGTCCGGTTGGACGCGTTCGGCGCGTTTCGCGCCGGCGTCGCGGCTGGACGAGCGGGTGGAACCGCTCCGGCCGTGTTCAATGCGGCGAATGAAGTGGCCGTCGAGGCGTTCCTGGACCGGCGCCTGGGGTTTGCCCAGATCGGCGACCTGATTGAGCACGTCTTGGAGGGTCACCGCGTGGTGCCGGCTGACTCGATCGACGCCGTGCGGTCCGCGGATGACTGGGCCCGAGCCCGGGTGCGGGAGTTGATTCGATGAGCGCGCTGTACGCGGTCGGCGCCCTCGTGGTGGTGCTCGGTGTCTTGGTCTTCGTTCATGAGGCCGGCCACTTCGTGGCGGCCAAACTGGCCGGCATCTTCGTGCATCGGTTCTCATTGGGACTCGGCACCCCGGTGCCGTGGCTCACCTTCCGGCGCGGCGGGACCGAGTACTCGGTCTCCTGGTTGCCGCTCGGCGGGTATGTGAAGATGGCCACCAAGGAAGAGGACGCGACCAGCAGCGCCTTGGAGGGCGGGGCGGCCGAGGTCGAGGTGCCCCCGGACGGCTACTTCGAGTCCAAACCCGTCTGGGTCCGGATGGTGGTCATCCTTGCGGGCGTGGTGATGAACGCGCTCTTCGCCTGGGCCGCCTTCTCCTTCCTGGTGGCCAAGAACGGGATCGGGGTAAACCCCGTGACCACGGTGGGCCAGGTGGTGGATAGTCTGCTCCCGCCCAAGGGCGCACCCCTGAAGCAGCTCCAAAGCGGCGACCGGATCGTCGCGGTGGCCGGAGAGCCGGTGGCGAGTTGGAACGAGGTCGTCGAGCGCATCGGATCAGCGCCCGGCGATTCAGTTGTCATCGACGTCGCCGGCAAGCCGTCCATCGTCCTGGCCATCCACCACGACGCGCTCGATGCTCGCCTTCGCACGGCCATGGCCCTCCAGCCCTGGCAGCCGTCGGTGGTCGGTGACGTCCTGCCGGACCGCCCAGCCGCGGGTGCCGGACTGACTTCCGGCGATACCATCTTGGCGATCGGCGGCAAGGACGTGCGCCAGTGGGGCGAAGTGGTCGAGGTCATCGAGCAAAACGCCGGCAACGAGCTCGACCTCCTCATCGGCCGGGCTGGAAACCGGATTCGCGCCACCGCCACGCCTGCCCCGGAAGAGGTGACGGATCCGGACGGCACCACCCGCACGGTCGGAAAACTGGGCTTCCGGTTTCAGCCCCTGATCGAGTACCGGGAGCTCTCGTTTGGTGGCGCGCTCGTCGCCGGGTGGGACGAGATGGTGAATCAGTCGACGCTCGTGGTCCGCACCGTGCGGGGCATGTTCTCCGGCCGGGTGTCGAGCCGTGAGGTGGGCGGGCCGATCCTGATCGGCCAGATCGCCGGCCAGGCTGCCCGGCTCGGCTTCGACCAATTCCTGTTCTTCATGGGAATCATCTCGATCAACCTGGCGGTGCTCAATTTACTTCCCATACCCGTCCTCGACGGCGGCCAGTTCCTCTTCCTCCTGGCCGAGGGCGTCTTGCGCCGGCCCTTGTCGCTGAAGCTGCGGGAGCGCCTGACGGCGGTTGGGCTGGTGCTGGTGATCACCCTCATGGGGCTCGCCTTCTGGAACGACATCTCCCGGCTCCTAACCCGGTACCTGGGCGGATGAAGCCTGGCGCGGGCGCCTGCGGGGCGTATCGGGCGGTGGGTTGGCCGGGGCCCGGTCGGACTCTTGCGACAGGGACGTTGCCGGGGTTAGCTTTCCCAGCTACAACAGATTGCAGATTCACGAGTTGGGTGCCGTTGCCCCGTTACTTTGGAACTACGTCCGCATGACCTTCGACAAGCAAACCGTGGTCGCCAGCCATCAGAGCCACGATCGCGACACGGGATCGACCAGAGTGCAGGTGGCGCTCCTCACCGAGCGGATCAATTCCCTCACGGATCACTTCCGGACCCATCCCAAGGACCACCATAGCCGTCAGGGTCTCTTGAAGATGGTCGGCACGCGCCGCCGTCTCCTGAATTATCTCAAGCGAACCGACCTCGTCGGCTACCGCGCCCTCATCGAAGAGCTGGGGTTGCGCCATTAGTCCGACAGGTTGGCGAGGGCGCCCCGACTGAGTACACAGGGCGCCCTTTCTTCATGTCTGTACTCGTCTCCATAAGGTTACATACGTGCATAGGATTGAAACTGAATTCGCCGGCCGGAAGCTCGTCGTCGAGACCGGCCGGATGGCCAAGCAGGCGGCAGGATCCGCCTATCTCCAGTTCGGCGATACGGCGGTCCTCGCAGCCGTCACCGTCTCGCCAAACGTCTCCTCGCTCCCGTTCTTTCCCCTCACCGTCGAGTACCGCGAAAAGACCTACGCGGCGGGGAAGATTCCCGGAGGCTTTATCAAACGGGAGGGGCGCCCGTCCGAAAAGGAAATCCTCGCCTGCCGGCTCATCGATCGGTCCATTCGTCCGCTCTTTCCGGAAGGCTTCAAGAACGAGATCCAGGTCTTCGTGACGGTGCTGTCCGCGGACCAGGAGAACGATGCGGACGTGCTCGGGCTGTTGGGCGCCTCGCTGGCGCTCACCATCTCCAACGTGCCGTGGAACGGTCCCATCGCGGGCGTCAGGGTCGGACGGGTCGACGGCAATTGGATCTTGAACCCGACCTTCCAGCAGCTGGAAATCTCGGAGCTCGATCTGATCATCAGCGGCAAGGCCGACTCGATCGTCATGGTCGAAGGCGGCGCGCTGGAGCTAAGCGAGGAGGACGTGATCGGCGCGCTGAAGGTGGCGCAGAAGGGCATCAAGGATCTCGTTGGAATCGTGAACGAGGTCAGCGCGAAGTGCGCGGTCGAGAAGATGGCCTGGACCAAGCCCACTCCCGACCCGGCCATTGTCGAGCGGGTCCGGGCCGTGGCCGAGGAGCCGATCCGGCAGGCCATCAACGGCGCGGACAAGGCAACCAGGGCTGCCAACGTCAAGACGGTCAGGGCCGATGTGGCCGCGCGGCTGATCGAGGAATTCCCGGACGCCGCGCGTGACATCGCGACGGAGCTCGGGGAAATCGAGTACGTCGCCATGCGGGAACAGGTGCTGGAGCAGGGCGAACGCGTGGATGGGCGCAAGCTCGACGCCGTACGCCCCATCGCAGTCGATGTCGGGCTGCTGCCCCGAACGCATGGATCGGCGCTCTTCACCCGGGGGCAGACCCAGGCCCTGGTCGCCGTTACGCTTGGGACGGCGGATGACGAACAGCGCATCGATAGCATCGACGTCGCCGGTGAAACGACCAAGTCGTTCATGCTGCACTACAATTTCCCGCCCTTCGCCACGGGCGAAGTCAAGATGATCCGCGGCACGAGCCGCCGGGAGATCGGGCACGGCACCTTGGCCGAACGAGCGCTCCAACCGCTCCTTCCGAATTACGAGGAATTCCCCTACACCCTGCGGATCGTCTCGGAAGTGCTCGAGTCCAATGGGTCGAGCTCCATGGCGACGGTGTGCGGCGGGGCCCTGGCCCTGATGGATGCCGGCGTGCCGATCAAGGCTCCGTGTGCCGGGGTGGCCATGGGACTGGTCAAGGAAGGCGCCCGGGTTGCCGTGCTCACCGACATTTTGGGCTCGGAAGATCACTTGGGCGACATGGACTTCAAGGTTGCGGGCACCGCCGACGGCATCACGTCCATTCAAATGGATATCAAGATCGAAGGCCTCGATCTCAAAGTCATGAAGGACGCCCTCGAGCGCGCGCGGAAGGCGCGGGTCCACATCCTCAAGGAAATGGCCAAGACCATCTCCTCGGCGCGGCCTGAGCTGTCGCCCTATGCACCCCGCATCTTGAGCATCCAGATCAAGCCGGACAAGATCGGCGATCTGATCGGTCCCAAGGGAAAGACCATTCGCGGAATCCAGGATACCACCGGCGCTCGCATCAACGTGGACGATTCCGGCATGGTGACCGTCTCCTCGGTCGGAGGAGAGGGGGGCGAGAAGGCCCTCGCGATGATCCGCGCGATCGTGACCGAACCCGAGGTCGGGAAGACCTACGAAGGGCCGGTGAAGAGCACCACGGCGTTCGGTGCCTTCGTCGAGATCCTCCCCGGCGTGGAAGGATTGCTCCACATCAGCGAGCTCCAACATGCCCGAACCGAACGGACCGAAGACGTCGTGAAGCGCGGCGACGTGGTCAAGGTGAAGCTGCTCGAAGTCGACGAGCGCGGGCGCATGAAGCTCTCCCGGAAGGCCCTGCTGCCGAAGGAATGAAGGCGTGGAGACCATACAGCTCGACACGGGGCTGTTCCGGACCCGCGCCGCTAATGGCCTGACGGTTCTCTCCGAGGCCCTGCCCGGGGCGCGCTCCGTGGCGATGGGCATCTGGGTGCGAGCGGCCAGCGCTCACGAGCTGCGGTCCAAGATGGGGGTCTCCCATCTGCTCGAGCACATGGTCTTCAAAGGCACCGACCAGCGCACGGCCAAGCAAATCGCCCTGGAGCTCGAAGTCCGGGGCGGCTCGCTCGACGCCTATACCAGCCGAGATCACACCAGCTACCAAGCCCACGTTCTCGACCACGATCTCCCGGTCGCGGTCGAGATCCTGACCGATCTGGTTCGGCACCCCCTGCTCCGAGAGGTGGACCTGATCCCGGAGCGCAATGTGGTGTTGGAGGAGATCAACGGCGTCATGGATACGCCGGACGACCTGGTGTTCGAGATCCTCGGAGAGGTGCTCTGGCCCAGCCATCCCTATGGCTTCTCCATCCTCGGCACGGCGGAAACCGTTGGTGGCCTCTCCGCTGAGGATCTCCGGACCCGCCACCAATGGGGTTACTACCCTGCCAACATGGTCATCGTGGCCGCCGGTCGGGTCGAACACGAGACCATCCTCGAACTCTTGGAGCGGCAGGGGTGGTTCGACGCTCAATCCGAAACCAAGCCTCGCGACAGCGCGGTGTCGACCCCGGCAGTCCAGGGGGCAACCCGCCAAGCGCACAAGGACACCACCCAAGCGCACGTCGCCTTCGCCACGGACACCTTTCCGTATGCCAGTCCGCGGCGATATGCCATGACGATCCTGACGAACACGTTCGGTGGCGGGATGTCGAGCCGCCTGTTCCAGCGGATTCGTGAAGAACTCGGCCTGGCGTACTCGGTGTACGCCTTCCAACAGTTCTACCAGTCATCGGGCACCTGCGGGGTGTACATTGGGACTCAGCCGGGAACGGCCGGGGCGGCCATCGACGCTATCCGACGGGAGTACGAGCGCCTCGGGAGTGAAGGGCTGGACTCCCAGGAGACGGAGGATGGCAAGCGCCAGCTCAAGGGACAGGTCATCCTGTCCCTGGAGACGCCGCAGAGTCGGATGGCGCGGCTGGCCAGCATCGAGCTGCAAGGAGAGCACTACCGCTCGGTCGATGAGGTGCTCCGGACCATCGACGCGGTGGAGCGTGACGACCTGGCGGCGCTTGCCGAGGAGTTCTGGGTACCGGACCGCCAGACCATGGTGTGGTTAGGGCCCCACGAGCCGCCAGTAGTGTGAAGTAGCTCCCGTGGAAGGTCAATTCATCAGGTGACTCACTTCTTTTCTCGGGGTTGATCGATGCTCATAGGCGTACCCAAGGAGATCAAGGCGAACGAGAACCGCATCGCGCTGGTCCCGGCCGGCGTCACGGCGTTTGTTGCGGCTGGGCACTCGGTGTTGGTCGAAGCAGGCGCAGGTATCGGTAGCGGGTTCGAGGACGCCGCCTACCGCGATGCCGGCGCCGAGTTGACCACCGAGGTGGACGAACTGTGGCGCCGGGCCGATCTCATCATGAAGGTGAAAGAGCCCATCGCGGTGGAATGGCCGAGAATGCGGCAGGGCCAGGTCATCTACACCTACTTCCATTTTGCCGCATCGGAGCCGTTGACCCAAGCCGTGATCAAGTCAGGTGCGGTGGCGGTGGCCTATGAGACGGTCCAGCTCGCCAACGGCGAGCTCCCGCTCCTGACTCCAATGTCCGAGGTGGCCGGCCGGATGGCGGTCCAAGAAGGTGCCAAGTACTTGGAGAAGATCTTCGGCGGGAGCGGGATCTTGCTTGGTGGCGTCCCGGGCGTGGTTCCGGGCGAGGTCGTGATTCTCGGTGGCGGTGTCGTGGGGACCAATGCGGCGCAGATTGCCGCCGGTCTCGGGGCGCATGTGACCATTCTCGACATCGACCTGCACCGGCTTCGGTACCTGGCGCACGTGCTTCCAGCGAACGTCGATACCGTGTACTCCAACCGGCACAACATCCTCGACGCGATCCGCCGGGCCGACCTGGTGGTCGGGGCGGTGTTGCTGCCCGGCGCCAAGGCGCCGAGCCTGGTGACCCGGGAGGACCTCAAGGAAATGAAGCCGGGCTCGGTTATTGTGGATGTCGCGGTGGATCAGGGAGGATGCGTGGAGACGATCCGCCCCACCACCCATGAGGATCCCACCTATTTCGTGGATGGCATCCTGCACTACGGGGTGGCGAATATGCCGGGCGCGGTACCCCGGACATCGACCCTGGCGTTGACCAATGCCACGCTGCGCTACGGCCTGCGTCTTGCACAGTCCGGGTGGAAGTCTGCGTGCCGGGCCGATCGGGCGCTCAAGCTCGGGCTCAACATCGTGGAAGGCAAGGTAGTGTATCCCGGCGTTGCCGAGGCCTTCAACCTTCCGCTGGTCGACGTCGACAAGGTGGCCTGACCCGGTGGTCGAGGTGCTGATCGCTCGGCTGCCCCACGCCGAGGGCCTCCCGCTCCCGAGTTTGGCAACACCTGGCTCGGCGGGGTATGACTTGGCGAGCGCAGAGACCGCGACCCTCCAGCCAATGGAGCGGAAGCTGATCAGGACCGGGCTCCAGATTGCGCTCCCACCGGGCTATGAATGCCAGCTCAGGCCCCGATCCGGGCTGGCGCTTCGGGACGGCATCACGCTGCCCAACACCCCGGCCACGATCGACAGCGACTACCGGGGGGAGTTGATGGTGGCGCTGGTGAATCTGGGTGACCGGCCGTTTGAGGTGACCCGGGGGATGCGGATCGCGCAAATGGTCGTGGCGCCCGTGGTACGGGTCCGGTTTCAGCCTGTCGAAGGCCTACCCGTGTCCGAGCGCGGTCGAGGAGGGTTTGGCAGCACTGGGTGCTGAAGGTGGGGTGTCCCGTGGCCACCCCGCTCATTAGCTTACAGCTTTTCCGGTGATATGGTCGGTCACATATGAAGTTCCTGAGATTCAATCTGGGTTCGCTCATTCCCGCGAACGAGATCGCCGTCGATCTCGGGACGGCGAATACCCTCATCTATGTGAAGGGTGAGGGCATCGTCCTCAATGAGCCGTCCGTGGTGGCGCTCGAAAAGGCGACGGGCCAAATCAAAGGCATCGGCCTCGAGGCCAAGCGGATGCTTGGCCGCACGCCGGACGCTATTTTGGCGGTCCGACCCCTCAAAGACGGCGTCATTGCCGATTTCGATGTCACGGAGCGGATGCTCCGCTATTTCTTGAAGACGATCATCGACAAGCACGTCTTCAAGATCAAGCCGAAGGTCATCGTGTGCGTCCCGTCGGGTATTACCGAAGTCGAGCGCCGGGCGGTTCGCGATTCGGCGGAGACGGCGGGGGCCAAGGAAGTCTCCATGGTCGCCGAGCCGATGGCGGCGGCCATCGGCGTCGGATTGCCGGTCGAGACGCCGACGGGCAACATGGTGATCGACATCGGTGGCGGCACCACGGAAATCGCCGTGATCGCGTTGTCGGGTATCGTGTCGGACACCTCGATCCGCACCGGTGGCGACGAGATGGACCAGGCCATCGTCCAGTTCATGAGGAAGAACTACAATCTGCTCGTAGGCGAGCCCACCGCCGAAATCATCAAGATCAAGATCGGATCCGCCGCGCCGGTAGGCGAGGAAACCGAGATGCCGGTCAAGGGACGGGACTTGGTGTCCGGGATTCCCAAGACGGTCCGGGTCCACTCGAGCGAAATTCGGGAAGCCGTGCAGGAGCCGATCCAGCAAATCGTCGACGCAGTCCGGCGGGCGCTCGAGATCACGCCGCCCGAACTGGCGAGCGACATCGTCGATCGCGGGATCGTGATGACCGGCGGTGGCGCTCTGATTCGCGGGCTGGATGTGCTCCTGGCCCAAGAAACCGGACTTCCGATTCACATCGACGAAGACCCGCTCACGTGCGTTGTGCGGGGGACGGGGAGGATTCTCGACGAGTACGAGAAGTACAAGAGCGTCCTCGATAAGTAGCATGTCACCCGCGCCGGATCGCTCGCACACCAATCGTGACACCACGCTGTTCTTGATCTGCCTCATCATCTCCGGAGCCTTTCTGTTTACGCCACCGCCGCAGGCGGACGCGGTCGCCACGTTTGTGCGTGGGACCGTTTTGCTGCCGTTGGTGGAGCTGCAACAACGAGCCGAGGAAGGGAAGACGAGCCGGTCCCGCTTCCAGGCCCTCCAGGCCGAGCGCGACTCCTTGGTGACGGAGGCGCAGGCACTGCCGGTGCTCGAAGCCGAGAATGCCAGGCTTCGCCGACTGTTCAGCCTCCGCGAGCGCCTGGCGACGCCGTTCGTCGCGGCCGAGGTCCTGCATCAGGCTCAGGTAACGGATGGACTCACGCTGCTCCTGAGCAGCGGGTCGGACGACGGGGTGGCCGAGTACCAACCGGTGATTGCCCCGGAAGGGCTGGTCGGCGTGACCCGGGGCGTTGAGCGCCGGGCGAGCACGGTCACCACGTGGGCCCATCCCGAGTTCCGTGCCAGCGCCATCACGAACGACGGTGAAGTGTCAGGGATCGTCGCGCCGTTCTTCCAGGCGTCGACCGCGACACCGCTGCTCGAGCTTCGCGGGGTGCCGTACCGCGACAGCGTCCCGCCTGGCACCCTGGTGCTCACGTCGGGACTGGGCGGGGTCTATCCCAAGGGAATCCCGATCGGCACCATTGCAGGGGTGGCGCGCGAGTCCGCCGGATGGGAGCGGGTGTATGTGGTGCGACCCATGGTCAATCCGGGCTCGGTGAGCCACGTGTTGATTCTGACCGGTGCGCTGCGCCGGCCCGTGTCGGACGCATTCCCGACCAATGCAGGGCCCGATGACGGACCGCGCCACGCGATACCGCTTCGTTCTGGTCCTCCTCCTCCTCGTGGGGCAGCATTTCTACCTTCGGCCGCGGCTCTGGGATGCGCGGATTGCGCCCGATTTTCTCATGCTGGCCCTCATGCTGTATGCCATCCGCACGCGGCCGGGGAATGCCGCCGTGGCCGGGTTTCTGGTCGGAATCACGGCAGACGCGTTGACCCCGGCGCGCTTTGGCGCAGGCGCGCTGGCTCATACGTTGGTCGGCTACCTTGCGGCCTGGGGGAGGGCCGTGTTCTTCGCCGATAACCTCTTGGTCCATGCCGGATTCATCGGAGCCGGCGTCTGGCTGCGTAATCTGGTCGTGCTGGTATCGAGCGGGGCCAGCGCGCGCCAAGTGCTGGTGAATCTCGTGACGTGGTCGCCGCTGCAGGCGCTCTCGACCGCCGTGGCCGGCGTGATCATCTTGATCGTCTTCCGAGACTGGCTGTCCATCCGGCTCGACGAATGAGCGACTTCGATTCCCGCCGACTTCGCGAACGAGCACGCTGGACCCAATGGGTGCTGGTCGGAGCCTTCGCGATCCTGCTTGGCGCCTTCTTCCGGTTGCAGGTCATCCAGCACGAGCGCTATCGACTTCGCGCAGAGCACAATCGCATCCGCCCCGTTCCACTGACACCGCCGCGCGGCCTCATTCTCGATCGACATGGCGAGGTCATCGCCGAGAATGTGCCAGGGTTTGCGGTAAAGCTGCTTGCCTCGTCGGAGGATTCCCTACGGTCGGTGTTGCGGCGTGTCAGGCAGATCGTGGACATCGATAGCAGTCTGGCGGAGCAGGTTGTCAGACGGTTTCGCCGCGCTCCCCACCTGCCGGTCGTCCTGGTGGCCGACGGCTCCTTTGAGATGGTCTCGCGACTCGAGGAGCATCGCTCCCTCTTGCCGGGTCTCGTGATCGAATCGGAGCCCAAGCGGTGGTACCCCGACGGACCGACGGTGGCGCATCTCATCGGGTTCATCGGGGAAGTGAGCGAACGCGATCTTGACCAGGGGCGGTACCCTGGGGCCGACCCAGGCACGCTCGTTGGCCGATCCGGGTTGGAAGAGGAATACGACCAGCAGCTGCGCGGGCGCCCGGGGGTGCGCTACATCGAAGTGAGCGCGGGGGGCCAGCTGGTTCGCGAGGAGGGCGTCGCGCCAGCGGTGCCCCCCGTGAGCGGCACTGCCGTGACGACGACCGTGGACTTGGGACTGCAGCGTTTCGTCGATAGTCTGTGGCAGGCGGACCTGCCCGGCGTGCGCGGCGGGTTGGTGGCACTCACACCGGCGGGAGAAGTCCTCGCCCTCTATTCCTCGCCGTCGTTCGATCCCAACATGTTCATCGGCGGGATCTCGCGCGAGGACTGGCAGGTCCTGCGCGCGGATTCCACTCACCCCCTCATCAATCGCGTCATTCAAGCGCGTTATCCGCCTGCCTCGCCGTTCAAGCTCGCGATCGCTGCCATGGCGCTCCGCAAGGGCGTGGTCGACTACCGATCGCGGATGTCACAGCCCTGCCGCGGCGGCATCCAGCTCGGGAATCGATTCTTTCGCTGCTGGAAGCGTGAAGGTCACGGCAGCCTGGACCTGGTGGGTGCGATCGAGAAGAGCTGCGACGTGTATTTCTATCAGCTCGGCGCCCGGCTCGGGATCGACGCCATCCTGTCCGAGGGAGTGTCCTTGGGATTCCGCGACCGAAGCGGGATCGACCTCCCGGGTGAGATGAGTCCCATCTTTCCCGCGTCGACCGCATACTTCGATCGGGCCTACGGCCCGCGCGGGTGGAGTCGTGCCGGGGCCGAGTTCAATTTCGCGATCGGGCAAGGCGAGAACACGCAGACCCTGATCAACATGGTGAAGTTCTACCAGGCGCTGGCCGGGACCGGAGCCGCGATCCCGCCGCACCTCGTGGGGACGGCAGCCGGCCAGCCCCGTGACCTTGCCCTCGCCCCGGAAGTCCTCGAAGTCCTCCGGCGCGCCATGCTCCAGGTGGTGGAGACCGGGACCGCCGTCCGGAGCCGCCAAGCAGGCTTGAAGGTGGGCGGGAAGACCGGAACGGCACAGAATGCCCATGGAGACGACCACGGGTGGTTCGTTGGGTTCGGGCCGGTTGAGCAACCTCAGATCATCGTCGGGGCCATCATGGAGTATGCCAAGCACGGCTCCGCGGTTGCGCCCTACGTCGTGAAAACCCTTCGGCGCTTCGTGTTGGGACCGGAGGCCGCCTCCGACAAGGCGCTCGACCGGTTGAGCCAGGAGGCGCCGCAAGATACCGCGCCGCGCTGGGTCCCGATCTCGCCGGACAGCGCCGTCACGCCGCTGCCAACCCTGCCCGCCGAGTCCACCTACGCGCCAGTGGTGCCGCTGCCATGAGAACCGTAGGACTCGATCGCCCCCTCATTCTCACCAGCACGCTCCTGCTCGCGTTCGGCCTGACGGTCCTCTACTCAGCCGGGCAAACCGATGTGTCGAGCCTCGCGTCGGGTGCCTGGCAGCGCCAACTGGCCTGGGCGCTCATCGGCCTGGGAGCCGGTGCCGCGATCTTCCGCGTTTCGTTTCGGGTGCTCGAGTGGGGCGCTCCCGCGCTCTACGGCCTCGCGGTCTTCTTGCTCGTGCTGGTCTTGCTCATTGGCACCGGTGCGGGGACCGCTGCCGGCAGCAAGAGCTGGCTGACGATCGGCGGGTACCGACTCGGGCAGCCCGCCGAGTTCGCCAAGCTTGCAGTCGTCATCATGCTCGCCAAATACCTCGCCGGCCTGCGCGACCCGCCCGAGTCTCTGCGTGGACTGGTCACTCCATGCCTCATCGCGGGAGTGCCGTTCCTCCTCGTGCTCCGGCAACCGGATCTCGGGAGCGCCATGGTCTTTGGCGGCATCCTGCTCGCGATGTTGTACTGGAGGGGGACTCGGCCGTGGCTCCTGGTTCTGCTCCTCTCACCCGTCGTCAGCCTGCTGTCCGCATTCAATGCGATGGTCTGGGGCGTCTGGATGGTGCTGTTGGCCATCCTCCTGCTGATCTGGCGTCCATACCTGGTCGAGGGTATCACGGTCTACGTCATCAACATGGCCATGGGTGCCATCGCCATCCCAATCTGGAAACGGCTCGCGCCCTATCAACAGAACCGCTTGCTTACCTTCCTCAATCCCGAGGTCGATCCCACGGCGGCAGGATACCACGCGATCCAGTCCAAGGTGGCCATCGGGTCCGGCGGCTGGCTGGGCAACGGCTTCCTCCAAGGACCGCAGAAGCGGTTGGCCTTCCTGCCGGAGCAACACACCGATTTCATTTTTCCGGTCCTCGGAGAGGAACTCGGCTTCCTCGGCGTTGCGGCGGCTCTTGCCCTGTTCTTCCTGTTCTTTCTGGTGATCCTGCGAATCGCGCGTCGTTCCCCGGACCCGTTCTCGAGCCTCGTGGCGTTCGGACTACTCGGCCTCTATTTCACCCACGTCTTCGAGAACGTCGGCATGACGGCCAACATCATGCCCATCACGGGGATCCCGCTGCCGTTCTTTTCCTATGGCGGCTCGTTCCTGCTGGTGACGTTCATGGCGCTCGGCCTCCTCCTTCGGGTCGCCTGGGACTCCCAGCTTGGCGGGTATCTCGATATTTAGCAAGGACTTATAGATCTAGGCCTAGCGCAGAACCGCTTCCGACCCAAGATTGTACGGGTGCCCGTGCCCCCTCTCGGTAGGACCCAACCCCCTCTTCCAGTCATGAGCCCATGCCAGTGATGGCCTGGTTCAAGAAGGAACGGAAGCCTCGACCTGCTCAGCGGCAGCGTCGCGAGATCCCGCCTGACGCGTGGGAGAAATGTGAGAAGTGCGGCCACGTCGACATTCGGGAACGCTTCGACCGGAGCCTCAATGTTTGTCCGGAATGTGGCCACCACCGCCGCCTCTCAGCCGAAGAGTATATCGAGCTGCTGGCCGATGAGGGCTCATGGCGCGAGCGATACGACAAGCTCCGGTCCACCGATCCCTTGGGGTTCGAGAATTACCGCGATCGCCTCACCACCGCCTACGCAAAGGTGGGTCACTCCGAGGCCGTGTACACCGGGCTGTGCCGGATCGACGGGATGCCCTGCAATCTGGCCGTGTTGAATTTTCGCTTCATGGGCGGGTCCATGGGCTCGGTGGTTGGGGAGAAGATCGCGCGCCTAACTCGCCACGCCGCGGAAAAGAAGCGACCGCTGATCATCGTTTCGACGTCGGGTGGTGCGCGCATGCAGGAAGGCGTGCTCTCGCTGATGCAGATGGCCAAGACGTCGGCCGCCATCGCCGAATTGAATGCCCTCGCCGTCCCCTTCATTTCCATCCTGACCAATCCGACCACAGGAGGAGTTTCCGCCTCCTTCGCGATGCAGGGAGACGTGATTGTCGCAGAGCCGGGCGCCGTGATCGGCTTTGCCGGTCCTCGGGTCATCAAACAGACCATCGGACAAGACCTACCCGAGGGATTTCAGACCGCGGAATTTCTCCTGGAGCATGGTCAAATCGACCAGGTCATCGCCCGCGGCTCACTCAGGGACACCACGGCCCGACTCCTGCGTCACATGCAGCGCGTCCCGCCGCGTGACGAGCCGACCGACGTCGTTTGATCGTTCGGGTGCTCGCCCGGCCACCCTCGCCGCTCCATCCTTCATGCCGCTCACCTACGACGACGCGCTGGCGTTCCTATTCCCGCGTACGACCACCATCAAGTTCGGGCTCGACACCACCCGGGCCTTGCTGGACGGGCTTGGGAACCCGCAGAACCAGTTCGTCTCCCTGCACATCGGGGGGACCAACGGGAAAGGGAGCGTCGCTGCCCTCGTCGCCTCGGCACTCCGTGAGGCCGGTTGGACGGTGGGACTCTACACGTCGCCTCATCTCTGCTCCTTCCGCGAACGAATCGTCGTTGATGGAATTCCCATCAGCGAATCGGCAGTGGCCATGTGGACCGAGCGGCTCCAGCCGGAGCTGATCCGACGAGAAGCAACGTTCTTCGAGACGACGAGTGTCATCGCCTTTGCCGACTTCGCCGCGCGCGGCGCCGAGATAGGCGTCGTGGAGGTCGGATTGGGCGGCCGGCTCGACAGCACCAACGTGCTGGCTCCCCTCGTGAGCGGTATCACCCGGATCGCGCGGGATCACATGAAATACCTGGGCGAGAGCCTGGCCGACATCGCGCGCGAGAAGGCCGGCATCGCGAAGCCTGGCGTTCCATTCATCGTGGGTGAGGAAGACCCGGCAGTCGTCGCGGTGCTGTGCGAGGAGGCCCGGCGCGCGGTCGAGGCGGCGTCCGTCGGCGCCAGGGCGGACATCCGCGTCATCCCACCGGACCGGCGCTGGGAGGGTGCACTTGGCCTGGTCGGCGAGCATCAGCGGCGTAACGCGGTTGTGGCGGAGGCGATGCTGGCGGCGCTCCCGGCCCCTTACCGCCCCTCTCCCGGTCACGTTGGACGTGGGTTCGCCACGACGCGGCTCCCTGGACGGCTTCAACGTCATGGGAAGTGGCTGTTCGATGTCGCACACAATCCCAATGGGGTCGAGACGCTGGTGGCCGCCATCGGGTCACTCGAACCGCCGCGCCCGCTCAACGCGCTGGTATCGATCCTGGGCGACAAGGAATGGGCCGAGATGCTCATCATGCTCGACACGGTCATCGACCGGGGCGTCCTGACGATGGCCCCGACCGCCGCGGCTCGGGGTTGGAGCGTGGACTGGCTCGATCGGTGGCTTGCCGACCAGACCCGCCCGCCCGCGCGGGCCAGTTGGAGGCTCATTCCGGACTTCGAGGAAGCCGTGCGGGAGGTCCAGCGTGATGCCCGGACCGTGCTGGTCACAGGGTCCTTCCACACAGTTGGCGACGTGATGAACGTGCTGGGACTCGCCCCACTCTGACGCGGCCCTCCCACCGTGGGGTGAATGCGCGATCCCGCCGTCGTTTTCTGACGCTCGACAGGATGGAGGTGGGCAGCGGGGGATGCTATCTTCCCCGGCATGTCATTTCAGGCCCTGCCGGGCTTTCGCGATTTTTACCCCGATGCCATGGCCCTGCGCTCTCACATCTTCGCCACCTGGCGGAGGGTGGCGGCGAGCTATGGGTTCGAAGAGTTCGACGGCCCGCCCTTGGAGCCGCTCGATCTGTTCACGGCCAAGAGCGGCCAGGAAATTGTCGATCAGCTCTACGCCTTCGAGGACAAGGGCGGGAGGACCGTCGCACTCCGTCCCGAGATGACGCCCACCCTGGCCCGGATGGTAGGTGCGCGCGGGAACGCCCTCAAGAAGCCGATCCGATGGTTTGCGATTTCCCAGCTGTTCCGCTACGAGCGCCAGCAGCGCGGCCGGCTCCGCGAGCATTTTCAGCTCAACTGCGACATCCTCGGTGAGGCGGGCCCCGTTGCCGATGCGGAGATCATCGCGCTTGCGCTCGATGCCATGCGGGCGTTCGGCCTGACGCCGGCCGACGTCCGGGCCCGCATCTCGGATCGTCGAGTGCTCGAGGCCTTGCTCCGCGGTGCAGGCATTGCCGACGACCGGATGCCCGCCGCGTTTCAGGCGATCGACAAGGTCGAACGGATGAGCCGCCCGCGCCTGACCGCGATGCTGACGGAGCACGGGCATGCGCCGAATGACATCGACGCCATCTTTCGGGTAGCAGAGATTCGTACGTGGGATGCGCTGGCGGAGGCGTTGGACCGTGTTCCGGGTGGCGAGGACGTGGGTGGCCCGCTCCGCACGGTCATGGAGGCCCTGGAAGCCATGGGGCTTGGCTCGTTTGTGGACCTGGACCTGTCGATCGTGCGAGGGCTCGACTACTACACCGGTATCGTCTTTGAATTATTCGATGCGGAGAAGACCTTCCGGGCCATTTGCGGAGGCGGCCGCTACGACACCTTGCTGAAGTCACTGGGCGGCACCGACCTTCCCGCACTCGGGTTCGGCATGGGCGACGTCGTGCTCGGAGACCTCTTGGCTGACCGTGGCTTGGTGCCGCCGCCCAGCCCCAGCATCGAGGTGTTCGTCGCCGGGGCGACTGATGAAGACCTGTCGGATCTCCTCGGGTTGGTCCACGCGTTCCGTGACCGTGGTATCCGAGTCGAATACAGCTTCAGGGGCTCGAGCCTCGGCAAGCAGCTCGGCCTCGCGGCATCACGGGGGGCGAGATTCGCGGTAGTCATCGGGCCGGATGACCGGGCACGGGGCGAAGTCGTAATCAAGACCCTGACGGACGGCTCCCAGCGCTCGGTAGCTCGTGCCGCCGCGGTGGACGAACTTGCCAGCCTGCTCGCCGGATGAGCACTTGCCGACCGAAGCCGGGCCTCGCCACATCACCTCTTTCGTGGATCTGATGCGTTCATGGCAGACGACAAAGGACTGACGCCGCGCGCGCAAGATTTCAGCGCCTGGTACACCGACGTGATCGCCCGCGCCGAGCTGGCGGACTACAGCCCCGTGCGAGGATGCATGGTCATCCGGCCGGCCGGGTATGCCATCTGGGAGCACATGCAGGCGGCCTTGGACGGGATGTTCAAGGCGACGGGTCATCTCAACGCCTATTTCCCGCTGTTCATTCCCCAGAGCTTTCTGGCGAAGGAAGCGGAGCACGTCGAAGGCTTCGCGCCCGAAACGGCAGTCGTGACCCGCGGCGGCGGCAAGGAACTGGAGGAGCCGTTGGTCGTACGGCCGACCTCCGAGACGATCATCTACGCGAGCTTTGCCAAGTGGATCCAGAGCTGGCGCGATCTCCCCGTGCTGATCAACCAGTGGTGCAACGTGGTGCGCTGGGAAATGCGGACCCGGCTGTTCCTCCGAACGACCGAGTTTCTCTGGCAGGAGGGTCATACCGCCCACGCCACCGCCGACGAGGCGGAGGCGGAGGCGCGCCAAATGCTGGGCGTCTACCGGACGTTCATGGAAGACTGGATGGCCATGCCGGTCGTCACCGGCCTCAAGACCGACAGCGAGCGCTTTGCCGGTGCGGTGCGGACCTACGCCTGCGAAGGCCTGATGCAGGACAACAAGGCGCTCCAGGCGGCGACGAGCCACTACCTGGGTCAGAACTTTGCCCGGGCCTTCGACGTGCAATTCCAGACGGCCGACGGCGGGCTGGATTACGTGTGGAGCACGTCGTGGGGCGCATCGACCAGGATGATCGGCGCCCTCATCATGACCCACGGTGACGACGCCGGACTCGTCGCGCCGCCGCGCCTGGCCCAGTACCAGGTTGTCATTGTTCCGATCTATCGCAAGGACGAGGAGCGGGTGGCGGTGCTGGAAGTCGCGGGGCGGCTCCGTGAGACCCTCGTGGGTGGAGGCATTCGGGTCCACCTCGACGCCCGAGACGGCATGAAACCGGGCGCCAAGTACTATGAATGGGAAGGGAAGGGCGTCCCGCTCCGCGTGGAGATCGGCCCGCGGGACGTGGCCGCCGGCTCGGTCATGCTCGCTCGTCGCACCGGCGGCAAGGACCCGGTGCCGCAGGATGGCCTGGTGGAGCGCATCGGTGCCGAGTTGCAGACGATTCAGGACACCCTGCTCGAGGCGGCGCGGTCGCGGCGTGAAGCGAACAGCCTGCGCAGTCCGACCAAGGATCAGTTCATCGCCTTCCTCGAAGCGACCGGGGGGTTCGTCTACGCCGGTTGGTGTGGGTCGGAGGATTGCGAACAGGCGGTCAAGGACGCGACCAAGGCCACCATCCGGGTCCTTCCGGATGAGGAGTTCCGCTCGCCGGTCCCGCCGGACCGTTGCGTCTGGTGCGGGATGCGGAGCACGGTCGAGGCGATGTGGGCCAGGGCGTATTGATGGGCCGGACGGAGGCGGTGGCTTCCGTGGTCGACGAGGGTGCCTTGATGGCAGCGGCCGGACTGTCTCGGCCGGACGGCACCCTCCTCATGGGAGGCGTGTCCCTTACCCAAATCGCGGAGACGGTCGGGACTCCCGCGTACGTCTACAATGCCGAGGCGATCCGCGAGCGCTACCGGCAACTGACCGATGCCTTTCACGGGGTTCCGCACCGGATATGCTACGCCGTCAAAGCCAATAGCTCGCTGGCTGTCCTCGGACTCATCCGCGAGTTGGGAGCCGGAGCCGACCTGGTGTCGGCGGGCGAGATGCACCGGGCCCTCGCTGCCGGATTCTCTTCAGAAAGTCTGGTATTCAGCGGCGTCGGGAAGACCCGGCTCGAGCTTCGCCAGGCCATCGAGGCAGGGGTTGGCCAGATCAATGTCGAATCCCAGGAAGAACTCGTTCGCCTTGGGCGTATCGCCGAAGAGTTGGGACGGCCCGTCTCGCTGGGCCTTCGGGTGAATCCTGACATCGCCACGGCCACCCACCCTTACATCGCAACGGGCGACTCGGGTGCGAAGTTCGGGATTCCCCAAGGGCAAGTTCCGGCTGCCGGGGACTACATCAATCGCCACCCCCAGCTCACCCTCTCCTGCCTCGCCATGCATCTCGGCAGCCAGTTGGTCGAGGTAGCACCCTACGTGCGCGGCGTAACGACCCTTCTCGAACTGAACGATGCACTTCGCCGGGATGGGATCGATTCGGTAGCCGTGCTCGACATTGGCGGTGGGTTCGGAATTCCGTACGATGGTGGACCGGGCATCGACATTCGGGCCGTGGGTGAGGCATTGCAGGCGCTGCTCGCTCACACCGGGTTCGAGGTCATGATCGAACCCGGACGATTCCTGGTCGGCAACGCGGGCGTGCTCCTGGCTGAGGTGCAATATCGCAAGCGGGTGGGCAGCAAGACGTTCCTCGTGCTCGACAGTGGAATGAACGACCTGCTTCGTCCGGCTCTCTATCGGGCCTACCACCATGTGATCGAGCTCGAAGCCCATGCGCGAGCAGCGGAAGACGTGGACGTCGTCGGACCCGCCTGCGAGACCGGAGATTTCCTGGCGCTCGGCCGACGCTTGCCCGTGATTGAGGCGGGGGAACGCCTTGCGGTACTCGGGACCGGCGCCTACGGCTTCGTCATGAGTTCGAACTACAACACGAGACCGAGGGCCGCCGAGGTGCTGGTGGATGGTGACCGGTTCGGGATCGCTCGGCAACGGGAGTCGGTGGCCGACCTACTCCGTGGCGAGACCGTCGCTCCACTATCGCCGGCATGACCACTCAGCCCCAACGAGCACCATAACCATGAGTCTGCGCCACAACGGCATTCTGATCATCGACTTCGGAGCCCAGTATACCCAGCTGATCGCGCGCCGCGTACGCGAAGCCCACGTCTACTCGGAGATTCATCCTCCGACCCACGACATCGCGTGGATCCGCGAGTGGAACCCCAAAGGCATCATCCTCTCGGGCGGGCCGAGCTCCGTGTACGGCGAGAATGTCCCCACGGCGGATCCGGCGTTGCTCGACCTGGGAATCCCAGTGCTCGGCATTTGCTACGGCATGCAGTTGATGGCGCATTTGGCGGGAGGGAAGGTCATCCGGGCGAGTCGGCGCGAGTACGGTCGCGCGACGGTGCGGGTGTGCGGCGAGCGGCTGTTCCGAGGCTTCGATGAAGGCGAGGACACGCTGGTATGGATGAGCCACGGGGACCATGTCGACACGCCACCGCCAGGCTTCCGCGTGACCGCCTCGAGCGAGAATTCGCCGGTGGCGGCCTTCGAGCACGCCGACCGGCCCCTGTTCGGCGTGCAGTTCCATCCGGAGGTGGCCCACACGCCGCGCGGCGGGGAGATGCTGGAGAACTTCCTGTTCGACATCTGCGGCTGTGAGCCCGACTGGACTCCGGGGCATTTCATTGACCTCGAGGTGGAGCGGGTGCGTCAGGTCGTGGGCCCCAATGATCGAGTCATCTGCGGCTTGTCGGGTGGCGTCGACTCCTCGGTGGCCGCGGTCTTGGTGCATCGCGCAGTCGGCGACCGCCTCACCTGCATCTTCGTGGATCACGGCCTGCTCAGGCTCCATGAACGAGAACAGGTTATCGATACCTTCCGGCGGCATCAGGGGATCGATCTTCGCGTGGTCGATGCGGTGGATGTCTTTCTCGAGCGGCTGAGCGGCGTCGCTGACCCGGAAGAAAAGCGCAAGCAGATCGGCTACACGTTCATCGAGTTTTTCGAGCGGGAGGCGCGGGAGGTCGGCTCGGATGTCAGCTATCTGGTGCAGGGCACCCTCTACCCTGACGTCATCGAGTCGCTCTCGCCGCTCGGCGGGCCCTCCGCCACCATCAAGACGCACCACAACGTGGGAGGCCTGCCCGACCGGCTCCCGTTCAAGCTGATCGAGCCGCTCAGGGAGCTGTTCAAGGACGAGGTCCGACAGGTCGGGCGCGAGCTGGGGCTGCCGCAGGAACTGGTGGGACGGCATCCGTTCCCCGGCCCGGGCCTGGCCATCCGCATTCTCGGCCCGGTGGTGTCCGAGGACCTCGAGGTGCTCCGCCGGGCGGACCACATCTACCTCGAGGAGATTCGCGCCGCGGGGCTGTACGACGATATCTGGCAAGCGTTCGCGGTGCTGCTCCCCATTCGGACCGTCGGGGTTCAAGGCGATGAGCGGAGCTACGATCGCGTCATCGGGCTTCGCGCCGTCACCAGCCGGGACGGCATGACCGCCGATTGGTTCCCGTTTCCGCCGGAGGTGCTGGCCCGCATCTCCAACCGCATCGCGAACGAGGTTGACGGGGTGAACCGCGTGGTCTACGATGTGAGCTCGAAGCCGCCGGCGACGATCGAATGGGAGTGAACGGCAGGGAGTAGGGAGTGGGATGGTAGGGAGTAGTGCAAGGAAACGGCGCCGGCAGCTCGAGAGCTGCCGGCGCCGTTCCGTTTCCTACTCTCCTACCCTCCTACATCCTGCATCTTAGTTCGGCCACGACGCCCAGTTTCCACAGTAGGCAGCATTGTCGGTGCCCAACGGCCCGCGGAGGATTCCGAGGATAAAGGCATTCATCGCGGCCCGGGGCGCCACGATCAACTTGCCGGCGCTCAGGTTGACCGAAACCTTGCCGAAATGGCCCAGCTCGAGCGCGTGACCGTTTTCGTGGAAGGCGACGGTCTCGATGTCGATATCCGTGGTATTGGTGGTCGTCCACACGAACTTGTTGTTGTACCAGACTTCCTTGAGGGCGGTATCCGTCCGGCCGTTGCTGTCGATGTCGGACGGCGTGAAGTTGCCCTGGCCGTCGAACGAGCCGAAGATGAATGTCCACGTGACCCCCAAGATGCCATCACTCGCCCCGGGGCCGAAGAAGTCGTCGAAGACGACTCCGGGGATGAACCCGAGAGTGTATATGTCGGCGGCGAATGGATCGCCGTTGACCGGGAAGAAAAGGGCGCTGTTGAAGAGCCCATTATCCGGGCGCTTCATCAGATTCAGTTTCGAGCAGGTAACGTTCTCCCACGTGTTGAAGGACGCGTCAATCGACGGTTCGGAGTTGCCCGCACCGTTGGCGGTCGCAAAACTCTGATCGTTCATGTAGGTGATGTTGTTGCCATCGGCTGCCCGCCGGGCATCTCCCGGGACCCACTTGGAGGAGAGCCGAAGGTTCCGGTCGAAGGCGAAGATGATCTGGGCCTGGTCAACCGATGCGTTGGGGCCGAGGGAGATTTCGGCCATCTCGACCGCATAACCCGCGCCTGCTGCCGCGAGTCCGGCATTGATCTCCTGTAGCTTGGCACTCACCTCGTCTCCGGTCGCCTTACCGCCCTTGGCGAACGCCGGACCCTGGATCTCGGACCGTGAGGTCGTCGGCGCTGTCGGTTCGGAGGCACAGGCGGTAATGGCAACAGCGGCAGCAAGAGCGGCAAGCAGGGAATAGTTACGCTTCATCATGGGCAACCTCGAGTTGGCTTGGTTGGAGCTATGACGTTCGAGGGGACAAAACATAGTACCACTTCCCGGGGCCGGTTCGCTAGAGGGCTTCTTTGTATCTCACACGCCCTTTTGTTCCATCAAGCCGTAGAGCTCCGCCAGGTCGGTGAGCGATGCGAGTCGACCGGGCACGTCACCCTTGCGCACGAACCGGGCAACCTGTGCAAGCACGGTCAAGTAGAGGTTCGACACCTCGACCGGAGGGGCCGCGATCAAGAAAAGAGCATGGACCGGCTCGCCATCCATCGCGTCGTATGCAACTCCTTGCGCATGCCGCCCGAAAGCCAGCCGTACCCGATCGAAAACAGGAGATCGGCAGTGAGGAATGGCGATACCTTGACCCACGCCGGTCGATCCCTCCGCTTCGCGCTCGCGTACCAGATTCGTGATCGTCTCGCAGTCTTCCGGAGACAGGCCAAGGAGTGCTACCATCTCCGCCAGGACCTCGTGCTTGGTCCCGCCGCGGAGGTCGAGGTCGATGGATGTGGGGGAAATGAGGTCCCGGAGGCGCATGCGGTGGAGGCTACTGTGCCCGCGGCGGCATGTCAAACGGAGTTGCTTGATCCATCCCCTTGAGAGCCATAGGTTTATAAGATGACCTTGCCGCATTTCTCAGGCACTGAGTTTCCTCTGATCCTGGCGCCGATGGCTGGGGTCTCCGAGGCGCCGTTCCGGCAGATCTGTCGGCGGCTCGGAGCCGACGTCGTCATGTCGGAGTTCCTGTCGTCCGAGGCCATCCGTCGACGGATCAAGACCACGCTCGAGGGAGCGGAATTCGAGGAATGCGAGCGCCCGATCGGGATCCAGATCTATGGCGCCGATGCCCGAGCCATGGCCGAGGCCACGGCGCTCATCACGGAGCACTACCACCCCGAGTTCATCGACATCAACTTCGGCTGCCCGGTCAAGAAGGTCGTGAAGCGGAACGGCGGGTCCGGGTGCCTTCGGGACTTGGACAATGTCGACCAGATCATCCGGGCCTGCGTCACGGCCACCCATCTCCCCGTCACCGTCAAGACCCGGAGCGGGTGGGACGAGCCCGGCCGCGATCCAGTCGGCATTGCGCGCAGGATGCAGGACGCTGGGGCGCGTGCGTTCACGCTGCATGCCAGAACACGGACCCAGATGTTTGGCGGTAAGGCCGACTGGGATGAGATCGCCCGGGTGACCGAGGCTCTCGACATTCCCGTCTTCGGCAACGGGGACATCCAAACGGCCGAGGATATCGTCCGCATGCGGCGCCACACCGGGTGCGCCGGCGTCATGGTCGGCCGCGGCGCGTTTGGCAACCCCTGGCTGTTCGGTGCCGCCAAGGCCCTCTTGCTCGGCGAGGCCCCACCCGACGCTCCGGATGCGACGGAGCGCTTCTCCATAGCGCTGGAACACGCGAGGCTCGCACTCCGATTGCAGGGTGACACCCGGCGCACCATGATCGAATTCCGCAAGCACTTGGGCTGGTACACCAAGGGGCTGCCGCACGCGAGCGAACTCCGGAAGCGTCTTTTCCAGGTGGAGTCGATCACCGAGGCCGAGGGCATCTTCGGTGACTATCTCTGCCCCATGGCCCAGGTGGCGTGACGCCCGAACTCCTGGAGTCACTCCTCTCGGATGTCGCCAGCGGGGCGCTCACCCCACGGGAAGCCCTGGAGCAGCTGAAGCACTTCCCCAGTGAGCCGTTCGACGTGGCCACCATCGATCACCAACGCCACCTGCGGCTGGGCCAGCCCGAAGTCGTATTCTGTGAAGGCAAAAGCGTGGACCAGGCGGTCGAGATCTGCTGTCGGCTGGCGGCCGCTGCCGGGACGTTCCTCGGGACCAGGGCCTCGCCCGAATTGGCCGAACGGCTGGGTCGCGAATTCGCCGCCCTCGAATGGAACGCCCTTGGCCGCACGGTCTTCCTGCCGCCGTCGCCGCGCCTCGCTCCGTCTGGTCGGGGCACCATTCTGGTGGTCTCGGCTGGAACCAGCGACCTCCCAGTCGCGGAGGAAGCCGCCGCCGTGGCCGAGGCCCTGGGAAATCCGGTGGATCGCCTGGTCGACGTGGGCGTGGCGGGGCTTCATCGACTGCTCACTGCCTCCGAGCGCCTGCGCCATGCCGCGGTGGTCATCGTCGTTGCCGGAATGGAGGGCGCGTTGCCGAGTGTCGTGGGCGGGTTGATTGGCGTGCCGGTCATCGCCGTGCCGACCAGTGTCGGGTACGGCGCCTCGTTGGGTGGCTGGGCGGCTCTCCTCGGGATGCTGAACTCGTGTGCCGCCGGAATAACCGTCGTCAACATCGATAACGGCTTCGGCGCCGCCGCCGCCGCCCATCGCATCAATCACCTCCCGCCGACAGAGTCGGTCCGATGAGCGGCGCCATGATCGTGCTCGGGCTCGTGTTAATCGCCCTGGGTGGATGGCGCCAGGGACTGCCGAATCTCGTGGTGGCCGCCGGAGGGTTCTTCGTCGCGTGGGGGCTCCACCGACGGATTGTGAAACGATCGGCGAGCTTGGCGAGGCCGGTTCCGCATTTTCTGCCCGATCCCACTCTCAGTTGGCTTCGGCGCGCGCACAACGCGATCGGCGTCTGGGCACTGCCCAAGGGAAGGAAGAACAAGGCCGTCACCTACTTTCAAAGTGTCGACCCGGCAGCCGGCCTGAGTCCGGACGTGACCGAGCTACTCCGCGTGCGCCTGAGAACGGCGCCGCGCGAGGCTGTCAGCACTGTCGAACGGCTGGATGCCGGGACGCTGGTGTCGGAATCGAACGATAGACTCACGACGGCCTTGCTCCTGCGACCCCGCCCGACGCCCGGCGCGCTGGAGCAGGCGCGCGAAGACCTCCGGCATCTGCTCGAGAGCCTCGGTCGACGGTCGGTCATTCGAGCGCTCGAGGAGGCGAATGTCGCACCGGTGGAGAGCGTGCGAAGCATGGCGCTGCGACTGGCCCACCAGATCGAACGCCAAGCGGGTGTGCGCGTCGCGGTCGCGTTAACCGAACCTGCAGGCGTTCGGGTGGTCGCGGTGTCGCCCAGCGCCGATCAGCGGCTGGTCGGCCACCTGGTGCCGCCTGACAGCCCAGTGGCCGGCGTTGCGCGAGGCGAACGGGAAGCCGTTGCGGCCAAGGGGAACGTATTCGGGGTGGAGGAGAAGGGCGGGGGGCAGGACCGGCGGCGAGGGCATGAGGGTCGGGTAGCCATTCAAGGCATTCGCACCGCAGACGCCTGCCTGGGGGCGGTGGCCTACTGGCGGCCGCGTGGAGGGACGGTTCATCTGTCGGCCACGGCCGAGATCAGTGAGTGCATCCGCCGCGCCGCGCCACGCATCAAGGCGTCGCACGAACACGAGGCCCTGGGGCTCCAGGCGACGCTCGATCCGCTTACCAGACTCAGGAACCGGCGCGGGTTCGAAGCCGTAACCCGGCGAATCGGGGAGGCGGAAGGAGCCTTGATCTACGCCGACCTGGACGAATTCAATCAGCTCAAGGATACCCTGGGTCGAGAGGCAGTCGACGCGGCCCTGGTGCACTTCACCGAGATTCTCCGTCAGGAGATTCGGCTGGGCGACATCCCCGGCCGAATCGGCGACGAGGAGTTTGCCTTGTGGCTGCCTGACGCATCGCTGGCGGACGCCATGCATGTGGCCACGCGCATCCGCCGGACGCTGACGAGCACGCCCTGGGCCTGGAATGGCCGGTCGTGGCCACTGAGCGCGTCGTTCGGCGTCGCCGCGTGCCCCGAGACCACGAAAAAGCGAGACGATCTGCCGATCCAGGCCAAGGCCGCGGTATCTCGCGCGAAGGCCTCGGATCGCGATCGGGTGGAGGCCGCGCCTGCCGTGAAGGGCCGGTGATGTGGGTTGTCGCTGGCGGCGCAATCCTTGCACCTGCTCCGTAGGCCGTGTACGATTCAGGTGCCCGGGGGCGATTGGCTTCGACGGGTATGAAGAGGAGGTCGCTGCGTGTCCAGGTCCAGGTTCCTGGTAAAACCGCTTGGAATTTTTCTAATTGCCAACTCTGAACTGGCACTGGCTGCCTAAGCTGAGCTAACGCTCGCTTAGCGCACCTCCGATGACGGAAGCCCGCCCGGGGCGCCCCCATCGGATCGCAAATCTGGGCTGGCTGGTCGTGGTCCTTCGACGCGCTCGGCGAGATTCTTCGAAGGTGGTTCCCCAACGGGTCGGCTCTTCACCGGTTGAGGAATGAAGCGGAAAGATGAGCCTACACACGTAGATGTGGCTTCGGAAACATATTCGGACCAGGGTTCGATTCCCTGCGCCTCCATGAACCACGCGGGACGGCCGGTACGGCCGTCCCGTGTGTGCGTTGTCCTCCCGGGTCCCGCGCAGACCCTGCTATCCCGACTCCGGAAGCACGATCGCGGCCACCTTCTCCGCCTGGCGGCGTCGGAAATCCGCGAGGCGACCCCGCAGGTCCGTGTTTGCCGCCGCCAAAATCGCCACGGCGAAGAGCCCGGCATTCTTGGCGCCCGCATCTCCGATCGCGAAAGTCGCGACGGGGATTCCGCCGGGCATCTGGACCGTGGACAAAAGCGAGTCCAGTCCTTGGAGATGCTGGCTGGGCATCGGAACGCCGAGGACCGGCAGGGTGGTGTTGGCGGCCAACACGCCGGCCAAGTGTGCAGCCCCACCGGCACCGGCGATGATGCACCGAAGCCCCCGGCCCTCCGCGTCCCGCGCGTAGGCCGTCGCAAGATCCGGAGTGCGGTGGGCGGACAGCACCCTGGCCTCGTTGGGCACGCCGAAATCACGCAGGACATCGACCGCTCGGCGCATCACCGGCCAGTCCGAGTCACTTCCCATGATGATCCCAACCAACGGCTGTTCCATGTTTGTTTCGATCCCCTATAGCGTTGCCTTGGTACGATCCATGGTGCCACGAGCTGCCAACACTGCTTGCGCGGCCGCGAGGCGCGCAATCGGCACACGGAACGGAGAACACGAGACGTAGTTCAGCCCCAAATGGTCGCAGAACGCCACCGAAGACGGCTCTCCGCCGTGCTCACCGCAAATGCCGATCTTGAGATCCGGGCGAGCTTTCCGTCCTAATTCGACGCCGATCTGAACCAGCCGGCCGACACCCTCACGATCGAGCACCTGAAACGGATCGGCATCCAGCACTTGGTGTTCCAAGTAGTAGGGGAGGAACCGCCCGGCATCGTCGCGGGAGAGCCCCCATGTCGTTTGGGTCAGGTCGTTGGTCCCAAACGAAAAGAACTCGCTCTCGAGCGCGATGGCGTCGGCCGTCAGGGCGGCGCGTGGTAGCTCGATCATGGTGCCGAGGAGGTACGGGACCGTGATGTTGCGTTCCTGAAAGACAGCGGCGGCGGTTTCTCGAACGATGTGCGCCTGCACCTTGAACTCGGCGACGGACGCGGTCAGCGGGATCATGATTTCCGGCGCCACCTGGCCCCGGCGCGACGCCACGGTGCACGCGGCCTCGAAGATCGCGCGGACCTGCATGGCGGGAATCTCCGGGTAGATGATACCCAGCCGGCACCCGCGAAGCCCAAGCATGGGATTCACTTCGCTCAACCCCTCGACGATCCGGGTCATCTCCTCGGTGGTGCGGTCCAGCTCGCTGGCCAGCTTTGCGATCTCCTCGGGTTCCTTCGGGAGGAACTCGTGCAGTGGCGGATCGAGCAGTCGAATAGTGACGGGGTAGCCTTCCATTGCGCGGAAGATGCCTTCGAAGTCGGCTCGCTGCATCGGCAACAGCTTGCCCAGCGCTTTCTGACGACCCTCGGAATCCTGGGCGACGATCATTTCCCGCATGGCCTGCAACCGGGTGCCCTCGAAGAACATGTGCTCGGTACGGCACAAGCCGATGCCCTCGGCCCCGAATTCCCGGCCACGGTGGGCGTCGGCCGGGGTGTCCGCGTTGACCCGGACCTTCAAGTTGCGAAGCTTGTCCGCCCAGGTCATGAGGCGGCGGAAGTTATCGCTCAGCTCGGGAGCGATCAGGGCGGCCTTGCCGGCGTGCACCTGCCCCCGTGTCCCATCGATGGTGATCCACTCGCCCTCGCGAATCGACCGGCCGTCGACAGAGAAAAGACGAGCCTCCTCATCCACCATGAGCTTTTGCGCGCCGGCGACACACGGCTTCCCCATGCCGCGGGCCACCACGGCCGCGTGGGACGTCATGCCGCCTCGGGCGGTGAGAATGGCCTTGGCCACGACCATCCCGTGGAAATCCTCGGGACTGGTCTCGCGACGCACGAGAATCACGGGTTGTCCGGTGCGCCCGATGCGCTCCGCCTCATCGGCCTCGAATACCACAGCACCGCTCGCGGCCCCGGGAGACGCCGGCAAACCGGTGGTCAAGAGATCGAGCTCCGCCGACGGATCGATGGTCGGGTGGAGCAGCTGATCGAGATCGTTGGGCGGCACGCGTGCCACCGCTTCCTCTTCACTCACCACTCCCTCGTCCACCATTTCGCACGCAATGCGGACGGCGGCATGCCCGGTGCGTTGCGCCCGCCTGGTTTGGAGCATGTACAGCTTGCCGCGCTCGATGGTGAACTCCATGTCCTGGACATCGCGGAAGTGCCGCTCCAATCGCTGGGCCATTTGCGCCAACTCGGCGTAGGCAGCAGGCATGACCCGCTCCAGGTCGGCGATGGGCTGCGGGTCGCGGGTACCGGACACGACGTCCTCGCCTTGGGCATTGATGAGGAACTCCCCGTACAGCGCGCGCTCACCGGTCGACGGATTGCGGGTGAACGCGACGCCGGTGCCGGAGTCCTCACCCAGGTTTCCGAACACCATCGCCATGACGTTGACCGCGGTGCCGAGGGAATCCGGGATGTCGTGCAACCGCCGGTAATCGATGGCGCGCTTGGTGTTCCAGCTCTCGAACACGGCGGCGATAGCGCCCCAGAGTTGGTCGATCGGGTCGTCGGGGAACTCGCGCCCGGTTTCCTGTTGAACCACATGCTTGTACTTCGTGACCAGGGACCGCAGATCGTCCACGGGCAGGTCGATGTCGCGCTCGACCGCATGTGCCTGTTTCCGCTCGGCGAGAATGGACTCGAAGCGTTCCTTGGGAACGCCGTAGACCACGGCGCCGTACATCTGAACGAAACGCCGGTAGCTGTCCCAGGCGAACTGCGCGTTGTTCGCCTCACGCTCCAACGCCGCCACCGTGTCGTTGTTGAGTCCGAGATTGAGAATGGTCTCCATCATGCCGGGCATCGACAGCGCCGCGCCCGACCGGACCGACACCAGGAGCGGGGCGGTGGTTCCGCCGAACTGGCGGCGGGTCGCGGCCTCGAGCCGGTTGAGGCTGGCCTCGACCTCGGTCCGGAGTCGGCCCGGGAAGGCGCCCGTTTGCAGGTATGTCTGACAGAGCGTGCTCGCGATGGTGAATCCCGGAGGGACTCGGACTCCGATGCTGGTCATTTCGGCGAGCGCCGCGCCCTTGCCGCCCAGGGTGTCCTTCATGGCCGCCGAGCCGTCGGCCCGGCCTGATCCGAAGAAGTAGACCAACGGGTGCGTCGTGGAGTGACTCATGCGTGTGATGGAATGAGAGGTGGCGCCTGGCGGAGCCGGA
>DATHRW010000429.1:0-7150 GCA_035464955.1 Gemmatimonadales bacterium
GTATCCTCGTCCCGGCCGCCGTGGGCTTCCATCTGGCCATCTTCTTGCGCATGCAGATCTTCTTCGTGAGCACGTTCCACTTGCTCTTGTTCGTGAATTGGAGCTGGGTAGCCGAGAGGCTCGGTGGGCTGCGACTGGCAGCCCGCCAGGCGAGGCCTGTTTGATGTGACAATGAAGATTCCTTCATGGTTTCTTACGCCATACTTGCTGGCCTTAGTTTAAGATTCGTAAGGATTTACCCGGCCTCGTGGACCTGGTGATGAGCCGGGCCTTCACACGTGGTTGCGCGTCACGGCGACTGAGGCCTTCCACGATGTAAGAGAAGTGCGGCTCAGAAACCCGAACCTCGGCACCTTCATGACTTTGGCACCGGAACACCCATGAACTCCCCCGCTCCCAACTCCGTCGAGTCCTCGACCGCCACCGTTCTCGAAGGACCGCCGACCCAGATCCGGGTCCCCGAGCACACGGTCGAGGTCGTATCCGATTCGGGTGAAGGCGCCCAGAAGTGCGGTCAGCTCTTCGGCCGCACCTCGGCCCGCATGGGGACCGGGGTGTGGACGGTCGAGATCATCCCGGCCGAAATCCAGCCGCCTGCCCGCACGCCCGGCAGCGCGAGCGGCAACCGTATCCGCATCGGCACCGAGCGGGTCACCAACTGGGGTGATACCGCCAATCTGGTGGTGGCATTCAACGAGCAGGTGTTGTTGTCCCGCCATCGCCTCGACGCCTTGGCCGATGATGCCGTCATCCTGATCGAGAGCCAGTGGGAAACCCACGAGGATCCCACGATCCGCGAGGAATGGCAGACGGCCATGGAGGAGCTGGGGCAGCGCTCGTACCAGTTCATTCGGGTGCCGATGGAAGAGGAGTGCCAGAAGATTCTCGACATCCCGGCACGCGGGAAGAACATGTTCGCGCTCGGGCTGTTGGCCGCCGTGTATAGCCGGGACCCCGATATCCTCCGCATGCTCATCGCCAATGAGTTCCGAAAGAAGTCGCAGGAGGTGATCGACACCAACATTGCACTCCTGGAAGCCGGCATCCGGTGGGCGGAAGAGCATCTCGATTTCCGGGTCGAGGTTCCCATCGCCAAGAGCGAGAAAGCCATGGTCGTCATGAACGGCAACCAGGCCGTCGGCTTGGGCGCAATCGCGGCCGGCATGGAACTCTGTGCCATGTACCCCATCACGCCGGCAACCTCGGCGTCGCACTACCTGAGCGAGGTCTTCGAGGATTTTGGCGGTGTGGTCCACCAGGCGGAGGACGAAATCGCGGCGGTTGGTGTCGCCATCGGAGCCTCCTACGCGGGCAAGGTCGCGTTCACCATCACGTCCGGCCCGGGCTTGGCGCTCAAGACCGAGTTCCTTGGCCTTGCCGTCATGACCGAAACGCCGCTCGTCTTGGTGGATGTGCAGCGCGGCGGGCCGAGCACGGGGCTGCCGACCAAAGTCGAGCAATCGGATCTCCTGGCCGCCATCTTCGGGCAGCCCGGCGACACGCCCCACGTGGTTCTCGCCCCGGCCACCATCGAAGAATGCTTTGCCTGTATGATCACGGCCCGGCGCATCGCCGAGGCATTCCGCTGCCTCGTGATGGTGCTGTCGGATGCCAACCTGGCCACCGGGGTTCAGCCCTTCCCCCGTCCGGAAGTAACCACGGAGTGGATCGCCGCTCCGGTCGACCTGAGCCCCGTTCCGGAGGGCACCTTGCCCTACCAATGGGATCCGGAGGCCGGGCTCTCCCGCCGGATCATTCCCGGCCAACCCGGCGGGATGTTCACCGCCACTGGCCTGGCCCACGACGAGCGGAGCAAGGTGGCCTACGGCCCCGGAGTGAACCAGCTCGGGTGCGCCATGCGCAGTCGTAAGCTGGCGGTCTTTCAAAGCACGCTCCGGCCTCCCACGGTCCGTGGGGATGACGCCGGCGATCTCTTGGTCGTGGGCTGGGGGAGCACCGAGGGCGCCATCAATGAAGCGGTCGATCGGGCGCGGGCACAGGGACTCGCGGTCTCGTCGCTCCACCTTCGCTTTCTCTCACCGCTCGAGCCCGGTCTCAAAGGTATCTTCCAACGGTTCGGCAAGGTCATGACCGTCGAGATCAACTACAGCGACGAGCCCGACGATCCATTCATTACCGAAGAGAACCGGCGCCGGGGGCAGCTGGCCTGGCTGCTCCGGGCAACGACGCTGGTCGATGTCGACTGCTGGACTCGCGTGCCGGGCGAGCCACTCCAGCCCAAGATGATTCACCAGGCCATACTCGCCCATCTGGCGAAGGGAGCCACGTCATGATCGAGGAGGGTTGCTCACTGCTGGGCTGCGGCACGGACGACGATCGGTCGTTCACCATGGACGACTATGCCGGCGCCACGGCGCGCTGGTGCCCGGGGTGCGGGGACCACGCCGTCCTCACCGCGGTCGAACGCCTGTTGGAAACCGAGCAACTGCCGCCCGAGCGCACCGTGTTCGTGTCCGGCATCGGGTGTTCCAGCCGCTTCCCCCACTATCTCCACACCTACGGCTTCCACGGCCTGCACGGCCGGGCACTCCCCGTCGCCACTGGGGTGAAACTCCGTCGCCCCGACCTCCACGTGTTCGTGGTGATGGGTGATGGGGACTGCTGCTCCATCGGCGCCGGGCACTGGATTCACACGACCCGGTATAACCCCGACATGGTCGTGCTGATGCTGGACAATGGCGTGTACGGCCTGACCAAGAACCAAACGTCGCCGACCTCGCCGCAGGGACGGCCCAGTAATACTCAGCCCAGGGGTGCCTATCTCCCGGGCCTCAATCCGATTTCCGCTACCTTGGGCGTCACCAATGCCTCGTTCGTAGCCCAAACCGGTGACTGGATTCCTGAGCATCTGTTTCAAACGCTCTCAGCGGGGTTCCATCACCGTGGATTCTCTTTCATTCGGGTCCTTCAGCGGTGTCCCAAGTTCACCGAGACGCTCTTCCTGGACGCCGTTCGCGACCCGAAGAACGTCGAACTCCTCGTGCATCCGAACGGAATCGTGGCCCCGGACGTCGAGGCGATCTACCAGAACCATGTCGTCCACGACCCTTCCGACCTGACTGAGGCACATCGACTGGCTCAAGTCGACGGGAAGGTGCGCCTCGGCATGTTCTATCGGAATGCGAGCTTGCCGGTGTACGAGGAAGTGCGGCGCGAGCATCTCCAATCCGCAGAACAGAAGCTGGCGTTGCTCAACACGGAGCTGGATCGCTATGCCGTCTGACGACCGCGTGGACCTCGTCTTCCAGGCCCTGGCGGGCCAGCGCGATGCCTTCCTCGCCGCCCTTGGAACCACAGCCGACCAGGTCGACCACTACATCGCGAACCACGGGAACTCCAACGGGACCCGGGAGCGCATGACGGTCGAGCTCGGGCCGTTCGCCGGCAGCCGTATCGATAGCGAACGGTTTTCTTCCCTGTTCGCAACCGCGTCGTTGGATGGGCGCCTCCTCAAGACGATCCAGAAGGCCCGCGACACAATTCGCGATCTGGCGGCGCTCGATCGGGACCTGTTCCTCGTGGACGTGCCGTCGGGAGGGAACCTCACCGCGACGATCGGCCAGGCGCTCGAACGAATCGGACGCGCCTTCGGTGCGGCTCGCGCGTTCGATCAGGCCCGGTCCGGAGGCGCGGCGCGCAACACGCGGGTGCCGAGCCTCGATGGCTTCGCGTTCCCCGAGTGGAGCCGGCGCGAGCGTGCGCTCGCGCCGCCGCTGGTGGTCACGGTCGACGGCGCCGATCTGCGTACCGGCGGCGTGGCGGAATTCCTGGATGGATCGCTGAAGATCGTCCTGGTCGTTCGGGGAGAGGCCCCACCGGCCCCGCTGGTCCGACTGATCACGCCGGGCACCTTCGTGGTGCAGACGCACAGAGTGAGCGGCCTGGACCGTTTCACTGCCTGGGACGGACCGGGAATAGCGGCCCTCATGCCCGAAACGGCGGCCGTGTTCACCCACGATCCGGCCGCGGGCGCTGCACCGTGGCAGCGGCTCTCGATCGGATCGGTACCATCACGGGAACCGACCCGCCCCGCGGGCGGCTTGAGTCCGCGTCAGCAGGCCGAAGAACTTCGGCAGTTGACCGCCATGGCAGAAGCGGCCAAGTCCAGCGGTCCGGCCCGCGGCGACGCCTCGGTCGCAGGCATCCCGGCCGGAGCCCCAGAGACCGCAGCCGATCCGGTCGACAAGCTCGCCGCCTGGCTTCTGCAGCAGGCCGATCTCACCGACGTGAGCTAGACTGGAGCGTCCATGGACCTGACAACGGTACTGGTCTCGGTCGCCATCCTGGGTGGAGTCGGCTTGGTCTTTGCCACCCTCATCGCCCTAGCGAACCGCAAGTTCTGGGTGTGGGAAGACCCCCGGATCAATGCCGTGGTCGACATGCTGCCGGGCAACAACTGCGGCGCCTGCGGCAAGGCGGGATGCCGAGCGTTTGCCGAGGCCCTGATCGATGGACAGATCCAACCGGCAACGTGCACCGTGATGGGCCCCGACCAGGTAACGGACATGGCCTCCTATCTGGGGGTCGATGCGGGCGAGGCCACCAAGCGGGTGGCCCGGCTCCTGTGCGCGGGCGGCTGCGATGTCGCCCCGTCGCAGGCCGAGTACCGGGGGCTCCAGACCTGCAAGGCAGCCGCGGCAGTCGCTGGCGGCGGGAAGGGCTGCTCGTGGGGCTGCCTCGGCCTCGCGGACTGTGAGATTGCGTGCGACTTCGACGCGATCTACATGAACGAGGCCGAGCTTCCGGTCGTGATCCCGGAGCGCTGCACGGCATGCGGCGACTGCGTGGAAGCCTGCCCGAAGGATCTGTTCACCTTGATGCCCATCGAGCAGAAGCTCATCGTGCAATGCAAGAACCTGCTCGAGGGCGATGAGGCGGAAGCGGTCTGCCAGGTCGCCTGCACGGGATGCGGCAAGTGCGCGCTGGATGCGGCTCCCGGACTGATCGCGATGGTGAACGGCTTGGCCGTCATCGACTATTCCAAGAACAGCCTCGCCACTCCTGCGGCGACGGCACGATGTCCCACGGGTGCAATCGTGTGGGTTGACGGCGCTCAGACCTTCGAGCGCACCCCGACAGCTGAGAGGGCATACGCGTGATATTCAAGAAGAAGATTCCCCCGACTTCTGCCCCGAAGTACCCCGGCATTCCCACGGCGGTCGACGGCACCAGCTCAATTGTGGAGATGGAAACCGCGGCCAGCGAGGGGGCCGGAGCGTATCCGATCACCCCGTCGACCCAGATGGGCGAAGGCTGGGCGGCTGCCGTGGCCGAGGGCAAGACCAACGTCAACGGCCGGCGGCTCATCTTCTTCGAGCCTGAGGGTGAACATGCCGCGGCCGCGGTCACTGCAGGAATGAGTATGGCAGGCCTCCGCGCCACCAACTTCTCCAGCGGCCAGGGCATCGCGTACATGCACGAGTCGTTGTACGCCGCGGTCGGGAAGCGCTTGACCTACGTGCTGAACATCGCCGCACGGGCCATGACCAAGCACGCGCTCAACGTGCACGCGGGGCACGACGACTATCACGCGGTGGACGATACCGGGTTCTTCCAGCTCTTCGCCAAGGACGCGCAAGAGGCGGCCGATCTCAACCTGATTGCCCACAAGGTCGCCGAGTTGTCGCTCAATCCCGGCATCTGCGCCCAAGACGGGTTCCTCACCAGCCACGTCATCGAATCTGTCCTCATGCCGGAGCGCGAGCTCGTCAAGGAGTTCCTTGGCGACCCCTCCGACATGATCGAGTCTCCCACGCCCGCGCAGCGATACGTCTTCGGTGACCGCCGGCGCCGGATTCCTGAAATCTTCGATCTCGACTACCCGACCATGACGGGCGTCGTGCAGAATCAGGACAGCTACCAGCAAGGTGTCGCGGCCCAACGTCCGTTCTATTTCGACCACCTGCCGGCGCTTACCGACCAGGCCTTCGCGGAATACGCCGCCTTGACCGGCCGGCACTACGCACGGGCCTCCGGCTATCGGTTGGATGACGCCGAGTTCGTCATCGCCGGGCAGGGCTCGGTGGTGCCCAACGCCGAGGCGGTGTGCGACTATCTGCGCGAGACCCGCGGACTCAAGATCGGCATCCTGAACGTGACGATGTTCAGGCCTTTCCCCGCGGATGTGATCACCCACTTGCTCAAGGGCAAGCGGGCCGTGACGGTCCTCGAGCGGCTCGACCAACCGCTCGCGGTCGATCCACCAATTCTCCGTGAGATCCGGGCGGCCATGAGCAAGGCCGCAGAAAACTCGCGGGGCAACGGGTCGGCCCCGTTCCCGGGCCTGGCCGCATGCGGCCCCGCCGAGGTACCGGCCTTCTACGCGGGGTGTTTCGGACTCGGCAGCCGCGATCTCCAACCGCACGATCTCATCGCGGCGGTCGAGAACATGCTGCCTGGAGGAGCGAACCGGCGGCAGTTCTATCTCGGGATCGACTTCGTCCGGCAGGGAACCCGACTGCCCAAGCTCGAGATCTGGCAACAGGAACTCCTGGAGACCTACCCCAAGCTGGTGGAGCTGTCGCTCCCGCCGGCGGACGGCGTCAACCTCCTCCCCAAAGGATCCACCGCCATTCGCATCCATTCCGTGGGTGGCTGGGGGGCGATCACGATGGGGAAGAACGTCGCCATGACGGCCTCGGAACTCCTGGGTATGTACATCAAGGCCAACCCCAAGTACGGGTCGGAGAAGAAGGGCCAGCCGACCACGTTCTATGCGGTGCTCGCCAAGGAGCCCATCCGGCTCAATTGCGAGCTCAAGAACGTGAACGTCGTGCTGTCACCCGATCCCAACGTGTTCCGCCACTCCGATCCCCTCGCGGGGCTCGCCGAGGGCGGTGTCTTCGTGATCCAAACCGACCGGTCTCCGGAGGAGTTTTGGGCCAGTCTCCCGGCCACCGGCCACAAGGCGATCAAGGACCGCGGCATCCGAGTGCACTTCCTCGATGCGTTCAAGATCGCCATGGAAGAGGCATCCGACCCCGATCTCCGGTACCGTATGCAGGGTGCTGCGTTCATGGGGGCGTTTTTCCGGGTCTCCGGACTCATCGAGCGCGAAGGGCTGGATGAAGCCAAGCTGTTTGATGGCATTCGCGCGCAGATGACCAAGAAGTTCGGCAGCCGAGGCAAG
>DATHRW010000430.1:0-3514 GCA_035464955.1 Gemmatimonadales bacterium
CTGGGTCTGTCCCTCGGACTCCACCTGCGAGCGATAGATGCCGATGCCGGCCGCGGTGAGCCGGGGGCCGATGTTGTGGATGGCGTCGCTCACTGCCCCGCGCAGAGTCGCAGTTGACTGGGGCCCGGTGCCGTAGCACAGGATCATGTACTGGTAGCGCGCGTGCGGCAGACGGGGTTCGCGGACAATCGGGAAGGTGCGGATGATGACAAACGGCGGCTCGTCGCCCGCCTGGATCTCCTCGCCACGGATGCGGGTCGTGATGGCCGCCACCGTTGCGTCGGAACGGATCTCAGTCAGTAGGCGGCCCAATGGATCGATCACTAGAAGCCCCTCCGCTTGGCTGACTTGCGGAGATGCTGCGGTAGCTCGGACGTGATCTCGGCGGCTGCCGGAGCGGCTGAGGGTCGTGGCGACTGTCGAGCCGTCCCCGTCTCATAGAAGCGGGCCACGAACCACTGGTATCCGAAGTAAGCCACCGGCATCCCCTTGTCGCGGTAGTCGATCCCATCGGGCGCCTTGCCCTCGGCGTTGAACCGATCACCCGTTTCGTCGAAGCCCGCCGCGAAGGCGTTGCGGGTGAAGCGGCGGATGGTCTTGAACCTTGAGTTGGCGTGGTCGAGCATCTTGTGCTTGCCCTCCACGGCCGCGTCATACAGCCCGAGATAGATCGCCTCATCCAGTGCGTCGAGGGCTTGCTTGTTGAATGCGACCCGCGTGTTTCCGCGCAGTCCCCGTCGGGCCATCAGGTTGTCCCCGAATCAATGAGTCGGCAGTCGATCTCGAGGTGGTGGTACTGTCCGCCGGCTTCACGCACCTGGCGAATCTCGAACGTCTTGCCGGTGTGAACCCCACCCGCCGCGACGTAGAGCTTGTCGGTGGCGCTGGGAACGGTGGAGGGGATGCGCATGAAGACCGTGAAGTCGTTGATCTGCGTCCCGACCCCCTGCGTGTTGACTTCCTCGACCTGTCCCCCGCCCATGCGGGTGCCCTTGGGCTGGACAAGCGCAGCGACGGTGGCAACATCGGTGACGGTCTGCGCCCCGTGGCCGTAGGCGTCCTCGGTTCCCAGCGTCGTGCGCTGGATGGTGACCGAATGCTTGAGGAGGTTGTCGAAGGCGCTCACGAGCCACCCGTGCTGATAAGCGTCCGATCCCGGCGGTCCCCGGCATAGCGGAAGGGACTCGTCATCCCCAGCCCTGCGGCGGGGAGGATGCGTCCCAGCAGGATTCCCAATGCGGGATCTTGGTTGACCGCCTGGAAGAAGGTCTGGCTGAACTCCCCGATGCGAATGGACTGGGTTCCGGCGGGCGTCTGGCGGTAGGAGAGGGTGTCGAAGATGACGGAGCGGACCGTCTCCTCGTCATTCGGGGTATAGGTGACCTCGATCACGTCCAGCCACGTGGCCCCCAGCGGGATTCTCTCGACCAGCAGGTTGTTGATGAAGCGGTAGTCGGTCCCCTCGACCAGGGTGGTGGCCGCCTCCCCGGTGGTGGCGTTGGTGACCGTCACCGCATCGGCCCGGCGTGACAGGTACAGCCCATTGACCGTTCGGGAGCGGTAGCGCCGTTCGGAAAGTAGGAACGTCTCCGTGCGCTCCCCCGTCAGCGGGCCGATGACGGTGGTCCAGCCTTCCTCCACCTCGTCGATCATGTCCTGGGTGATGGACGCATCGCCTCGCGTCTGCGCTTCCTCGAGGGTTACGAGGGTGCCGGAGGTCGGGAGGAGGTAGTCGTTCTCGACCAGGAAGGTGCCCGGCTCGACTGCCTGCACCGCTCCGGTGCCTTCCCACTGGTAGTGGAACGTCGCCTCGGCGGTAGTCGTGGCGGGGACCACGTAGTCGAGGTGATAGTTGCCCGTCGAGTCCTTGATGAGCTCGGCGTCGGTGAGATAGACGTAGACCGTTTCCGCTACGCCCGGTGGCCGCACGCGAAGCGTTACGGTGGTGGGGTCGGCTGCGACCCCTGCGGCGTCGGTGAAGGTGGTGGAGAGCCGAACGGCATCGCCTGGATTGATGTGAGCCATCTAGACCTACTCCACTGAGACTGTTATGCCATCCACGAGGACGGCGGAGGAATCGCCAAGCAGTTGAACGGTAGGAGTGGCGTTGCCAAGCAAGGCGACAGAGGTCGCGATCCCGCCGAAGTACGGACCCTGATCGGCTGCGGCGGTCGAGACGACGGCCGCGAACGTCGCCAGCGAAAGGGTCGCCAGTCCCGGCGTAACCACCTGCGGGCTCGTGGCAGTTACGGTCGCCGCGAAGGTGGCGAGGGTGAGGGCGGCGACTTCCGGGGTGACGAGCTGGTGGTCGGTCAGCGCCACGTCGGGAGCGAAGGTCGCCAGGCTCAGGCTCGCCGTTGCCGGGATGGCACTGACACCGGCCGCGATGGATGGGGCGAAGGCGGAGAGCGACAGGCTGGCCGTCGGAGGAGTGACCACCACTGGTTCGGTGGTTGTCACGGCCGGGATGAAGGTCGTCAGGCTCAACGAGGCCGGAGAAGGGACAACCGTCTGATGGTCGGTTGTCGATACCGTCGGAGCCAGTCCCGTGGTGCTCAGGCTGGCCGTGCCGGGGGTCAGCGTCAGGCCCGCTCCACCCGTGACAGTTGGCGCGAGGGCGGTTGTCTCGAGGGCTGCGGTCGGAGGCGTGACCGTCTGGTGAGCAGTTGCATCGACCGTCGGAGCGAAAGATGCCGTCGTCAGGCTTGCGACGGACGGCGTGACGAGTTGATGATCCGTTGCCGTGACGGTCGGGGCGAGGCCCGACAGCGAAAGACTGGCGGGGGTGGGGGTGACGGTCTGATGGTCGCTGGCGGTGACGGTCGGAGCGAAGGCCGCCGTGCTGAGTGACGCGACGCCGGGCTCGGCCACGACCCCCGCTCCTGCGTCCACGGTCGGAGCGAACGTGCTGAGACTGAGGGCCGTGGTGGACGGGGTGACAAGCTGGTTCTCGGTCGCCGCAACGGTCGGCGCGAAGGCCGAAGTGGTCAGGGCGACCAATCCGGGCACCACCGTCTGATGATCCGAGGCGGTGACTGTTGGCGCGAATGTGGCCGTCGAAAGCGAAGCAACGCCGGGGGTGACGGTCTGATGATTCGTTGCTGTGACGGTGGCGGCGAACGTCGCGGTAGTCAGGCTGGCAACGCCGGGGGTGACAGTGATCGGGTTGGATGCTGCCGCGAACGGCGTGTCCTGTGCGAGCTGCCCCGTCTCGAAGGTGATTCCCTTGTCGCCACCGTGGGCGTTGGTGTTCTGAATCTGGTACTGAACGCGCAGCCGGTCCCCTGCTGCCCATGTTCCCAGTGCGGGGTCGGTGAAGGTCTGCGTCCGCGTCCCGGCGTCGGCGGGGAGGTAGCTGCCGACGACCCAGTCGCCTTGAAGCGCCCCCGCCGCGTTGACCCGCACTATGTTGATACGGAAGTTCACGCCGTTGTTGGCGGACGTGATGTTGGTGCGGAACGTGAACGTGCCGGTGCTGGTGCCTCCCGCTCCCGGCACACCGGAGGCGGTGTAG
>DATHRW010000431.1:0-3797 GCA_035464955.1 Gemmatimonadales bacterium
CGAGCGTTGGAAAGTAGCGGTCCGCTATCCGGTCGACGTAGCGGGCCAGTTGGCGCGAGACTCCGTCGACTTCGCCCCCGGTAAAGCGCCGCCGCTGCCGCTCTGCGTCGGTCTCGGTGGGTGGCGTGCCGTCCGAGAAGACCCGTGCCGTGGTGTTGTCCACGGTGCCGTTCACGCCCTCGATGTTACCGATCATGTCGTTGTTCAAGACTCCGACGACATCCCACCCGCGCTCCTCTGCGTAGCGGGCTACCGTCCTGCCGCCATAGAGTCCTTGCTCCTCGCCCGAGAGCGCCGCGTAGACGATCGAGCCCTGAAACCGCATCCGGCTCAGAACCCGAGCGGCCTCCAAGGTGCCCGCGAGGCCGCTCGCGTTGTCGTTCGCCCCGGGCGCGGAATCGGTCGCGTTCATCCCATCGCTGATCCTGCTGTCGATGTCGCCACTCATGATGACCACGCGGTTGGGATCGGCAGTACCGCGCTGAACGGCTACGACGTTCACGATGTTGGTCTCCGCATCGGGGCGGAGCCGTCGGCTCCCGGCAGGGAAGGCCTCACCGACATACGAGACCTCGAGACACCCGCCACATGCCGCGCTGATGACCTCGAATTCCCGTTTGACCCAGCGCCGCGCCGCGCCGATGCCCCGGATGTCGGACAGCGTGTCGGACAGGGTATGACGCGTTCCGAAGCCCACCAGGGTCCGGATGTCCGCCTCCATTCGCTCCGCGGAAACGCTCCGGATGATCTGATCGATGCGCGCATCGACTGTGGAGGTGGCCTGTGCGATAATGGTGCCCGGAGGGATTGAGACGAGGACACCGAGGAGAAGAAGGCAACGCATGGCCGGCCACCGTAGCGAGTGGGGTGATTCTGCCTTCGGTATTACCACGACCGGGACCGGCCGGCAAGGTGCCCGATCAGAGCGCCTGACTACTGGCCGAGGGTACGGGCCACCGCGGCCAGGCCCTCTTTGCCCAGCAGCTGGCGGGCCATGGGGAAGAGAACGTGGTCTTCGCGGTCGATGTGGGCGCGAAGGAGATCGACCAGTGCGTGGGCGATGACGGGGGCCTCCACGACCGGATGCTGGCCGTCCAAAGCCGTACTGAGTTTGTGCTCGAGGTCGCGGAGCTGTACGTGCTCGTCCACGAACACGCCGGTCGGCGCATCATCTCCCAGCAATGGGAACAGGGCCCGCTCTTCGTTGTCGTTGTGCTCGCGCACCGCGGTCGAGAGGAAGGTATGTATTTGGCGCATCGTCTCGAGGTGCTCGACGGGATCTTCACCGTCCTCGAGCCCCTCGGCGGCCCGCTCGAGCCGCTCGAGCTCTCCAAGGGCGTGATGATGCTCGTCCTCGAACCGGCTGAGTGGGTCTGATGTTGGCGTCATGGCGCGTCCCGATCTGATGTCACCTATCTCGTCGTCCTACTCCCCACTTCCCACTCCCTACCTCCTACCTCCTACCTCCTACTCCCTCCCTACGGTGTCACCACCCAGCGCACGCCCTGTCCTTGTCGCATGCGGTCGAACCCCTCGTTGATATCGTCCAGGGGTAGGGTGCCGCTCACGATGGGGTCGAGAGTCAGCCGGCCCGCCTCGACCAGCTTCATGATTTCCGGGTACTCCCCGCCGCCGCACCCGAGGCTGCCGACCACCTCCAACTCGTAAAACATGAGCTTCCCGGCGTTGAGCGGCACGGGCTCATGGGCAAACCCGATGACACAAAGCCGGCCGCCCTTGCGGAGCAGGTTGAAGCCCAATGTGATGGTGCCGGGCTGGCCGATGGCCTCGAATGCGATATCGACGCCGCCGTCGGTCAAGGTGCGCACATGCTTGTCGACCCGCTCGACCTCATTCGAGTTGATGGTCTCGACCGCCCCCAGGCTGCGTGCTGTCTTCAGGTGATCGTCATTGATGTCAATGGCGATCACTCGCGCGCCCGCCACCGTGGCGCACTGGACCACATTGAGCCCCAAACCGCCGCAGCCCACCACGGCCACGGTGTCCCCGACCCGAACCCGCGCCCGGTTCTTGACGGCATGGTACGGGGTCGAGAGCGCGTCCGCGATGACACAGGCACGTTCCAGGGGCAAAGAGAGAGGCACCGGCACCAAGACGGCCGCGGGCACGGCGACGAAGTCGGCGTAGGCTCCGTCGACGTGGTTGCCCAGCATGATCAAACGCTCGCACAAGTTTTCCCGGCCATTGCGGCAGTACTCACACTGGCGGCAGGAATAGACCGACGGAATCAGCACCCGATCACCGACCGCATGGGTCTCCACGCCCGCGCCGAGCGCCGCGATGACGCCCGCGGCTTCGTGGCCCAGCACGATCGGCGGCGGTTTGAAAGTCTTGACCCCATGCTCGAGATAGTGGAGATCGGTGTGACAGAGGCCGCAGCCATGCACCTTGATCAGCACCTCGCCGGTCGTGGGCTTCGGCGTCGGCACCTCGGTCAGGTCGAGCGGCCGGTTGGGCCCATGGTACACGGCAGCTTTCATGGTTCCTCCCCAGGTTGCTTCTTCCGGGTATAGATCGTCGTGAAGTTGAGCAGCATGACCAGCTGGCAATCGTCGCAGTCGGGTCCGACATCGTCCTTTCGCAGCGGCTTGCTGCAGACCTCGTAGCCCAGGTTCCGGTACAGGTCCATGGCCTCGTCCGCGCGTTGCCGGTCCGCGATGAACCGACGCTCCCATCCGGCTGCAACGAGCTCCGGGTCGGCCGCCAGCGCTGACTCGGCGAGAAGCCGCCGGGCTTCCCCTTCGACCACAAACCCCAAGCGATCGGTGAGGTCCGAATCGGGATCAGGCATCGCGCGCCAAGCGCCCCGCGTCGGGGGTGGAGGCCGTATCCATCAACTTCTCGACCCGCCGCTGCCCGAGAATGGCGGCGCCCAGGGCCGCGGTGAATTGGACCAGGTCGTTGCCTGGCACGTTGACCTCGGTACCCAGTTCCTCGCGCACCACGTCCACCATTCGCTCGAAGCGGAGAATGCCTCCGATCAGGGTGAACTCGGGTTCCATTCGAACCCGCTTCATCAATTGGACCGACCGGCCCACCAACGAGACGATCGCGCCGTGCATGATGTCGGCCGGCGCCATGCCTTCGGACAGGTGGTTGATCACCTCCGATTCCGCGAACACGGCACAGACGCCGGAGATTGGGACCGGTGTCTTCGACGTACTGACGAGCGGGCCGATCTCCTTGGTACTGTACCCCATGTAGCGCGCGGTCTTTTCGAGGAACGCTCCCGTGCCGGCCGCGCATTTGTCGTTCAAGCGGAATGACTTGACCTTCCAGTCGCCGCTCAATCGGCTGGCCTTCATGGTCTGGCCGCCGACGTCGAGGATGGTGCGAGTCTCGGGGAAGAGGAACGTCGCCCCGCGGGCCGCCGCCGTGAGGTCGGTGACCTTGACGTCGGCGAATTCCACTTGGTGGCGCCCGAAACCCGTGGCCACGATGTAGGCGATTCGGTCCCGTGGGACGCGGGCCTCTGCCGCAGCTGCATTGAGCACGCGCTCGGCTACGTCTGCCAGTTTGAACCCGGTGGGCTCCATCGCCTGGCCCACGATGTGGCCGAGCGGCCCCAGGATCGCGGCCTTGGTGTAGGTCGACCCGACGTCGATGCCGGCGGTATACATTAGTCCGCTCCGTGGGTCAGGTTGGCAGGGGCGCGGCTGGTCAGGATCCGGTCGAGCGCGAAGAGGGCGGCCCCGACCGCGCCCATGAAATGCGACTCCTCGCTCACGTTGACCTTGAGGCCCAGGCGTTCGTTCAGCGCCTCGATCATCGCCACG
>DATHRW010000432.1:0-1724 GCA_035464955.1 Gemmatimonadales bacterium
AGTCGCTTGATGATCAGCTCGTTGGTTTACTTAGCCGTGACCTGCCGTCCCTCGAGTTCAATCCAGCCGGTGCCTAGGAAGGTCCCATCCGCCTGAACGGGATTGATGAAGGCGAGGCCGTGCTCCTTTCCGGCGGCGTAGTCGTCGGCACCAAACGCCGGTGCCAGGTGCACCAAGCCCGACCCATCCTCGGCCGAGACAAACGCGCCGGGCACCACAACCGCTGCGGCGTCGCCCTCAGGCAGAGGGACCACGTCGAACGGGCGGCGATACCGCGCCCCGACCAAAGCGCGACCGCGCATGGTCGATACCGCCCCGGGCGGCAGGTCGGCAAACGTCGCGGTGGGACCCACGCCGCCACCCGCAGCCGCCCCGAGCTGAATGGCGCCGGCCCGCTCGGTGGCGAGGATGAGCCGCTCGGAGCCGACCGTGTACTCCCCGTACTCGAGGTCGGGATTGACAGCGATTGCGACGTTCGAAATGAGCGTCCACGGCGTCGTGGTCCAGACCAGGAGTTTGCGGGTGGGATCGTCCAGGAGCGGGAGTTTGAGGTAGACGGACCGGGTGGTGACGTCCTCGTAACCCAGAGCCAGTTCGTGGCTCGAGAGCACCGTTCCGCACCGCGGGCAGTACGGCAGCACGCGGTGCCCGCGCGTGAGGAGCCCGCGGTCGTGAAGCCGGGCGAGCAGCCACCACACGGTCTCGATGTATTCGTTGCTGCACGTCACATACGGGTGGTCGTAATCCAGCCAGAAGGCGATCCGATCCGACAATCGCTCCCATTCCGACTGGTACGTGAATACGCTCTCGCGGCACAGTCGGTTGAACTTCTCGACCCCGAAGACTTCGATCGCCTGTTTCCCATTCAGGCTGAGCTGTTTCTCCACCTCGATTTCGACGGGCAGTCCGTGCGCATCCCATCCGGCGATGCGAGTCACCCGCTTCCCACGCATGGCGTGGAACCGGCAGATCAAATCCTTGATGGTTCGGGAGAAGACGTGATGGATCCCCGGACGGCCGTTGGCCGTCGGCGGCCCCTCGTAGAACACAAACGACTCGGCACCTTCGGCGCGACGCTGGATCTGGTGGAACAGGTCCTCGGCGCTCCAGAGCGCCAAGATCTCTTCCTCCAACTGCGCGTGGGTCAGCGCGGGCCATTTTCGGAACGTCATGCCGCCCACCGCTCGACCACGCGTTGAATCAACCGCGTCAAGTTTGGCTCCGCCTTGGCTGCTACGGCGAGAATCTGCTCCAGGGAGACGGGTTCCAGGGCGTCGGGGAGGCAGTGATCCGTGATCAGGGACACCCCGAGCACCCGCATCCCCGCATGGACGGCGACGATCACTTCGGGCACGGTGGACATGCCGACCACGTCGGCGCCGACCGCGCGAAGCATGCGATACTCGGCCGGTGTTTCGAGATTGGGACCCGGCACCGCGGCATACACCCCCTCATGGAGCGGGATGCCGAGCGCCAGGGCCGCCTCGCGGGCGAGGCGGCGGAGTTCCGGATCGTACGCCTCTGACATGTCGGGAAACCGCGGACCTGTTGCGTCGTCATTGCTGCCGACGAGCGGGTTGTCGCCCAGCAGATTGATGTGATCGGTGAGCAGGACCAGGTCCCCGGCCGGCCACAGCGGGTGCATCCCGCCGCACGCGTTGGACACGATGAGCACCTGGCACCCCAAGGTCCGGAGGACCCGGACTGGAAACGTCACGTGGGCC
>DATHRW010000433.1:0-3265 GCA_035464955.1 Gemmatimonadales bacterium
AGACCGGTGCCACGCTCCGGGTCGTGCCCATGACGGACGCCGGCGAACTCGATCTCGACGCCTTCGACCGATTGCTCTCGCCCAGGACCAAGCTGTTCGCCGTCGTTCATATTTCCAACGCCCTGGGCACCGTGAACCCGATCAAGGACCTTACGGCGCGTGCCCATGCGGCTGGCGTCCCCGTCTTGGTTGACGGGGCGCAGTCGATGCAGCACGGCCCGGTTGACGTCCAGGACCTCGACTGTGATTTCTTTGCCTGCTCCGGACACAAGATGTTCGGGCCGACCGGAATCGGCGTGTTGTACGGCAAGGCCGACCTGCTCGAGCGCATGCCGCCCTACCAGGGCGGGGGCGACATGATCGAACAGGTGAGCTTCACATCGACTACCTACGCACGCTTGCCGGCCAAATTCGAAGCGGGAACGCCGGCCATTGCCGAGGCCGTGGGATTGGGTGCGACCATCGATTACCTCGGCGCAATCGATTTTACGGCGCTCGCGGCCTACGAACAGGACTTGCTCCGGTACGCCACCGAGCGTGTGTCGACGGTATCGGGCGTGCGTTTGATCGGCACCGCCCGGGAGCGGGCCGGTGTCTTGAGCTTCGTCATGGATCCGATCCATCCGCACGATATCGGGACCGTATTGGACCGCGAAGGCGTCGCCGTGCGTGCCGGCCACCACTGTGCGCAGCCGGTGATGGGGCACTTCGGCGTCCCGGCCACCATCCGGGCCTCATTCGCGCTCTACAACACGAAGGACGAGGTCGACGCCCTGGTCGCCGCTCTGGGCCACGCTCGCGACCTGCTTGCCTGATGGACGATCTTCACGACCTCTATCAAAGCGTCATCCTCGATCACAACCGCTCGCCGAGGAATTTCCGCGAGTTGGAGGGTGCCAGCGGCCGAGCAGAAGGGTACAACCCGCTCTGCGGCGATCGGCTGACCGTCTGGGTCCGGCTGGAAGACGACCACATTGCCGCGGTGACGTTCCACGGGTCGGGTTGCGCCATCTCCAAGGCGTCGGCGTCGATGATGACCGAGGCGGTGAAAGGGAAGACCGCCGCCGAGGCCAAGGACCTGGCCCAACAGTTTCAGGAATTGGTCACCGGCCGGAGCGACGCCCGAACCGCACGGGCCAGACTGGGAAAGCTGGCGGTGTTTTCGGGGGTGTCGGAGTTTCCGGTGCGGGTCAAGTGCGCCAGTCTGTCGTGGCATACACTGAAAGCGGCGATCGACCAAACGACCGAGCCGGTGACCACCGAATAATCACAATCTCGTTGACAAGGGAGTAACGATTCATGCCGTACGATCCTGCACTGGTGCGCCCCATGCGCGAGGAAGTCACGCGCCTCGGCGCCCGGGAGCTCCACACCGTGGCCGATGTCGATAATGTGCTGGCCAATCACACCGGCACTGCCCTGGTCTTTGTGAACTCCGTGTGCGGCTGCGCCGCGGGGAATGCCCGCCCGGCCTTGGCCCAGGCCCTGGCGCATCCGGTGCGGCCGAGCGCCGTCTTCACGGTCTTTGCAGGTCAGGACGTGGACGCGACGGCCAGGGCACGGAGCTACTTCGGCGAGTACCAGCCCAGCTCTCCGTCCATGGCCTTACTGCGGGACGGTGAAGTGGTCTACATGATGCACCGCCACATGATCGAGGGGCGGGACCCCGAGGACATCGTGGCGGATCTGACGGCCGCGTTCGAGCAGTACTGCGGCGCGCCGGTCCGGGACTAGGTGCTGCGGTGTCGGGCCACGTCTTTCATCCGGGGCATCACGAACTCCACGGCATTACCGTGGTGGTGACGATGCATGACGACCGCACGCTGGTCGGGCGTTTCGATCAGGAGGACGCCCGGGGAATCCATCTGCTCGACACCGGCATTCACGATCCAGCGACGAGCCATGCCTCGCGAGAGGACTACCTCCGGCGCACGCTCAAGTTCGGCGTCAAGCCCGAGCATCCGCGTCTAATCGTCCCGGCCGCTCAGGTCACGGCGATCACCCCATTGCGAGAGATCGCTATTCCCTAGATCATTGGTCCCATCGCGTTGCCCGCTCAGCCGTGGGCACCACCCCTCCAATACGGGCGACCGCGATTGGAGGGTCTTTGCGTCGCCACTTTCCATACCCCGCACGCGCAAGGAATCGCTCGCAATGCCGGAGACCGTGGTCGAGGTTCAGGGGGTCACCAAGCGATTCGCCGGCCACACGGCGGTACGGGCACTCTCGCTCGACGTACCGCGCGGCGGCGTCTTCGGGCTGCTGGGGCCCAACGGGGCCGGGAAGACCACCACGCTCCGGATGATCGTCGACATCATCCGGCCGGACGAGGGACGCATCGCGTTGTTTGGCGGGTCCGGCACCGGACGGGAGCACGCGGGGCGCATCGGCTATCTGCCGGAAGAGCGGGGGCTCTACAAGAAGATGACCGTGGTCGAGCAACTGGCGTTTCTCGGCGAGATCAAGGGCCTGTCCCGCCGCGACGCGCTGGCTCGCGCGAGGCAGTGGCTCGAGCGGCTGGGCCTCAACGATTGGGTCGACCACAAGGTGGAGGACCTCTCGAAGGGAATGCAACAGAAGGTCCAATTTATCGGCACCTTCCTGCACGACCCCGAGCTGGTCATTCTCGACGAGCCGTTCAGCGGCCTCGATCCGGTGAACACGCAAGCCATGAAGGACGTCGTCGTTGGACTCGCACGCGAGGGGCGGACCGTGCTCTTCTCGACCCACATCATGGATCAGGCGGAACGGATGTGCGATCGGATCGTGATCATCGCCCGCGGCGAGAAGGTGGTGGACGGCGCCCTGGCCGATATCAAGGCGGACTTCGGCCGTCGGTTCCTGGCCCTCGGTTTCACCCACCATCGGGAACAGGCGGCGCGGATTCTGGCCGATCGCTCGCTCATCGCCCATGTCGATGATTACGGTGGCACCGCCGAGGCGCAACTCGCAGCCGGTGTCGCGCCCGACCAAGTGCTTCACGCGATGGTCCAGGCCGGGGTCGGCCTGGCCCGGTTCGAGGTGGTCGAACCCTCGCTCCAATCCATCTTCATTGCCAAGGTGGGTCCCGAAGCGGCGACGGCCCCGGCCCTGGAGGCGACCAATGCATAAGCTCTGGGCGGTGATCCGACGCGAGTTCGTGAGTCGTGTGCGCACCCGGATGTTCGTCATCGGGACCGTGTTGGGGCCACTCTTGATCTTGTTCTTCATGGTGTTCCCGCTGCTGTTGGAGCGCGGGCAGCAGAAGGTATCCCGTGTGGTGGTG
>DATHRW010000434.1:0-2309 GCA_035464955.1 Gemmatimonadales bacterium
CGCGCATTGTCGCGCCCGGTCGCCGATCTTCGCCGCGCCGCGCTCGCGATAGGGCAGGGTCAGGCTGTCCCGCGTCCTGCAACTGTTCCTCTGCAGGAATTCGAGCCGGTCTTCGGAGCGTTCGATCGGATGGCCACGGACATTCGCCAGAGTCAGGCTGCGCTCGAGGCCGCTCGGCAGCGAACGGCGACGGTGTTGGCCACTGTCGCCACGGGCGTCGTCGGCCTGGATCCACACGGCGATGTGATCATCGCCAACCCAAGGGCACGCGAGCTGTTTGGGGTGGCCCTTCCCGCCGGCGAGCGATTCGAGTCGCTGCTCGGAGTGGAGTGGAAGCCGGTCCTGGCCGCTGTCCGGGCATACGGACGCCAGCCTTCCGCCGCTGGCAGTAGCACCGAGCTCGATATCGGCACGCAACGCTTCAGCCTCCAACTTGCATCGCTCGGGCGGGATCCCGGCGGCGTGGTGCTCGCCCTCCACGACATCACCGAGGCCTCACGTGCCGAACGGATTCTGGCGTGGGGTGAGATGGCCCATCAGGTGGCGCACGAAATCAAGAACCCGCTGACCCCGATGCGGCTTGGCATCCAACATCTCCGGCGGGTCTATGACGACCGGGGAGCGGGTTTCGATCGGACGCTCAGCGAAACGTCGGACCGCATCCTGGCGGAGATCGATCGCCTCGATCGCATCGCCCGCGCATTCGGTCGGTTCGCGGCCCCGGTGGACGAGGCCACGCCGTTGGATCAGGTGGACCTCGCGGCCGTCGCCGGCGAGGTGGTGCAGCTCTATCAGTTGGCGGGTGGAGCCGGCGCGGAGGTCCGGCTGGACGTGCGTGGAGACGCGCGGGGACCAGCCAGAACGGATGAAGTCAAAGAAGTGCTGGTCAATCTGCTCGAGAATGCGCGCAACGCCGGGGCCAAGCGAATCACGGTGCGGGTCGCTCCGGGTGGATTCGAAGTGTCGGATGACGGAGGAGGGATTCCACCGGATCTCATCCCACGGGTGTTCGAGCCGCGCTTCTCGGCCACGACGAGCGGTGCCGGGCTCGGCCTCGCCATTGCGCGCCGCGTGGTGGAGAGCTGGGGCGGGACCATCGAACTCACCAGTGCGGTCGGGAAGGGCACCACCGTTGTCGTTCGGCTCGTGGAATGAAGATCCGCGCCACGGCGCACGGCATCGTTAGGTGAGCAGTTGGGGCAGGATGACGCCTGCGGGACCGCGCAGCAGCATCTCGGCGTCGGGATCGAGCGCCGTCGGGCCGGGATCGACGACCACCAATATCGCTCCGGTGCTGCGCGCCTGGTACGCCAAGCCGGCGGCCGGGTAGACCACCCCACTGGTTCCCACCACCAGGCACACCTCGGCCGCCGTTGCAGCGCGAGCAGCGTTGGCGAGTTGATCGACCGGCAAGACCTCGCCGAACCAGACTACATCCGGACGGAGCAGCGCGGCGCATGTCGGGCACCGGGGCGGCGCACCCTCCCAGGCCCGGGCTGGGGCACGGTGGTCACACCGGGTGCAGCGGTCGTGTACGATCGACCCGTGCAGCGTGATCGGATCGGGTAGCGCGCGACCCACCTCAGCCGAGACGGTCCGTGCGGCTCGATGGTGCAGACCGTCCACATTCTGAGTCACCAATGTGACGCCGCCCCTGGACGCCATCCATCGCGCGAGCGAGAAATGTGCGGCATTGGGCTGGCATTCGGCGAGCCTGCCCCGCCGCCAGGCATACCACTCCCATACCAAGACTGGGTCGCGCGCAAACGCCTGAGGCGTTGCCAAGTCTTCGGGCTTGTAGTTCCGCCACAACCCGGCTTCTCCACGGAAGGTGGGCACCCCCGATTCCGCGCTCACTCCGGCCCCGGTCAGCACCAATACGTGCGATGCCCCGGCGAGCAGCTGGCGGGCCCGTGGAAGGTTCCGATCAGACGTCGCGTCGTGCGGCATGATTCTGGCCTAGACGATTAGTTTCCGTGACCGGTCTTGGCCCAGGTGTGTGAGAGAGGAACGTCACTCGATGGATCCGCTCAGCAGGAAATTAGTCTATCGCGCGGTGTCGAGCGCCGCCCTCGCGGCGGCATCGGTTGGCGCGGCCACGGCCCTCGCCGCCCAACAGGCGATGCCGGCCGGAATCAGTTGGCAGCCCGATTCCCTGGTTCAGGGCTCTATTGTCCGGTTGGCTTTTCGGCCGATGTCGGGTTCGACCGTGCTGCAGATCAGCGGCGGCGTCGCGGGCGAGCAACTCCATTTCGAAGTGGATTCCACTGGCTCCTACTGGACCCTTGCAGGCCTCCCCATCGATGCCA
>DATHRW010000435.1:0-3157 GCA_035464955.1 Gemmatimonadales bacterium
GATTGCTGTTGTAGGCGTAGTTGATCGTCCGCCCCGTCGTAATGTTCGACATCGCTGTGAGGAGGTAGGCCTGGGTCCCGGAACCGTAGTAGTACTGCATCCGGAATCCGCTGGGGCTCAACACGACCGTCGGCCGCGCCATCGAGTCGCGCGTGATCGTGGTGGTTTGACTCAGTGCATCCGTGATTGCGGTCGGCGCACCGTGTTTGTCCAGCTTGTACTTGGTCGTGTAGTTCAATGGATCCTTTACTGTTGCCTGCACGGTGCTTGCGGCGATGGCGCCCTTCGGACTTGAAGCCGAGGTGCCCGGGATGGACGGCTGCCACACCACCCGTTCCGCGGCCGTCAGGGTCACGACTGGCTGGGCATTCCCCCCGGTATAGAGCGAGATGCTCGGCGCGGTGACGGTGGAGACTCGATGCACCCCATCGTAGGTGAGCGTCGTGACCTTCCCGGCCCGGTTGGTGATGGTGGTCAGGCGGTTACTGCCATCATAGCCAAACTGGGTGAACAGACCGTCCGGATCGGTGATCTTGGTCAGGCGATTCGATCCGTCGTAGGTGTAGGTCGTCGTGCGGAGGAGCCCGGGGCCCTTGACCTGGTAGAGTTTCCCATTCTGATAGGTGAACGTGAATTTCTTCCCCATCGGGTCGGTGATGTAGTAGAGGTATTCGCTCACCTGCGTGTACGACGTGGTGTTGCCGAAGCGATCCACCGCATTGATCATGCGCCCTGACGCATTGAAGGTGACATACGAGCCATCCAGGGCTACGCGGCGGTAGAAGCCGTTGCCGTCATCAATCAGGCTGAGGCTGGTGCCCCCAGGGGTCTCGAATGGCGCGGTGCCGTTGGGCCGGTGGTAGTACGCGATCGAGCCGTCGCCCTCAGTCACCGCGACGGAATACGAGCCGGTCTTGAAGTGCAATTGTTGGAGTCCGGGCATCGTGACGCCGCGTCCAAAGATGCTCCCGTTCTCATCGACCACGAGGAGGCGGGTGGTCACGGTTGTTGTGGCAGGCCCGCCGGAGGCGTAGTTGGCCGTGGCCAGCACCTCGACGTCATACCAGCCCGTGGTCAACCCGTTGGTGAGGGGACTCACCGCCAATGCCACGCGATTCAGCTGGGTGCCCGAGGCGGTGTAGAACACCGTCTGCGTGCCGTTGCCCAAGGTGAGCAGGGCTCCCGTGGCCGTGGTCCGAACCTGGAAACTATAGGTGGTGGGAGCCCACCCTGACGGCATGGAGACATCGAGAAAGATGACCGACAGGGGCTTGGCATTGGCGCTCGAATACTGGAGGGTCACGCTCCGCGGGGTGCCAAGCGATACATAGGCCGGGGTCGAGTGCGCCCACGTGCCGTCGAAACATCCGGCCACGCACTTCGCGACATCGCGGTATCCCGCGTTGTGGGGCGCCAGCGACACTGTGGGCGGAACATTGGACGGCGTCACGAGATAGGAGCCATAGTCGCTGGCAATGCCGGCCGCGCGAAGCTTCAACGTCCCGCTTGAGGTCCCGACCGTGTAGGTGACCGTCGCGGCTCCGTCATCCAGGGGGTCGAGGCTCAGCGACGTCGGGTTCACCGATACACAGCCGACGCCGATTCCAATACACGTCAGGGTGTAGGTGTCGGCGTACTGGCCGGAGTTGTAGATCGTGAACGAGGCATTCTGGGTGGTGTTGGACGGCTTGGTCACGGGGGCGTAGTCCGGCGCCACCGCCACCGAGTAGGAGCCACCCCCTCCACCGCCGGCCTTGGCCCGTGACACGGCTGATGGTGGAACCTTCACGATGTACTGGGCCACGCCCCCGCTCTTGTGTTCACCGGTCGCGGTGAGCTCCACTGTGCCGTTGGTGTACCCCACCGAGTAGGTAACCTCGACCGTGACATCCTCATCCGGGGCCAGCGTCACCGAGGACAGGGAGAGCCCGTCGCAGGTCACCTCACCCGTGGCCCCACAGGCCAAGGACACCGCGTTGCTCTTGGTCCCCGTGTTGGTCACTACGAAGCCGATGGTGTGGGGGCCCGAAGCGGTGTCATGGGTCAGCACCGGAACCGAGGTCCCCACGGTGACAGCCCAGTTGGACGAGCCGCCCTGGCCCTGGGCACGTGCCGAGGTGGGGAGGGCGAGGGGGAAGCAGCTGACGGCGAAGATCGAGAGCAGACGGAGGCGAGCGGACACGGCGACGCTCCTGAGAAGAGTCCGCTCTCTCCCAAAGCATGCGGCAGGCCAATCGACACCAAACCACCAAGCGCTTGGAGCAGATAGAGTTGTGTGATGCCGAGCAGGTCGGATCGCGTCCAGATTCGCATTCGTTCGCGACAATCGTCACCAACGAATGCGAATGTAGGTTCAATCGGGCGTGCGGGAGACAGTAGGTGTAGGCGCTGGTCAAGGCGGCTGATGCCGCTCTAAGAGCGGTGTGGGAGCGCGGAACGATTGACTCCTCGCTAAAGAGCCCCGGAGATCCACGGCTGAGCCAACCCGTGCGCTCGCAGGCGGCGATATACCGTCGATCGGCTCACACCGAGCTTCGCGGCAGCCTCGGCAGGGTCGCCTTCGGATTCTCTCATGGCTTGGACGAGTCGCTCTCGCTCACTCTCGAGCCTCAAGGTCAGCTCCTCGGCACACGGCACCGACCCCAAGTGGATCGACTCGGCGATTACCGCTGGCGGAAGTTCCACCGCACTCGAAAGAAAGGCCGACCGCTCTATTGATGCCCGGAGCTCGCGCACATTCCCCACCCAGCGGTGCCGTCGCAGCACGGCCTCGACTCCGGGACCCAGCCGTCGTCCCATGGCCGCCGCAAATCGCTCGGCAAGTGGATAGATGTCTTCTTGTCGTTCCGAGAGCGGTGGCAAGCTGATCACCAGTCCGGCAAGACGCTGAAAGAGATCTTGCCGAAACTCCCCCCGTTTCACCGCTAGGCCCAGATCTTCGTGTACCGCCCCAACCACCCTGAAATCGACGGCTCGCCCGGTCGTGTCTCCGACCCGTCTCACCTGATGGGTTTCGAGCACGCGGAGCAACTTGACCTGCGCCGGCGCGGGGAGCGTCGACAACTCGTCCAAGAACAGCGTCCCGCCCCCCGCTTCGGAGACCAGTCCCCCGCTCTCGCCCACGGCCCCGGTAAATGAGCCACGGCGGAAACCGAAC
>DATHRW010000436.1:0-5439 GCA_035464955.1 Gemmatimonadales bacterium
ATTGTGGCCGGGGACAACATGGCCCCGGCGCCTTCGAGAACCTGTGCTTCATAGCCCTGTGTGTCGATCTTGAGGAGGTCGATCTGCTCCATCCCCACTTCTCGGCAGAACGTGTCGAGGCGGCGTTCCTGGACCTCGACAGTGCCAGCCGGGTCGGTCGATCCTGCCAACGCAGCGTGCTCGCTCCTCGCATCATTCGGCAGGAGCGAGTTGGTCACACTCTGCGTGTTCAGGTACATCACGGCCACTCGATCCGATGCACCCAGGGCAGCGCGGTGACAGACGATCCGCGGGCAGCCTCGAGTCCGTCGTTCCAGCTCCTCGAACGCGTCAGCGAACGGTTCGAAGGAGTGAATGCTCGCGTGTGGAAAGGAACGATGGTATTCAAGCGCTGTCTGCCCAATGTTTGCCCCAACGTCCAGGATGGAACATGTCGCGCGGCTTCCCGCGGCGGCGTGAATCGCCTCGATATGATTGTCTGCTGCACAGTACCGAATGATGTCGAATCCCAAGGGCCGGACCAGACCACGCACGGCGCCTCGTGCGACGTTCCAGATGACACTCATTAGACGGCCGGGGCGGTTGGCGGCCGGCTCGCCCGCAGGCCCCGCGCACTGCCAGTGGAAAGGACAAACAATAGCGCAAACGCCATCGCGTCATGCAAGCGGACTAACCCGCTAAACGGGGACATGGCAACCGCCCAGATCGTCGAGACGGCCCAAAACGCGGTCAGCGCAAAGACGCGATCGATACCGGGCCGCCGGATCAAAACGCGAAGCAATACTATTAGGGCCACAAGCAAGAAGACAAAGAAGGCTACCCCGGGAATCCCGGCTTCCACCCACCCCTGAAGCACCTGTGAATGCGTCGGGATCACGTCGAGTTCTCCCCGTTCTTCCCGCCCCAGGGCCCTCCCGGCCGCCGTCACGGTCGAGCCCATTTCTTCTTGGATCACTGCCCAATTGTCGAAAAGTTCACTGCTCCTCGCCCACGATCCGTAGCCGACAATCGGGGATGCCCGCACGGCTTGTACGCCGATCACAAGCCCAGCCAGCCGCTCGATGTTCGAGTCGCGCCGGCGTTCAACGATGTCCCGCCCAAAGGTCGGATCACCCAGAAGTGCACCGCTCGAGTAGAGGGCGAGGAAACCCGCGCCGATGGCGGTTGTCACAAGTCCAGTCGCGAATACCGCACGGAGCCGAGCGCCTCTATCCCGCTTGGACTTGTAGTAGAGCAGCAGCGCGGCAACACAGCAAAAGCCGGCCACGCTGCGATAGTCCAACAGGAGATTGAGCGCGCCGAGAGCGAGGAGCACAAGGAGCGCCCACGTCGAGCGCCGGGAATCGGTCAGAACCAGCAGACCAACCGTGACAGGCAGCGCCAGGCCGAACTTCCACAGGATCATGCCATACTGGACATACCCGAGGGCAACCACGAGCAGCCCGGACACAGCCTGTCCGCCAATCCAGGCCACGAGTTGGCGGGGGCGGTCATAGCCGATGACCAGGAGCCCGATGGTATTGGTGAACAGAAAGAGCGCGCGGGCCCAGCCCCGCGCGAAGTCAGTAAAGCCGGAACCGCGATACAGGTCCGTGAGGATGAGGCCAACGAAATAGATCGCAAAGAGCGCGATATACCACGCCAACACACGTCGCCCGGCCCCATCCCGTCGTACCCTGCGCCACAGGACGGGAAGTGCGATGGCACACACGGCAAGCCCCAGTTCGCCCAGGTACATCCGGCCAAGGAACTGGATCTCCAACCAGGTGACCGTCCCCAGGGCGAAGGCCGCGACCTCGCCGGCGGTGACGACGGCATCGGCCGATCGAGCTGGGCGAATGGCATGCGCTCCACCGGCCGGCACGGCAGAGGCCGTCATCCTCCCTCGTGTCTGGAGCGTGCCGGGACCGTTGTCCCGAGGGCACGCACCTCGGGAGCGAGATACGCGGCCAGCAATCCAAGCATGCCGCCGCCAAGCAAGAAGCCGAGAACGATCAGCGTCCGCTTGGGTTTGCTCTTACGAGTGGGAGGGGTCGCGCTATCGATGATGGTGATGGCGGGGACGTCGTTGACCTCATCGATCCGGGCGGACTCGTAGTCGCGGCGGAGCGTGAGATAGACCTCCTGTCGTACCTGGATCTGACGCTGCAGCCGTCCCTCCACCGACATGAGCTGGGGCGACTGTCGGTACGAGCGGTTGGCCTCATGGAACTGCTCGAGTTGGCGCTCCGCAGCACGAAGGGCCTCCTCGCCCAACGCCATCTGTCCCTCCACAAAGATCCGCCGCTGACGTGCCTGGCTCCGGCGCGCGGTGGAATTGAATTGCTCCACCAGCGTCACGAACCGGTTGGCTACCGTCGCCGCAACGGCCGGGTCCCGTGCCTCCACCGACAGACTAATGATATTGGTGCGCGTATCCACGTTCACGTGCACGCGATCGGTAAGCCGGCGAACCCCGCGGAACAAACTGTCCGCCCGGCTCGTGCCACCCCGATCGAGCAAGTCGATCAGACGAGTAGAGTCTCCTTGGCTCCCTCCCGGCACTGGCACCTGACTCAGCAAGACTCCTTCGAGCAGGGTCCGGCTCTTGACCAACTCGGCGTAGAACCGCGGTGACGTACTGGCCTCGGACGGCAGCGCGACCCCGAACTGCCCCGCGAGGGCGCCCAGGCCGGACGGGAGGTTCGTCCCCGACTGCTGCTCGGGGGCGACCGTGGTGGTGGCGACGTAGGTTCGCGGAATCAAGAGCGCGACCACCACCCCCAGGAGCAGAAAGGCGACCGGCACTCCCACCAGCATGCGCCATTCGGGACGCAGCCGAGTCACGACCTCGGCCAGGATGCTCGGTTCGGCTCCGGCATGCTGCGAGACGCCGTCATTCGGCCGTGGATCGGGTCCGGCAGCCGTTCGTTCGTCAACCATCAGTCCTCCATCCCGGTTCCCGCGGTAGCCTTAATCGGACGGCCTGCGAATGGGGCATGCGCGAGGTGCCGTCACGACGGAAGGCTAAAGATGCCCCTGGAAAGCTGTGCCCAGCAATCCCGCGATCTCACTTCCCAGCTATGAAGGCCGACCGAAAACTCCCGCCGCAGCTCACGGCGCTCCGGCGCCTCCCGCATGGCGGCCTCGAGCGCCGCAACCAGGCTGCTCCGATCGGCCATGTCGAAATACTGCGCAAAGTCCTCGCATGCGCCCGGCACTTCACCCACGGCACATGTGACGATTGGCGTCCCGGTGGCCAGATAGACATAGGACTTCTGTGGGCAGCGGAGCCGGTTGATCTCAGTGTCACGAATCGGGAAGAGCAGCGCGTCACACTGGGCAAGACACAAGACAGCCTGTTCGGGAGGCTCAGGGATGCCCGGGAACGGGAGCGTGAGAAAGCCATGAAATCTGATGCTATCATGGAGCCCTCGCGCTTTGGCCTGTTGTTCGAAGGCCGTGCGCGCCGCGCCGTCCCCCACGAGGTGAAGGACGGCATCCGGCCATCGGGACCGGACCGTCTCGAGCGCATCGCGCAAGAACCAGAAATCGTAGTGTGGCGTGAGGGAGCCAAGGTAGCCGATTGCCACAGACGTCCGGTCGGGCACCGGTGGATTGGCCCTCGAGGCGATGTCAGCGATCGCCCGTGTATCGGCAGCGAATGGGACCCGAATGATCCGGTCCGGATCGGCACCGACCTCAATGGCCCAGGCCTCCATGGCGGCACTCACCACGGCCAGCCCGTCCAACCTGGGGATGACCAGCCGTTCGAGCAACCGGTAGAGCCAGCGTTTCTTGGATGGCCAATGCGACATCACTTCATCGAAATCGGCGACCACCTTGCTTCCAGTGAACGGCCGGGCCAGGATCGCAGGCACGACATTCCGGAACCAGCCGCCCACGCAGTAGATCAGTGCAGGGCGGCGCTTGCGCAGCCGATTCCACTTCCTCACCCCTTCCAGCCTGCCCGGCCTGACGAACTCGAGCGCGGCCGGGAGAGCGGCAGCGCGCAACTGCTGATTGGCGGCGTACGACGGCACGAGCAAGGCCGTAGGGACCGCGCCGGCAAATCGACTGGCGAAGGCCGCGGCTCGATCGAGTGGAGGGCCTGGCATTCGGCCTGTCGTGACAACGACGATCTCTCGCTGCCCTGGCGGCGGGGTCGTCATGCGTGCGTTGGCGCCGGCTGCGGGGCGCCGAGCCGGAGGTACGCATCCCGCCATTGGGTCGAGACCACGGCCCATGAATAGCGGCGCTCCACCAGGTCACGGCTGCCACGCGACCTGGCGTCATACTCTTCGGTCGAGAGCCGGCTCGCCCGTTCCAGCGCAGTGCGGAGCTGTTCCGCATGCGGAGCAACCAGGAACCCGCCTCCCTGCTCCCAGTCCTCGAGGCCCGTCGCATGCGTCGTAATGGTCGGTGTGCCACACGCCGCAGCTTCGAGATTGACCAAGCCGATGGCCTCGGATAGCGAGGGTGCGGCGAGGATGCTGACTGTCCGGAGGAAGCGCCACTTGTCACTCCCGAACAACGGGCCTACAACCTCGATCCGATCGCGCCGAGGGCTCTTCGCCATGGCCAGATTGAGCCGAGCCATGTATTCCGGAGTCCCTGGTGGCCCAGCGATGCGCAGCCGCCAGGATGCCGGCACTCGGGCACTCGAGAACGCGTCGATGAGCGCGTCCAGTCCCTTCTTCGGATGAAACCGTCCGATGAAGCCGACCACGGGCTCCCGCGCCAATGGCCCGGCGAGGGCGAGCGCGTTCAATTCTCGATCGATTTCATCGAGGTCCACCGCATTGGAAATGATACGAATCTCTCTGCCGGGAAAAAGCGCCTCGAGGTTGTGTGCCTCGGTCGGGGTGATCGCATGGATCAGGCTCGCGCGCTTGAACGCGGGGTACGCCATGGTTGTCCAGTATGCCCGTTTCATGAGATACTGCGCGCGGCCGCGGTCATTCCAGTGATAGGGCTCGAGCATTCCGTGACTGCTGAGGATGACCGGTATCCCCTGGGATGTGGCTCGCCGCGCGGCATACCAGTGCGCCGCTTGCCACACGCCGTGGAGATGGACCCGATCGAGCGCTCCGGCTCGCACGATTGCATCGATCGCTGGGAAGAGCCTTGGATTCCAGCCCCACCGTGCCCCGGCCCGGCTCGGGGTATGGCGGATGATCGAGGCGCCCTCCGGCGGGGTCAGAGGATCGCGCCCGGTGCAGAGGATCGACACCTCGTATCCGGCCAGCGCGAGGTGACGGGCCAGTTCCTGGACCGCGGTCGTGAGGCCGCCGCCGCGGGCTTCGTGCTCCTCAGTGACCAGCAGAACGCGCACGTCCCTACGACCAGAGGGATGGTTCGTATCGTCCCCGGACCTCGGGGCAAGGGATCGCGGTCCACGGCGGCGGCGTCATCGCGCCGGGCCCAGCCGGGCGTTCCACGCGACAATCGTCTCGTGGA
>DATHRW010000437.1:0-9190 GCA_035464955.1 Gemmatimonadales bacterium
CGGAACGCCCTCGACACCGTTCAGGTCGTCACATCCGGGGCACGATCCTCCGAGCTGCTCTCGGTGGGCCGCCGCCCGACGCGTCCCACTCGTCCCAGGGTGTCGGCCCAGGCAGCCACCCTGCCTCGGCAGACGGAGACGATCATCGAGGTGTTCAAGGGCGGGCAGAAGACGCTGACCAAGTTCAACAATTGAGCTGACCCAAACCTTTCGAGGGGTGTTCGTGTCGATTCAACGGTTGCTTTCCAGATCCAGCTTGGCACCTCGCGGTCGCCGGTGGTCGGTGTTGACACTGGTGGCGCTGGCCTATCTACCCGCATCCCTCGGGGCCCAGCAGGTTCTGAAGGAGCCGGAACAGGTGCTCTCGGTTGCGAGGGGAGCGTCGCTCCTGTTGACCAACCCCTTCCGCTTCGAGCGGGTTGCCTTGGGCGACCCTTCGATTGCAGAGGCGAATGCGGTCTCGCCCACCGAACTCCTGATCACCGGCCAGACCCTCGGCACGACCAGTCTCCTGATCTGGTCGACCACGGGAACGCCGCGCTTCTATTCGGTGGAGGTCACCGCCGACGCGCCCGGCCTCGAGCGCTTCATCAAGGAGCTCATGCCGGACGAGGATATCCGGGTCTCCGCCAGCGGGAACACGGTGACCCTGTCCGGCACGGTACGGGATCCCAACTCAGTGGCCCGCGCCATCGAGATTGCCGAAACGAGCGGGGCCACGATCATCGACAACCTGGTGGCGCCGCCGGCGGTCCAGGTGCTGCTGCAGGTGCGCTTTGCGGAGATCACCCGAAGCGGGATGAAGGAGTTCGCAACCGCCCTCTCGACCTTGAATCCGCAGGATCTGAATGATAACGGCGATTGGGAGGGTGAGTCGATCTCTGACGGACTGTTGAGGGTGTTGTTGTCCAACCCGAATGCCAACATCGAAGGCATCATCCGGGCATCGACGTCCAAGGGGAATTTCCGGAGCCTAGCCGAGCCGAACCTGCTGACCCTACCCGGCAAGGAAGCCTATTTCCTGGCCGGTGGTGAGTTCCCGTACCCCACCGTCCAAAGCGGCAACAGCAACAACGTGACGATCGTCTTCAAGGAATTCGGGATCAAGCTGCGGTTTACGCCGCAGATCACCCGGAGCGGCGCCATCCGGCTCAAGGTGGAGCCGGAGGTGTCCTCGCTCGACTTCGCCAACGGCCTGGTGATTGGCGGATTCCAGATCCCGACCCTGATCACCCGTCGGGCCGAGACCGAAGTGGAGCTGCGGGCGGGCCAGTATTTGGCTATAGCCGGGCTCATCGACAACAATCTGATCGATAACGTGAGCAAAATCCCCATCCTCGGGGACATACCCATTCTGGGCCAGTTCTTCCGGACCACCGACGCCCGGCAGAGGCGGAGCGAGCTGTTGGTGTTGATCACGCCGCACTTCGTCGTCGCCAACGAGACGGCAGTGCCGCTGCCGACCGGCGAGCCCGAGACCTGGAAGTGGCCTGGGTGGCTCAAGTATCCGAAGAACTAGGGGCGGCTGGCCGCTCATCCCCCTGGAGGAACCGGCAATGCAGTGCAACCGAAGTTTGGTCCGGAACACGCGAGGCGCGACGCTTGCTTTGATTGCCCTCTCCATGATCGTGGTATTGGCGATGGCCGCACTCGCCATCGATCTGGGGATGCTAATCAAGACCCGCGCCGAGGCCCAGCGCACCGCGGACGCGGCGGCGCTGGCCGGTGCGAGCGCCTTCCTGAGCGGTCCCGCAGTGGCGCATGTGCAGGACGCCATCGACCGGGCGCTCGAGCTGGCTGCCAACAACTATGTGGACGCGAACTACGTCGACACCACGGGACAAACACAGCAGGTGACCGGCGGGAGTACCTGGGCCTACACCAACGAGGCCACTGTGGAAGTGGTCCCAAACGACGTGTTGGTACGGGTCACCATCAGGCGTCCCAACGTCGGGACCTGGTTTGCCGAGGTGCTCGGAATCCAACTCGTACCCGTGCTGGGCCGGGCCGCCGCGGTGGCGGCCCAGACGGGCACCGCGCGGTGCGTCAAGCCCTTCGCCGTCCCGGACATCTGGGATGAGAACTCGGCTGTGCGGACCGGAGGCCCCTACTTCGAGACCGGCGATACTGATGGCGATTCGGAGTGGGACTGGAACGAGCACTGGGTGTTCGACGATGCCACCTCGCCCTACAACGGGACCGACTACTACGAGCCTTACGACCCCAATGTGGCAAGCGGTACCCAGACCGGTTATGGCAGTCCGTGGCGGAACGGGAACGGCTCCGGAGTCGTCGACGACTACGGTCGCCCACTGGTCATCAAGGCGCAGAGCCCCACCGCTGCCCTCGGTCCAGGGTTTTTCTATCCCTGGCGGCTCCCCGGCCTGCAAGGTGCCGCCGATTACATCGACGCCATCCTTGGCTGTCCGGTACCCAGCGCGGTATCAGTCGGAATCCCGTATGACGTCGAAACCGGTAACATGGTGGGTCCCACGCACCAAGCCATCGACAGCCTGATTTCCATGGACCCCAACGCCCAGTGGGACCCGGTAGCAGGGCAGGTCACCGGTTGGAACCAGACGCAGTACGGCACCGACTGGCGGAACAGCCCCCGGGTCATCAAAGTCGGGCTCATGGACCCGCACGAGGTGATTGATATCCACGATGGTGGGCACACCCAGGTGACCTTCAACAACTTCGCGCTGCTCTTTCTCGAGGGATTCCAAGGCAGTGGCAACCAGGCCCCCCTGGTGGCGCGGTTTCTCTGGTTCGTGAGCGGTACGGGCAATCCCGCCACTGCCCCGGGGTCACTGGTGAGGACTCTCCAGCTTGTCGAGTAGCGACTCGAGGTCCGGGACCGCCCCGACGCGACCGGTTCCATGCGCGGTCATCTCCACCGATGGTGCGTTTCGGAAGATCGTGGAGCAGGCGGTCCGCCATCCCGAGGCGGGGACCACGCTCGAGATCGAGTTCGGGGTCCCGTTCGCGGCCTTCGGCAACGCCGAGCTGAAAGCGCTCAAGGGGGCGTCCCCGGAGGTTGTGATCGTCGACCTCGGGGACGATCCGGAGCTCGGCATCAAGCTGGCCCATTTTCTTGCGGGGACGTCCTCCCCGTCCTATAGGATCATCGCGTCGGGGCCAACGCTCGAGGCCGAGCTCTTGCTCGAACTCATGCGCGGAGGCATCACCGAGTTCCTGCCCAAGCCGGTGACGCCCGAGGAAGTGCGCCAGGCAGTGCGCCGGATCAAGTCGAGCACCGTCTCGACCGGCCCGGGACCGGCCACGACGCTCGGGGAGATCTACGCCTTCTTCGGCTCCAAGGGAGGTTCGGGGGCCACTACCCTCGCCACCAACCTCGCGATCGTGCTGCACCGGCTCACCAAGAAGACGACGCTCCTGGTGGATCTCGACATGGAGCTGGGCGAGGCGTCGCTCTTGCTCGGCATTCAGCCGCGGTTCAATTTCGTCGACCTGATTCAGAATTTCCACCGGGTGGATGCCGGGCTCCTGGCCTCCTACATCGAGCGCCATGAGTCGGGAGTGCACCTGCTGTCGGCGCCATTCCATCCCGATCGGGCTCAAGTCGTGAGCGCCGACCAAATCCGCCGAATCTTGCAGTATCTCAAGCAGCACTACGAGTATATCGTCATCGACGTCTCGAAGTCGTTTACGCCGGTCACGATGGCCGCCTTCGAGCAAGCGGATCAAATCTTTCTCACGACGACGGTCGACCTTCCGTCGCTGCGCAACGTGCAGCGGGCCCTCCCCATGCTGCAACGGGTGACGGGGGGAGATAAGGAGCGGATTCGCCTCCTGCTCAATCGATTCGAGAAGGGTGGAGAGGTGACCACCAAGGAGGTGGAGCGCTCCGTCGGGATCCCGGTCTACGCGACCCTTAGTAACGACTTCGAAGCGGTGATGCGATCCCTCAACACGGGGAAACCCGTGGTGCTGAACGGCAACTCGCCATACTCCCAGGACCTGACCAAGCTGGGCACGCGCATCACCGGTGTTCGGAATAAGCAGACGCCATCCGGCGCATTCCAGCGCCTCACCAGTGGCTTGGCTCGGGTCGTGCCCGGCCGGCGGCGAGAATCCAAGCCACCGAAGGGGAAGTCGGATGAGTGAATCGAACAGGGACCGAGGACGGGAACGGCTGCCGTGGGAAGCACCGGACGCCGACCCACCGCCCGCCAAACCGGACCCCGCGGCAGGCGGTGGCTCGAAGGCCCCGCCCCCGCCCCCGCCGGCTGACCGGGAGCAATCGTGGGCCGGCGACGGCAAGGGCGCAGCCCTGCCCTGGGAGTCACCCAGCGCGTCTGGCTCAGGGTCTGCTCCGCCGTCCACCGAGCCGGCAGCACAGCAGTGGGGCACCGACATGCACGACATCCAGCAAGTCAAAGGCCGGATCCACCGGCGCCTGCTGGAGCGCCTCAACCTGTCGAACCTCGACAAACTGGAACGCGACCAGGTGGTGGCCGCGATCCGCAAGGTGGTGCACGAGTTGCTCACCCAAGAGTCGGTTCCTCTCAATTATGAGGAGCGCGAGCTCTTGGTGGGCCAGGTGTTGGACGAGATCTTCGGCCTGGGACCGCTCGAGCCGCTGATGAAGGACCACAACGTGTCCGACATCCTGGTAAACACTTTCAAGAGCGTCTATGTCGAGCGTCATGGCCTGATCGAGCGCACCGACGTCCGCTTCCAGGACGATCGCCACTTGCTCCAGATCATCGACCGGATCGTCTCGGCGGTGGGTCGGCGCATCGATGATTCCTCGCCCATGGTGGACGCTCGGCTGCCCGACGGGTCGCGTGTCAACGCGATCATCAAGCCGCTGGCACTCGACGGTCCCCATTTGTCGATCCGGAAGTTCAAGCGCGATGCGCTGACCGGCGAGGACCTGCTCCGCACCGAAACATTGACCGAGCCGATGCTCGAGCTCCTGAGCGGGATCGTCAAGTCTCGGCTCAATGTCTTGATCTCGGGGGGCACCGGGGCCGGGAAGACCACGCTGCTCAACATCCTGTCCGGGTTCATCCCGGTCACGGAGCGCATTGTCACCATCGAGGACTCGGCCGAACTGCAGCTGCGCCAGCCCCATGTGGTGCGACTGGAGACTCGTGCGCCGAACATCGAAGGCAGCGGCGCCGTGTCGCAGCGGCTCCTGCTCATCAATGCCCTTCGGATGCGACCTGACCGCATCATCGTGGGTGAGGTGCGAGGCGAGGAAGCGATCGACATGCTCCAGGCCATGAATACGGGGCACGACGGCTCGCTCACTACGCTCCACGCCAACACGCCGCGCGACGCGCTGAGCCGGTTGGAGACTATGATATCGATGGCACGACTGGATCTCCCGGAACGGGCCATGCGCCAGCAAACGGCGAGCGCGATTCAGGTCGTGATCCAGGTAGCCCGCTTGTCGGACGGCAGCCGCAAGGTGATTCAAATCTCCGAGATCGTGGGGATCGAGGGAGAGGTCATCACCATGCAGGATATCTTCACCTATCAGCGACACGGCATCGGCGAAGGTGGTAAGGTGACCGGCGAGTTCCGCGCCACCGGCATCCGCCCACGCTTTGCGGACCGGATGAAGGCGTACGGCATCGACCTTCCCGCGGTCCTGTTCGATAACATCCTGGGTGAGGAGCCGTCCCGGAAAGGACGGCGGGCGTAGTGCCGACCAGTTCGTGGCTGTCAGCCGGGATGGTCTTCCTGGCAGTGGCGCTGGGCACGGTGGCCATCGCGCTCTTGTTGGAGTTCTCGCGCCAGCGGCTTCGGGGCCGGAAGATGGTCGGCCAGCTTCGGAGGCTCGCCCAGGAAGGGCCAGATGAAGCTTCGGACGCCCTGATCCGCAGGCCGGGCTTTCAGCAAAAGCTATTCGATCCTGTCCTCGCGCACCTTCCCCATGCGGCGGATATCGCCTTGCTCATGCAGCAGGGTGGCCTTCAGTGGACCCTACAGACCTACGCGGTTGTGACGCTTGGGCTGGCTCTGAGCTTCGGCCTGGCCGCCGCGCTCATCTTCCCCTGGCTGGCGGGCCTGGCCGCCGCGCTCTTTGGGGCGTCCATCCCGTATATGGTCATCAAGCGGAAGGCGGCCAAGCGAATGGGTCAGTTCGAGGCCCAGCTGCCGGGTGCCATCGATTTGATCGGACGCGCTATCCGGGCTGGCCACCCGCTGTCGGCAGGCCTCAAGATGGTGGCCGATGAAACCACCGACCCCATCGCAGGGGAGTTCCGGCGAGTCTTCGAAGAGCAGCGTTTCGGGCTGGCCTTCGAGGACACCCTGCTCTCCCTGGCGGATCGCGTGCCGCTGGTCGACGTGCGAATCCTGAATACCGCCATTCTCATCCAGCGTGAGGTCGGAGGAAACCTGGCCGAGGTGTTGGATAACATGGCCCAGATGATCCGCCAGCGGTTCAAACTCCGGCGCCAGCTGCGGGTGATCACGGCCCAAGGCCGGATCAGCGGCTACGTCCTCGCCGTGCTGCCCATCGTGCTCGGGGTCGTCATCTTCCTGCTCAATCCGTCCTACATGTCTACGCTCTTCCAAGCCGGGATCGGCCGTATCCTCGTGGCTGGTGCCATCGTCTTGCAGATCTTGGGGTATTTCTGGATCCGCAAGATCGTGGATATCGATTTCTAGAGGCGCCGTGATTTACCTCATCGCCCTTCTCGTCCTCTGCGCAACCGCCTTCGTGGTGATGCTGGTGCTGCAGTTGATGCCGAGTGATTCGGCCGTCATCCGCCGCCTGGGCGACATGCAGCGGGTCGAGGGCTACCAGACGGTAATTGTGCGGCGTCGTCGGCAAGAGCGGGCAGAGCGGCTCCAGGCCATCCTCGAGGGACTGGGCTCACGCGGCGTTGGCGGGGAGGCCGTCTCAGGCCTTCGACTTCGGCTGCTCAACGCCGGATTCGTCGATCTCAACGCGCCCTATATCTTCCAAGGCGCCCGCATCGTTCTCGCACTGGGCCTCGGGTTCCTGACGGTCACCCTGGCACCGATTCTCGGGGCGCCGTTCGCCGGGGTCGTGCTCATGGGCGTCTGGGGTTTGTTGATGGGATGGGTGGTTCCTGGTTTCTACATCGGTCGGCGGGTGGCCAACCGCAAGTACCAGATCCAACGATCCTTGCCCGACGCCCTCGACCTGCTGGTGGTGTGCGTCGAGGCTGGGTTGGCTCTGAACCAGGCCCTGCTCCGCGTGTCCGAGGAGATTGCCAACATCAGCCCCGTCCTCGGCGAACAGCTCGCCATGGTGAACCTCGAGATTCGGGCAGGGTCGGCTCGGGAGGAGGCCCTCCAGAATTTGGCCACGCGCACCGGCGTCGAGGACATTCAATCCTTCGTCACCATGTTGATCCAGACCGACCGATTCGGCACCTCCATCGCCGACGCACTCCGGGTCCACTCCGAAGATCTGAGGACCAAGCGACGTCAACTGGCCGAGGAGGCATCCGCCAAGACGGCCATCAAGATGCTGTTCCCGCTGGTATTCTGCATCTTCCCCGCCATGTTCGTCGTCATCCTCGGCGCGGCAATCATCCAGATCGTCCAGGCGCTCTCGGCCTTCGGATCATGACGCACGTCCGGGTCCGGAATGGGACCAGCGGAGTCGAGCTCGGTTGGCGGATCGGACTGGCCGATTCATGGTGGCCACGCTTGCGCGGCCTGCTTGGCAGACCATCACTGGAAGAAGGCGCAGGATTACTTCTCGAGCCGTGCCGGTCGGTCCACATGGTCGGTATGAAGTTTCCGCTGGATGTTGCGTTCCTGGATGACCGTGGCGAGGTGATTGCCGTTTACCACCGACTCCAGCCCGGGAGCCGGACCCGGTGGCACAAGGAGGCTCGCTTCGCGCTCGAGTTGGCCGCCGGCACCCTGGTGGCAACACATACTGCGGTAGGAGATACGCTCGAGTGGGGCTCGCCAGAGGCACGGCCGGCTCGCTCACCCTCGAGAATCGAGGAGGAGGTCGCCTCATGAGCCCGGCCGACGCCACTGCCGCAATGGCCCACGCCTCACCACCCGCTACGCCATCGTCCCCACCAATACCACAGACGCTCGCGGACACCGGGCTCTCGGAGGAGTTCCTTACGGAACTCATCCTGAAGACACTCTATGTCCAAGGTGCCCGAACGGGCCAACAGCTGACGGACGCCATCTGCCTCCCCTTCCCACTGGCCGATGACCTCCTGATGACCATGCAGCAGCGGATGATGGTCGAGGTACAGGGTACCAAAGGACATGGCCGGGCCGGCTACGTCTTCGATCTGGGTGGTGAGGGCCGCGACCGAGCGCGGGAGGCCATGGCATCCAATCAGTATGTCGGCCCCGCCCCGGTGCCACTCGCGCAGTATCGCCGGTGGGTCGATATCCAGTCGATCCGACATGCCCGGGTCAACAAAGAGGTCCTCCACGAGGCCTTCAGCTGGCTCGTGCTCGACCCCGAGATGGTCGACATGGTCGGTCCGGCCGTCAACTCGGCCAAGTCGTTGTTCCTGTTCGGGGAATCAGGCAATGGCAAGACCGCAATTGCCGAGACCATTGCCCGAATGCTCGGCGGAGAGATCTTCGTCCCCCACGCCGTGGAAATCGACGGGCAGGTGATGCTCTTGCTCGACCCCATCTACCACCGTGCGGCCAGCCCTGCGGACCGCGCTGAGGACCAGCCCGAAATCGAGCTGCTCTGGCGCAGTGACGCTGCCGAGTTCGACGCCCGATTCGTCAAGGTCCGGCGCCCTGTTGTGCTCACCGGCGGTGAATTGACGCTGGAGCAACTCGACTTGCAGTATGACGAACACACCAAGTTTTATCAGGCGCCGTTCCAGACGAAGGCAACCGGCGGTGTGTTGATCGTGGATGACTTCGGCCGGCAGCGCGTGCCGCCACGGGATCTCCTGAATCGCTGGATTGTCCCGTTGGAGAAGAACGTCGACTTCCTGACGCTCCACACGGGCGGCAAGTTCCCTGTTCCCTTCGATTGTCTCTTGATCTTCGCGACCAACCTCGATCCTCAATCGTTGGTCGAAGAAGCCTTTCTCCGGCGAATCCACTACAAGGTCGAGGTCGAGAGCCCAACGCCTCGCCAGTACCAGCAGATCTTCCGGCGCTGTTGCGAGGCGAAGGGCATTCCGTTCAAACCCGAGGCCATCGAGTACATCTACCACGAGTACTATGGAAAGCTCTC